>NZ_CP145905.1:5665000-5965000 GCF_036894955.1 Paenibacillus sp. KS-LC4 | reverse complement strand
GCAGGATCCGAAGGACAGGCGTGTTACTTATTTGAAGCTTTTGCCGGCGGGCGAGCAGCTTACCGATCAGTCTGAATTGAAAATTCAAGAAATGCTGGCATTGTATATTCAGCATTTTGATGAGCAGGAAGCTCTGCAGTTTATAACTACCTATGAGAAGCTGGCTAAAGTTATGTCTGGCACGCAGGGGATAGAAGGAGGAGAAATACAGCAATGAAGACGGTATTAAAGCTAAGATGGGTACTTATACTTGCATGGCTGCTTGTTACAGTCGGTTTAATGATGAGCGCGCCGAATATGGAAGGGCTGGTTCGTGAAAAAGGGCAGGTGTCTGTTCCGCAAGGGTACTCCTCCACGATTGCCGAGAAAATGATTGAGGAGATTGGCGGCAAGGATGCGGGGAATGGCTCTTCCACCGTGCTTGTGTTCCATAATCCTGAAGGCTTATCCGATGCGGACTTGGCAGCCGCCAAGCAAGGTGTGGAGAAGCTGAAGGCAGGGAAGGAACAGTATCATATTACCTCGATTACGACGCATTTTGATACGGAAGAGCTTAAAAAGCAAATGCTGTCCGAGGATGGCAAGACGCTGCTTGTGCTTGTGAAGGTAGACACCTCCAGCGGTGATCTGTCTGGAATACGAGAAGGGCTGTACAGCGCCGTTTCGGATGTTCCAATGGCGCACTACTATACGGGCGGCTGGATTATCGGTGACGATGTTGCGACAAGCGCACAAGAGGGCTTAAAGAAGACAGAGTTCATAACCGTGGGCTTTATTTTAATTATATTATTTCTGGTGTTCCGTTCGGCCGTAGCGCCGATTGTGCCGTTGCTGACAGTGGGCTTTACTTATTTGCTATCCCAATCCATTGTCGCGTTTCTTGTGGAATATTTTGATTTCCCACTCTCGAACTTTACGCAAATTTTCCTGGTTGCTGTTTTATTCGGGATTGGTACGGATTATTGCATTTTGCTGATCAGCCGTTTTAAGGAAGAGCTGGGACATCGGGGAGGAGATATTCAGGAGTCCATTTTGGCAACCTACAAAACAGCGGGCAAGACGGTCTTGTTTTCGGGTCTCGCCGTATTTGTTGGATTTGCATCTATCGGTTTTTCGACGTTCGTCCTGTATCGCTCGGCGGTTGCGGTAGCGATCGGCATCGCGATTTTGCTCATTGCCTTGTTTACAATTGTGCCATTCTTCATGTCGGTGTTAGGCGCCAAGCTGTTCTGGCCGTCGAAGGGCTCGCTTGAGCATAAGGAGAGCGGACTATGGGGGGCTGTTGGAAGCTTCTCGCTGCGCAAGCCGCTTTGGGCACTGGTTGTCGTTATGGTGCTGACGGTTCCTTTTTTAGTGGCGTACAAAGGCAATGTTTCCTTTAATTCGCTCGATGAAATTGGCGATAAATATGATTCGGTTAAAGCTTTTAACATCATTTCGGAAAGCTTCGGTCCTGGTGAATCGCTGCCGTCTACAGTAGTAGTCAAAACAGCTGTGCCGATGGATACAACGGATGGACTGGCGACCATTGAGCAAATTACTCGTGAGCTTTCGAAGGTTGAAGGTGTAGCGATTGTACGCAGTGCGACCCGCCCAACAGGAGATGAGGTCGACGACTTATTAGTATCGGATCAAGTGGGAACGCTGAAGGATGGTCTTGACAAAGGTGAGGAAGGTCTTGGGAAAATAAGCAGCGGCCTAGCCGAAGCGAGCACCAAGCTGAGTGAAAATGAACCAAAGCTTAATGAAGCGGTGGAAGGAGCGGGTAAGCTCGCTGCGGGAACGAAGGATTTGAAAAGCGGCATTGTGCAGCTTGGGGATGGCTTGAAACGCATTCAGCAAGGGCTAAATGATGGCTCCGCTGGAGCGGGTGAGCTTGCTGAAGGATTGAAGCAAGCGAAAACAAGCGCCGATCAATTGGCAGCGGCCAGCAAAGAGCTATTGACGAATTATGAGAAGATGGAAGCAGGAGTGGGGCAATTATCGCAAGCCTACGGTGGAATCGCCGCTGGACAGCAGCAATTGGCAGGCGGACTTGCGAATCTTCACAAAGGCATCAGCGGCTTAGGCGAGAAGTACCCTGAGCTGGCAGGCGATGCCGATTATGCGCAGGTATTGGGCGCTGCATCCCAAATGGAGCAGACAGCGACTATGCTCAGCGAGCAGCTGACGCAAATCAATGGACAGCTAGGCGGTATTAATGAAGGGCTGAAGCAGGCGAATGCGGGACTTTCGCAAGCATCGGCTGGCCAAGGCGAGCTTGCGAAAGGTTTGGAGAAGCTGGCACAGGGCATTTCCCAGCTTCAGCAGGGCATCGCGCAGGCTGCGGCTGGCCAAGGCCAAATTGTAACGAAGGTTCCTGACATAGCGAAGGGGGCTGATCAACTGGCAAGCGGTCAATCTGAGTTACAAGCTGGCTTTGCCGATTTGAACGGTCAGCTCAGTGAGCTGACGGATGGACTTGATCAAAGCGTGGATGGCATTACGCAGGTTAGCGACGGGCTTGGGTCAGCGAAAAGCTATTTGAGCGAGCTTGGCTCCTCGTCGAACAAACAAATGACAGGCTGGTTTATTCCAGAGGAAGCGATTGTGAAGCCCGAATTTCAGCAGGCTCTTGATGTGTATATGTCCGAGGATCGGATGAGCGCGAAATTCGATGTCATTTTCAGCGGCAACCCGTATGATATGGCGACTATGGCGAAAATCGACGATTTAAATGCCGCGGTTGGCCGTGCTCTTCAAGGTACAGCCTATGCGCAGGCTGATTATGCAGTGGGCGGAGTGACTAGCTCCAACCATGATTTGAATAATATTTCGAACGAGGACTACTCTCGTACGATGATGCTGATGCTGATTGGCATTACGATTATTCTAATCATCCTGTTCCGCTCCATTGTTATGCCGCTTTATTTGATGGCATCGCTTTTGTTGACCTTCTATACCTCTATGGCGATAACAGAAGTTATTTTCGTTCGCTTGCTTGGCAACTCGGGCATTAGCTGGGCGGTTCCGTTCTTCGGATTCGTTATGCTGGTCGCGCTGGGCATCGACTACAGTATTTTCCTCATGGATCGGTTCCGGGAATATCGCGATCTATCGCCAACACAGGCGATTTTGAAAGCGATGAAGAGCATGGGCGGCGTCATTATGTCGGCTGCCATTATTCTTGGCGGTACTTTTGCAGCGATGCTGCCTTCTGGGGTTATGTCCCTGCTGCAAATCGCGACACTCGTATTGTGCGGATTGTTCATGTACGCGCTCATTATGCTGCCGCTGTTCATTCCAGTCATGGTGCGCATGTTCGGGAAAGCAAACTATTGGCCGTTTATGAATGAGAGCGAGCACGAGGTTCGCTACGCTGCATCCAAGGATATTTCTCATCATTCCTAATAGGAAGCTATCATTAAAGCAACTGTAAAGCGATTTGTGTAAAAATAAAATGGCTGTGAAGAAACCCTCTTATCCATTCGATAAGAGGGCTTTTTGCGATTGTGCGGATGTGGCGGAGCGCGCCAAGGTTCAGAATGCGTTCAGAGAAAATTGGTATAATCAGGGTGAATAGAATTATAGATGGATGAGCAAAGGAGAGGAACACGTGAGAAGGAAAGGATTAACAGGCTTTTTAGCGGGCATAATTGCAATTCATTTTATATTCGGAAGCTTTATCGGGGCTGGAACAGCACAAGCAGCCACCTTGCCCGGTCCGACACTTAACAATATAGCGGGGCATGATTTCAGTTACGGGGCATACGTCGGGGCTCCTTATTACATTGGGTTTCAGACTGGAGGCACGGCGGAGTATCACGCTTTTGTACGATTTAACAAAACGGCGAACGCTCCTGCCGGTTACAAGGTCTACTTGCGCATTCAGGTGGCCCAAAACGAAGGAGCAGGTCCGGAAGAGGTGGCTGTCCGAGGAAATCCGATTGCCAAAGTATGGGCCTACAAGTCGACGACTCTTCCAACCAGCGTGGATATGGCGCATACAGGCTGGCCTCGCATGAGTGATGTTCTTAATACGCCAAGCAAGTATGAGCTATTAGATAGCGTGACGAGTGGAATTGCCGCCGGACAGCTGCTTTCCTTCGATGTCACAGATTATTTTAATAACGCTTCGAATGGGGCAATTACCTTCTTTCTGACAGGTACAGAAAGCTTGAATGGAACCGATGTGGAGAGGTTCCGATTTAATGCGGATCCATATATTGAATATGAACAAACCGTTGTGAATCAGGCACCGACCGTAGCAGACTACACGGAATCGGTAGATGAGGATGAATTCGTCACTGGCAGCATTGTTGGCGCCGACAACGATGGCGATACGCTGACGTATTCGGTGTCGCAGCAGGCCGCGCACGGAACGGCAACGGTCAATGCGGCGACCGGGGCATGGGAGTATGCTCCGAACGCGAACTATCATGGCCAAGATGTATTCAAGGTTTTGGTTAGCGATGGCAAGGGGGGGACTGCGACCAGCACGGTCACGATTACCGTCAACCCGGTGAATGATCCACCTGTTACGAGCAACGACACGGCGACAACGAATAAAAATGAGAATGCGACAGGTCAAGTGACGGCAACGGATGTGGAAGGGGATACGTTGACGTATTCGGTGTCGCAGCAGGCCGTCCATGGAACGGCAACGGTCAATTCTTCGACCGGGGCGTGGGAATATGCTCCGAATACTAATTACCACGGCCAGGATGTCTTCAAGATCGAGGTTAGCGACGGCAACGGAGGCACAGCAACGAGTACAATAAGTGTAACGATTGTGAACGTAAATGCGGCACCGACAACGTCGGATGATACGGCAACGACTGACGAGGATACAAGTACGACAGGTCAGGTAACGGCAACAGATTCGGACGGCGACACGTTGACATATACGGTGTCGCAGCAGGCGGCGAACGGAACGGCAACGGTCGATTCGGCGACTGGTGAGTGGGAATATGCTCCGAATGCGGATTATTACGGACAGGACGTATTCAAGATTCAGGTGAGCGACGGAAATGGAGGTACGGCGACGAGCACCATTACCGTAACGGTGACGCCGGTGAATGATCCTCCTGTTACGAGCGACGATACCGCGACAACGAATAAAGATGAGAATACGACGGGTCAGGTAACGGCAACGGATGTGGAAGGGGATACGCTGACGTATTCGGTGTCGCAGCAGGCCGCCCATGGAACGGCAACGGTCAATTCTTCGACCGGGGCATGGGAATATGCTCCGAACGCTAATTACCACGGCCAGGATGTCTTCAAGATCGAGGTTAGCGACGGCAACGGAGGTACAGCAACGAGCACAATAAGCGTAACGATTGTGAACGTCAATGCAGCTCCGACAACATCGGATGATACGGCCACGACTGACGAGGATACAAGTACGACAGGTCAGGTAACGGCGACAGATGCGGATGGCGACACGTTGACGTATTCGGTGTCGCAGCAGGGTGCTCATGGAACGGCCACGGTCGATTCGGCGACCGGTGAATGGGAATATGCCCCGAATGCAGATTATAACGGCCAGGACGTCTTCAAGATTCAGATTAGCGACGGCAATGGAGGTACGGCGACAAGTACCATTACTGTAACGGTGACGCCGGTGAATGATCCGCCAACAGCTGCGGATGATTCCGTAACGACTGATGAGGACACAGCAGTTACTGGGCAAGTGTTGGCAAACGATGTGGATGGCGACACGTTGACGTATTCGGTGTCGCAGCAGGGTGCCCATGGAACGGCGACGGTTGATTCGTCGACCGGAGCGTGGGAATACACGCCAGACGCCAACTATTATGGTCAGGATGAATTTAAAGTTGAAGTGAGCGACGGTAACGGAGGCACGGTGGTCAGCACGATATCAGTCACCATCCATTCGGTAAATGATGCCCCTCTAATGACGGGCATAATCGCCACTCCATTTGAGCTATTGGATACGGAGACGGAGCAGCCCTTTACTGGTGTATCCATCGAGGATGCGGACCCTGGTCAGACGCTGACGGTCAGCATTTCACTCGATACTGCGGCAAAAGGCGAATTTACAGATGCGTCTCTTCAAGCATCCGGCTTCAGTCTGGTGGGCAGCCAATATGAGGCGAGCGGAACGGCTGATGATCTGACAACAGCCATTCGCCAATTGGTATTTGCGCCAGAGGCGAACCGGGTCGCTCCGGGAACGACGGAGACCGTTGTTTTAACGGTGACGGTAGATGACGGGATAGCTGCACCAGTAGTAGACAGCCAGACCTCCCTGATTGTGACGTCGGTGAATGATACCCCGACGGTGAGTACGATTTCCAATCAAAGCATAGGCAAAAATACAGCAACTGCCGCTCTAAGCTTTACGATTACTGATCCTGATGCAGAGCCTAGCGATTTTGCAGTAACGGCCGAATCGAGCAATACCGCTCTTGTTCCGCTCAGTGGAATTACACTAGCGGGCACCGGCAAACAGCGTACGGTTACAGTGGAGCCTGCTCAAGGAATGCAAGGCTCGGCTACCATTACAATCCATGTACTGGATAGCAGTCTGGCGGAAGGCACATCCAGCTTTACAGTGACTGTAGGGAACAGCAAGCCAGTGGCATCGGCAATTGCTCCACAGCAAATTGCTGAGGATGATGTATTGAGCTTGACGCTGTTGGGTACGGATGAGGATCTGGATACGCTGACCTTTCTGATCGACGCTCAGGCAGAACACGGCCAAGCGGTTATTGCTAACGGGAATCAGCTGACCTACACGCCGAATCCAGATTTTAATGGGGGTGATAGCTTCACCATAAAAGCGTTTGACGGGGTGGATGAATCCGATCCGATTACGGTCCAAGTGACGGTTGCGCCAGTGAATGACCGGCCGGTAGCGGAGAATGCGAGCTACGATGTAGAAAGTCTTACATCCTTGACTAAGAAGCTGCAAGCCACTGACGTGGACGGAGATGCAATGACCTTCCGTATACTCACAACTGGTACGAAGTCCTCCAGTGTAACGATTATTAACGGCGATGAGTTTGTATACGTGCCAAGTCCAGGTCAGCTAGGGGCAGACAGCTTTACCTATGTAGCCTCGGATGGGCAGGAGGATTCCGATCCGGCCGTTATTACTGTAAATATTACACCTTATGGGATTAGCGAATTAGGGGCGCTTTCGACCAGCACAGGAAGCTTGTCGCCTGCTTTCAGCAAGAATACGCTGAGCTACGAGCAAAGTGTAGCTTACTCAGTTGAGGCATCGACGATTACAGCTGAAGCCTTTGATCCGCTCGCAACGGTCACGATAAACGGCGAAGCGGCAGACAGCCCGGTTGCTGTACAACTAAACGTTGGGCTGAATGAAATATCGGTCACGGTTGCAGCGGCTGACATTTCCAAACCGAGCCGCACTTATTTGATAAAGGTGACCCGCGCGCAGCAGAGCTCAGGTGGCTCATCACCTTCTACAGGCACTACCGTCCAGACGGGGACAGGTGCAGCGGAGAGTGGGATTTCGGTATACGTAGACGGAGTGAAGCAGGAGCAGACGGCGACGGTGCAGACGTCCACCAACAATCAACTACGCTATGCGACAGTAACGCTCGACAATGACAAAATCATTCGAAAGCTGGAGTCCGAATCCAACCGTGAAGTAACGATTCCGTATACAGAAGCGACAGATAGCGTGAACAGCTTGCTGAATGGTCAATTGCTCAAGGTGATGACGGATAAAACGGCGACACTTGAAATTCAAACGGCTTCGGCCAGCTATGTATTCCCGGCATCGCTTATCCCTGTTGATGCGATTGCCACGGAGCTAGGGGCGAAAAGCAGCTTAAAGGATATTATTTTCAGTATTACGATAGCAAAATCGGCAAAAACGGAGTCCGATAAAGTAAACGCTGCGGCATCCAGCCAAGGTATGGAAATTGCAGCATCGCCGCTGGAATTCCATATTACAGCTTCATACGGCGGGAAGCAGACGAATGTCTCTACGTTCAACGGTTATGTGCAAATGATGATTCCAATGCCGGAGGACGCCAACGCGAATCGTATTACGACAGGGGTCGTGCTGCATACTGATGGACAGCTCTATCATGTGCCTACCAATATTACGATGATGAACGGAAAGTACTATGCAGTGATTAACAGCTTGACCAACAGCACCTATTCTGTCATTTGGCATCCACGGGAGATGCAGGATTTGGCGCAGCATTGGAGCCGCGATGAGGTGAATGACCTTGCTTCCCGTATGGTTGTACAAGGGACAAGCGAGACGGCCTTCTCCCCGGATGCTTCGATTACTCGCGCTGAGTTTGCGGCCATTATGGTGCGCGGTTTAGGCTTGCGTCCAGCGACAGGACAGGGGCAAAGCAAGTTTTCAGATGTACAGGCTGGAAGCTGGTATGCCGGTTATGCGGAAACAGCTGCGGCTTATGGTCTTATTACCGGGTATGCTGACGGAACATTCGGCGCCTTGAAGACAATTACCCGTGAGGAAGCCATTGCAATGATTGCAAGAGCTATCGCTTACACGAAGCTGAGCGCTTCGAGCTCGTTGGATAAGCTGTCCGCATTCACGGACCAGAATGAAATCAGCAGTTGGGCGAAAGACGCCATGGCTGCTGCGGTTGAACAGCAAATTGTGACGGGCAGCTCCGGGCAACTGCATCCACAGGATGACATTACCCGAGCAGAGGCTGCTGCTCTTATTCGCAGACTGCTGCTGAAGGCGGATTTGATCAACGGTTAGGTTGCTTAGCTGTCCGGCGAGCAACGAAACAATTCGAGGAGGAGATTAGAATGGATCCATATTTGGGTGAAATCAGGCTGTTTGTCGGTACGTTTGCGCCAATGGACTGGGAGCTGTGCAATGGGAAGATACTCCAGATTTCGGAAAATGAAGCCCTATACAGTTTAATCGGGTCAGTCTACGGAGGGGACGGGAGAACGACGTTTGCTCTCCCTGATTTCCGGGGGAGGGTTCCCATTCATATGGGCAAGAGTGCAGAGGGAAGCACTTTTAGTTTGGGTGCTAATCGCGGTCAGGAAACCGTACAACTGACAGAGGCGCAGCTGCCTGCTCATACCCATATTGCACAAGCGCAGCAGTCCGCGGGTGAAGAGACATCGCCTGCAAATCACTTTTGGGCGGCGAGCACAAGCAAGCAATATTCAGAAGGACAAGCACCTAATGTCGCAATGAGTACAAACGCCTTATCCTCAGCAGGCGGCAACCAAAGCCACAACAATATGATGCCCTTCATGGCCTTGACCTATATTATTTGTACGAGAGGTCTTTACCCTGTCCAACCATAACTATTAAAGAGGAGGAGTACGTAATGGGAGATTGGTTTCTTGGCGAAATTCGATTGTTTTCAATCGGCTATGCCCCAGAA
The DNA here is from genome assembly GCF_036894955.1 of Paenibacillus sp. KS-LC4. Taxonomy (NCBI): domain Bacteria; kingdom Bacillati; phylum Bacillota; class Bacilli; order Caryophanales; family Paenibacillaceae; genus Paenibacillus; species Paenibacillus sp. KS-LC4. The sequence continues at coordinate 5,955,629 of NZ_CP145905.1, read as the reverse complement.
GGCTGGGCTCAATGCAATGGACAAATACTTCAGGTAAGAGAGTATCAAGCCTTATTCTCGGTTATTGGATATTCATTCGGGGGAGATGGAAAAAATACTTTTCAATTGCCGAATTTGCAGGGCAGAGCGGTCATAAATCCAACTGCAAATGCCGACATTCCTCTGTATACAACCGGAGGGTCCGAGACGCATACCTTGACGACGAATGAGATTCCAATGCATACCCACTCGGTGGGAGCCAGCTCCGTCACCGGCACAAAAGTTGCATCCTCAGCTAATGTATGGAGTGAAAGCAGCTTGAAACCTTTCAGCAAAACGGCTAGTAGCGCCATGTCGCACAATGCGGTCGGCGTAACGGGGGCGGGACAGGCTCATAACAATATGCAGCCCTATGCTGTCGCTAATTTCTGTATTGCGGTGATGGGAACTTTTCCACCGAAATCATAATAAGAAAGAGGGGGTTCTACATGGACGCTTTTCTTGGCGAAATACGCTTGTTTACTGGTAATTATGCTCCAAAGGGCTGGGCTTTCTGTCATGGCCAGCAGCTTTCTATATGGAAATATCAAGCGTTGTACTCCTTACTACAAGGTGCATTTGGCTCAGATTACAAAACGTACTTTACGCTGCCAGATTTGCGAGGGCTTGTGCCGATTCATCAAGGTGTAGGAACTGGTCTGACACCAAGGGCGCTCTATGCGAAGGGCGGCAGCAGCACGGAAAAGATTAGTGAAATGCAAATGCCTAATCACACCCATGTGCTCAATGCCCAGACCGCGGCAAATACAATGGATGCCGTCAATAGTATTTGGGCCAATCAACCGCGTGGCACTACGACGTATGCATATGGTGAAACTCCGGATGCAAACATGAACCCTCTTGCTCTACAGGCAAGCGGGGGCTCTCAGGCCCATAATAATATGCAGCCATTTGTAGCAATCAATTATATTATTTGCTTAGAAGAAGGCATCTATCCCGTTAAGGATTAAAGCAGTTTTGAAGAGTGGAATAACAAAAAAGAGGTCCGCACAACCGCGTTGGCGAATGTGCGGACCTCTTCTATTCGTAAGAAATGGCGCAATGAGAAAGGAGTGTCCTTTATGCCATCGTATGCGACAGCACGATCCCCCCGTAAGCGAAGGCGACGCAAATGACGATCGCCGGATGAATCTTCTTGCGTTCCATCGCCCAGTAGGCAACAGCTGCGATAGCTAATGTCTGCCAGAGGCCTGCTGATTGCACAGCTGTGCTTGTCATTTGCCAAGTGAGCAGCAGCATCATAATGGCGACGACGGGCTGCACGAGCAGTGTCATGCCTTTGACGATGGGAGACTGGCGATGCTTTTGCAGCAGCTTGAGCAAGTATATGAGCGCAACGGCAGAAGGGACAATCGTTGCTGCAAGCGCGATCACCATGCCAGGAATCCCGTATACATCATAGCCAACAAAAGCAGCGATTTTCGTAGCAATCGGGCCTGGGAGGGCATTGCCAAGCGCGAGTATGTTAGAAAATTCAGCATCGGTTGACCAGTGATAGCGGCTGACGATTTCATGATACATGAGCGGAATAGAAGCAGGTCCACCGCCATAGCCTAAAATATTTGCAATAAAAAAACCAATAATTAAGTCCAACCAATCCATATCGTCTGCTCCTTATGCGCTCGCGCTCGTATTGTTGCCTTTATCCCGCCGACTGTTTCTTCGCTTCTTCACCCATGCGGCAGCCTTGAAATGCATCGCCCCATAGAGAAGGAAGGCAGCAATGACAACCGCATCCTGAATATTCACAACCTGCAAAAGAAGAAAAGCGAGCGCACAGCTAATAAGGCCAGCCACCCAGCCCAGTCCCTTCACCGCGCGGTTGCCGAACTCATAAGCCATCACGCCAAGCATAACTGCAATCACAGGTATGACGGCAGCGATCATGCCCTGCACAACAGCGGAGCCGCTAAGAATTTGTACAGCGGACAGCAGGGCAATCATTGCGATAGCCGAAGGCAAAATATGAGCCAGCACAGCGGCGAGCGCGCCTAGCCAGCCTTGCAGCCGATAGCCGAGATAAGCGGCCATTTTGGTTGCAATCGGTCCAGGCAAAGCATTGGCCAGCGCCAATATTTCGCCAAACTCCTCATCGTTAATCCAATCATAGCGAGTTACAGCCTCATGTCGAATGAGAGGAATAACGGAGGGGCCGCCGCCAAAGCCGAAAATACCGGTTTTAAACATCGCCCAGGATAGCTGTCCATATGCCTTGCTGCTTGTTGTTGTCTCCATTGCTTACAGCCTCATTCCCATTCTACTTTTATAGCGATTAATTAAAACCTGACAATCCACACTCATGATGCCTGGCAGCGGGTACAATTTTTCTTTCAAAAAGAGCTCCATTTCCTGATTGCTGGTGAACAGGCCATGCATATGCAGCTTGCTGGGGCCTGTCATGTGATACAGACTGGTAACGACAGGCTCCTCGGATAAGCGATCGGCTACCTCATGCAGAAATTTGGGCTCTACCTCGACATTGAAAAAAGCTGACACCGTCACGCCAATTTTCTCCGGATTAATGACGGCTGTGAAGCGCTCGATGACGCCATGCTCCAGCAGGGTATTGATTCTAGCCTGCACCGCTACGCGTGATAGACCGATATCCTTGGCTAAATCGGTGTAAGATATTCTCCCGTTAACATGCAGGGCGGCGATGATTTTACGATCTATATCGTCAATGGCGTGCTCCGCTTGGGCGGGCGGTATTTTGGATTGCATGTGAAAAGCTCCTTTTGCTCTATTGAGCCGAAATATCAAAACGTATGTTATAAGTTTGATTAGATTACGATACGAATAAATATATAATCAAATACGTTCCTTATCAACATAAATTTTGCTGATGCAGCGCAAAAAGAATTTTCTAGTTGCCACTAGCCGAGCTGCCATGTTACTTTAATACTCATATAGAGTATGTCAGATAACTTGACTCAAAAGGATGAGATCGCATGAACAAGCCGATAACCGGCACGAAGGCCATGGTTGTAAGCCCGCATCATCTTGCTTCGGCAGCAGGGGCGCGAATATTAGAACAGGGTGGCAATGCCTTTGATGCTGCTATTGCGGTCAGCGCTTGTCTGGCTGTTGTCTACCCGCATATGACGGGACTCGGCGGCGACTCGTTTTGGCTCACTTACGCACAAAAGGAGCAGCAGGTGAGAGCCTATAATGCTAGCGGACGATCGGGCAGCCTCGCGACGCGCGGAGCTTATGCTGGCGAAGCTGCAATTCCAGTTCGCGGGCCGCGCAGCGCGATTACGGTTCCGGGCATGGTTGACGGCTGGCATGCCGTGCACAGCGGGTATGGACGTCTGCCTTTTGCGCAGGTGCTCGGCATTGCCATTGGTTATGCGGAGAACGGCTTTCCGATGTCGCCGGATCAATATGAAAATACGGTACAGCATGCGGACATGCTTGCGCAAACTCCTTCAACAGCGGCGGTATATTTGCCGCAGGGGCGCCCTGTGCAGGCGGGAGAGCGCTTTGTCCAGCGCGACCTCGCCGCGAGTCTGCGCGCGATTGCGGAGCAGGGGCGCGATGCTTTCTACAAAGGCGATATTGCGGAGCGTATCGTCCGCTATTTGGAAGGCGGCGGCGGGCTGCTGACCAAGGAGGATTTTGCCGAGCATTCGGGTGAGTGGGTAACGCCGCTCAAGGGCTTGTACCGCGGACATGTGGTGTATCAGGTACCGCCCAATTCGCAAGGCTTCGTGGCACTAATGGCACTGCAAATGCTGGAGAGCTATGATCTGAAAAGCTATGGACATGGCTCTTATGCCTATTACCATCTCATGATTGAGGCGCTTAAGCTAGGCTTCCGCGACCGCAATTTATATTTGACAGACCCTGCTTTTGCGGAAATTCCGCTTGAGCGTCTGCTGAGTCCTGCCTATGCAGCGGAGCTTGCAGCTTCTATTAAGCTGGATGAGGCCTGCTCTATTGATACGAAGCCTGTCGGCAATGATACGGCCTATGCGGCGGTTGTGGATGAAGAGGGCAACGCGGTTTCCTTCATTCAAAGCCTATATTTTGAGTTTGGCTCAGGCGTTGTAGCGGGGGATACCGGCATTTTGCTGCAAAATAGAGGCTCCTTCTTCTCGCTTGATCCTCAGCATGTGAATCGTTTGGAGCCGCGCAAGCGGACCTTCCATACGCTAATGCCTGCTATGGCGTGCCTGAATGGCAAGCCAAGCCATCTGTTCGGCACGCAGGGTGGCGAAGGGCAGCCACAGACGCAGGTGGCCATCCTGACACGGATGATTGATTTTGGCATGAATCCGCAGCAGGCGGTGAATGAGCCGCGCTGGGTGTGGGGACGCACATGGGGGGCGCAGACGCAGGAGCTGAAAGTGGAGAGCCGCATGTCGGGTGAGGTTATTGCACAGCTTGAGCAAGCTGGGCATGATGTGCGCTGTATGAAGGCGTTCGACGGTATTATGGGTCACGCTCATGCCATTGCGATTAGTCCTAACGGCATCATCAGCGGCGGAGCTGATCCGCGCAGCGATGGCGCGGCTATCGGCTGGTAGCCCAAGTAGCATGGCAGTCTGGTAGGCGAAGGCGGCGCGAATCGGAAGGCTAGAACAACGGCGGAACAGGAGAGACAGCAATTATGCGGGATAAAATAAACGATACCTTTCATGCTTTTATAAACCCGGAGCTTAAGCTTCCAGCAACTCATACGGGCAAGCTTAATGGCCTTCGATTTGCGGTTAAGGATGTATTCGCAATACGAGGACATGCCAGCAGCGCGGGCAATCCCGATTGGCTGCGTACGCATGCAGCGGCGGAGCTTACCGCCTCTTCGATTGAACGGCTGCTTGCCGCAGGAGCGGCTTTGAGCGGGGCGGCGCATACCGATGAGCTGATGTACAGCATCAATGGGCAAAACGCCCATTACGGCACGCCGATTAATCCGGCCGCGCCAGACCGTATTCCAGGCGGCTCGTCCAGCGGCTCCGCCGTAGCCGTTGCAGCGGGGGCGGTGGACTTTGCGCTCGGTACGGATACGGGTGGTTCAGTCCGCGTTCCCTCTGCTTATTGCGGCGTATACGGCTTTAGGCCAACTCATGGCGCAGTTTCAATGGATGGCGTCATTCCCTTGGCCCCGAGCTTTGATACGGTAGGCTGGATGACGCAAGGCAGCGCGTTGCTGCTGAAGATTGGCGAGCTGCTGCTCGATAATGGCGCAGCAGGAGAAGAGGAAGAGCAGCTTGGAGCTAAGGCGGACGTGGAAGTCGTGGAAGTCTTGGAGGCAAGCGTGCAGGAAGCTGGAGCTTCGAGCGCGAGTAAGGAGGTAATGGGGGATACAGTAACGTTCAGCCGCTTGCTTATTGCCGAAGATGCATGGAGCAGGGCGGAATCTGCCAGCGAGCTAGAGCTGAGAGAGCTCGTTGCCAAGCTGGGGCAAGCGGTAGGCAATACCGAGCGGCTGACGCTTGCGCCAGAAGGACTGGATCAGTGGCTGGAAGTATTCCGCATCCTTCAAGGGCTGGAAATTTGGCAGACGCATGGTGAGTGGATTACGCGAGAGCAGCCTGTATTTGGCCCAGGAATAGCCGAACGCTTTCGCTGGGCGAGCACTTTACGCAAGGCGGACGGCGAGGAGAAGGCAGAGGAGAGGCGGCGCATCCGTTCCAAGCTGCGCGAGCTGCTAGGTACGGATAGCCTGCTGCTCCTCCCAACTATTCCGGGCACGGCGCCGGATCGCAACATTAGCGGGGAAGCGGCAGACAAGCAGCGGGCTTTAACGATGCAGCTTTGCTGCATAGCTGGATTGTCGGGTTTGCCGCAGGTGACGCTTCCCGTTGGCGAGGTAGATGGTGCCCCCATCGGTCTATCCATCATTGCAGGAGCAGGACAGGATTTGAAGCTGCTGCGATGGATAGAGCAGCATGCGGATTTATGGAAGCGAAGCAAGCGGGAAGAAAGCGCAACAGAAGGGGAGGCATCCATATAAATGAAGCTGGCAACGATTCTTTACGAGGGCATCGAGCAGGTGTGCATTCACAGAGATAATCGCTATGTGCGCCTCCATACGATTAATCAGTTGGAGGATACGCAGCCGCAGTGGCCCATCCACATGTTCGAGCTGCTGCAAGAGGGGCGGCTCGATGCGTTGACCGGATGGTACAACGAGGGCGGTGGCGATAAGCTGGCGCAATTGGAGTCGGTGCCGAGCGAAGCAATTGCGGCTGCACCGTTGTATCGCCACCCGAGAAAAATTTGGGGCATAGGCATGAACTATGTGAAGCAAGCGGAGGAGCGGGAGGCCTTATTTGCAGAAGCCGATCCCGTTAGCTTTATGAAGCCGGATACGTCGCTTATCGGTCCGAACAGGGCGATTGAGCTGCCTGCCCAGCAAACGGAGCATGTGACAGCAGAAGCTGAGCTGGCGATAATTATCGGGCGTACTTGCAAAAATATTCCCGAAGCCGAGGCGCTGGAATACGCAGCGGGCTTTGCCGTCTCCGTTGATGTAACGGCTGCGGATATTCATGCCAAGCACCAGCGTTTTCTGACGCGGGCCAAAAGCTTCGACACCTTTTTTGGCTTCGGCTCGGAGCTGATTACGCGTGATGAAATCAAGGACTTGTCCCAACTGGCAGTGGAAACCTGGCATAATGGCGAGCTTGCCCATCGCAATGTGCTGGCTAATATGATTTACCAGCCGGCGCATCTTATCGCCTTCCATTCGCAGGTGATGACGCTGCTGCCCGGCGACGTCATTTTGACAGGGACGCCTGGCGCAGTCGTCATTCGCGATGGCGACGTCATCGAGGCGCGCATTCCCGGCTTTGAGCCGCTGGTTCATCCGGTTAAGGCAAGCGCGCCGCTCTTTTCACCCGCCTAGCTTGATCTGGCTTTAGCCCCATTTGGGCTGAATAGGCTTTGCCTCTCCTCAAAACCCAAGCCGAGCGGCTGCTTGGGTTTTCTTTTTTACGTACAACTGCCCCCCTCCGGCCCTTCTCCGCAAGCTCCTGCAACTTTCAGCAAACCCTCAATTTCAGCTAAGATTTACTTAACCTTCATCATTTAGCCTTAAGACTGGAGTTAAAATCTGGTTTGAAGGAGGATGAATGGAAGCGATGAATTTGAAAAACATGTGGAAGAAGGTCGCGGTTACGGCTTTGTCATTGACCATTGCGGTTTCAGGCATTGGAGCAATGGGCAGCAAGGCAACGGTATATGCCGCCGAGGCGGGAATCGCGCAGAAGTATGAGTCTCTTTTCGAAGGGGACAAGATCATTAATGTGAACGTAACGATAGCCGATGACGACTGGGAAAGCATACTCGCAAGCCCGCTAGATAAGGATTATAAGAAGGTAACGGTAGATGTGGACGGCAATGTGCTGAGCAATGTGGGATTTTCCACTAAAGGCAATTTGACCTTGAAGGCCGTAGCCAGCATGACGGATTCCGACCGCTATAGCTTTCGCTTGAAATTCGACAAATACGATAAGGAACAAACGCTGCTTGGGCTGGACAAAATGGTGCTGAACAACAGCTACGCAGATCCTTCTTTTTTACGTGAATATTTGCATTATGAAGCTTTGCGCTCCATTGGGCTGGATGCCCCGTTGACGGTATTTACGAATCTGTACATTAATGGTGAATTGTACGGCTTCTATATTGGTGTTGAGGCCATTGACGACAGCTATATGGAAAGAAATTACGGCGAAGATTACAACGATGGCGTACTCTACGATACCGATGAGAAAAGCTATCTGCAATATGAGGAAGACGGCGAATATGAGACGCTGACCTATGAGCTCGGCACAGAGGATGACAAAGCATCATTGAAAAATTTTATTAGCGTGCTGAACGACATGCCTGCTGGCGAAAAAGGGGACATCGAGGACGTTCTTGATGTAGACTCGGCTTTAAAATACATTGCGGGCAACGCCGTCTTAGGCAACTACGACAGCTATAATGGCGATAAGGGCCATAACTATATGCTGTATGGCGATGCAGATGGAAAATTCAGCGTCCTGCCATGGGATTTCAATATGTCGTTTAACGGCTACTCAGGTGGCGGCGGCGGTCGCAATACGGCAGCAGCGGGAACTACGACATCTACAACAACGACATCTACAACAACGACAGTCACGAATACAAATGCAACAACCGCTTCGGTTGATGTGCCCGTAATGGGTATCAGCTTGGACAGTGTTCCAATGATCGGAAACCTGCTGGAGGTGCCGGAATATAAGGCGAAATATTTGACCTATGTAAATGAGCTGGTGGACTATCTGGGCGGAATTGAGAATCGCATTACCGAGCTGGCTGCTATTATTCGGCCAAGCGTAACAGCTGATCCGACCAAATTTTATACGGTAGAGCAATTCGAATCGAATGTAGCTTATTCCGCTACAGGCGATGCAGCTGGCGGCATGCAGGGCGGCGGAGCAATGGAAGGCATGACACCTCCTGATGATGCGGGCATGACACCGCCGACGATGCCGGATGGCACGAGTGCAGCGAGGCCGGACAATGCCGGAGCGGCGACAGGCAGTACCAGTGATACAACTTCCACAGGCACTGCTGGGCAAGTTCCAGGTCAAGGAGGAGGCCAAGGGCAAGGCGGTCAAGGCGGTCAAGGAATGAGGACGATGGCAGCGGGGTCTCTGATGACTTTTGCGCTCAATAGATTAGCGAGCTTGCAAGAGCAGCTAGGGCTGGCGGTAACGCCATTGCCTGCGACGACTGCGACAACGACGCCAGCCACAGCTGCGGGAGCTATATCTGTCCTGTTGAACGGCAGCAAAGTGAGCTTTGATAATCAGGAGCCGGTTAATCAGTCGGGGCGAGTGCTCGTTCCGCTGCGCGGCATCTTTGAAGCCTTTGGCGCTGAGGTGAAATGGGATGCGGCAACGAAAAAAATTACAGCGGTCAAGGATGACCGCACGGTAACGCTCACCATTGGCAGCACGACGGCCTATGTGAATGGAACGGCGGTGACGCTCGATGTTCCCGCTTCGGTAGTGAATGGCAGGACGCTCGTGCCAGTAAGATTCATCTCCGAAGGATTGGACATGGATGCGGCATGGGATGCAGCAACCGCGACGGTGAGAATTGCGAGCAAGTCATAGCAAAAGGCTTTTCAACAATTCAAGCACTGAGCACATCGTTTTATAAAAAACAAAGAAACCGATACTCTCTTTCTGAAAAAGAGGAATCGGTTTCTTTGTTTGCGAGCTATTTCTCGAATACACGCTCTGGTGTTGTGTTCCTTATATAAGGTCCTTTATGCCATCTCATCCCGAATTGACTCAATCAAGCCCTTCAGCTTGTTCGCCGACTTCTGGAACAGCGCCGTTTCCTCGTCCGACAGCTTCAGCTCCAGAACGTTGCGGATGCCGTTGCGGTCAACGACGCATGGCACGCCGATGTACACATCGGATACGCCGAGGTAGTTGTCGAGCAGGGTCGATACGTTCAGCACAGCGCCTTCATCCTGCAAAATAGCGGTGCAGATGCGGTCAAGCGCCAAAGCGATGGCATAATACGTAGCGCCTTTGGCTTCGATGATTTGGTAAGCGGCATCGCGTGTACCGGTGAAAATCCGGTTCTTCTGCTCGTCGTTCAGCTCAAGCTCCGTACCTGCGACGTTCGACAAGCTCCATACTGGCAGCTCGGAATCGCCATGCTCTCCAATAATCGGCGCGTGAACGCTGCGCGGATCAATATTAAGCTCTTCGCCAATCAGATAGCGGAAGCGTGCACTGTCGAGCAGTGTACCCGAACCGATGACGCGATTAACGGGCCAGCGCGATTTACGCAGGGAGAAGTAGCTCATGACATCTACCGGGTTTGAGGCGATTAGCAGAATGCCATCGTCATTATATTTTAAGACCTCGTCAATAATTTGATCAAAAATCGCAACGTTGCGCTTCAGCAGCTGAATACGCTCTTCGCCGGGACGCTGCGCGACGCCTGCTGTAATAATAATAATATCTGCGCCTTTGCAGTCCTCGTAAGTGCCCGCCCATACCTTCGTGCCGCCAAGGAACGGCATGCCGTGGTTCATGTCGAGTGCGTCGCCGATTGCTTTTTTCTCATTGGCATCAATAAGCACCAGCTCATCCATGCGATTGCGAAGCAGAAGCGTGTAAGCGGTTGTCGAGCCTACAGCCCCAGCGCCAATGACAACAATTCTTGATTTTTTCATATCCGATCTCTCCCTGTCTAGTGATATAGCTGCTTCCTAATTCTGCTCTGCGGTTAATCGTGCAATTTCTCTTGTGCTTGTTCTTGTGCGTGCTCCTCTTTGTCGAAATAAGGCTTGTTCACGAAATAATACATATATGCCATTAAAACGCCGCCGCCAATCAAATTGCCGAGTGTGACAGGCACGAGATTGTGAATGACGCCGCCGTAAGTAATCGTGTCGGGATGGTCGACGACTAGTGCGATGGCGAAGGTGCACATGTTGGCAATGCTATGCTCATAGCCCGAAATAAAGAAGCAGAAGACGAACAGCATCATCGAAAACATTTTTGCCCCGTCATGCTTCATGCCCATTGGAATAAAGAAGGCAAGACAGACAAGCCAGTTACATAAAATCGCCCGGAAAAACAGCTCCCACGACGATGTATGCATTTTCGCTTCGACGACGCTGAGCAGGAACGTATTGACCTTCCCGCTGTCGAACAGTCCAGTTGTCATAATGAGCAGGGCGAATACGGCTGCTCCGAGCATGTTGCCGCCGTAGCTTGTCAGCCACATTTTGATAACTTCTGTCCATTTGAGCTTGCGCCGCAGTGCGGTAAAGGAATAATAAAACGTATTGCCGGTAAACAAGTCGCCGCCACCGTATGCGATGAGAATAATAGCAGCACCGAACGTAAGCGCGGCCATCGGATAAGCGAGTGGAGAATGCTCGGCGTAAAAAAAGTTGCCCGTCTTGAAGGCGACGATTACCCCAAAGCCGATGAACATGCTGGCGAGCATGGACCTGGAAATATAGCGAATATAGCTTTGCTTAAAAATCATATGCTTCTTCTGTGCGAGCTGCTCGACTTTGCGCAGCGCTTCTGTTTCCATGAGCCATCACTCCTCTTGCTGCTTACTGAGGTTAGAATAACACAGGAAGGCGCAATTGATTGTGACATTCATCACAGGATAAGGCGCAAATTGTTACAGAATAAGGGATTCCCGGCGGGCTGGGCAACTACTGAGCTAATGATTATTCCTGTAATGCCAAATATTAGGTATTATTCTAATAGATGCAAACGGAGGTGCACATCTATTTGCATATAAGGAAGTGGCATTAACGGATGAGAGGCTTTACCACAACCCAATTAAATGGAATAAAGGAGAGTTTATTCAATGAAAAAATGGATTGGTGCTCTATTATCTTTGGCCCTTATTATTGCAATTGCTGGTGTACAGCCTGCTCCTGTAGCGGCGGCAGAAGTTGTAAACGCTACCATTATTGTTCCTAAAAATACAACCTTCGATGGCCAAAACAAAGTTTTTGTCGCGAACCCAAGCACGCTAGGTGATGGCAGCCAAGCGGAAAATCAAAAGCCAGTATTTCGTCTGGAGGCAGGCGCAACGCTGAAAAATGTTATTATCGGCGCACCGGCTGCTGACGGCGTTCACTGCTATGGCAACTGCAACATTGAGAATGTAACTTGGCAGGATGTAGGCGAGGACGCTCTGACTCTCAAGTCCTCCGGCACGGTTAATATTACAGGAGGCGGGGCATATAAAGCCTATGACAAGGTGTTTCAAATAAATGCAGCCGGCACCATCAATATTAAAAATTTCAAAGCCAATGACATCGGCAAGCTCGTTCGTCAAAATGGCGGCACAACCTTTACCGTTACCATGAACCTATCAAATAGTGATATTTCCAAGGTGAAGGATTCGATTTTCCGCACCGACAGCAGCTCGACAACGGGCAAAATTACGAATACACGTTATTCCAACGTGCCAACGCTCTTCAAAGGTTTTGCTTCCGGCAAAACCAGCCAATCTGGAAACACGGCTTATTAGGAACTCCTTTCAGTTGGAACGCTGAGGCAGTCTGATTAAGGCTGCTTCGACGCTCCATCAGCTCGAAAAGAGGACTGCCCCCCCGTAAGTAAGCCTGTTTATACATCTTCAACAGGGTCTGTGCCGAGATTTGGCGGCATGGGCTCTGTTTCCCGTTTTGCGACCATTTACATATCTATATTTTCCCATAACTTCAGTCATTTATTGACATCATATGCCCATGCTTCACCCTCTTTCCAGAAAACTTGAAAACGAATATGATAAATAGCATATTTAAGGAATCAGGTCATTGCGGCTGCTCGGCCGCGAAGTTAAATAGCGGAGGGATAAACGATGTATAAAGTGCTGTTGGTGGATGATGAAGAGGAGACGCGCAGCGGACTGCTGGAGGAAATTGCATGGGCGCGCCATGGCTTTGAAATCGTAGATACGGCAGCGAACGGTCGGGAAGCGATGGAGCTGATCGAGCGTTTGGAGCCGGACATCGTAGTGACGGATATTAGCATGCCGTATATGAATGGCTTGGAGCTGGCGGAATGGACGAGGAAGACGTATCCGCTGACGCGCATCGTTATTTTTTCCGGCTATGATGAATTTGAATATGCCCAGCAGGCGATCGGCCTGCAGGTGGATGAATATATTTTAAAGCCCTTTTCCGCGCAGCAACTGCTTGAGGTCATGGACAAGGTGAAGGAGCGGCTAGATGATGAGCGTGAGAAGCGGGAAAATATGCAGCTGCTTGAGGAGCATTACCGTACAAGCCTGCCGGTCGTAAAAGAGCTGTTCCTGTCGTCACTGCTCTCCCGCAAGCTTCCGCTGCGGCATATTGAGGAGAAGGCAGCGAAATATGAGCTCGATTTGGCGGGGGAGGCTTACATTGTGTCTGTGCTGCACACACCTATTTTGGAAGCGCTACCCGGTATTCCGCTGCGGACAGCTGAAAGCTCGCTTGCAGCCTCCAGCGATCTCGACCTCAAGCTGTTTGCTCTTCGCAATGTGGCGGAGGAGGTATGGGGCAGGCTCGGGCTGGGCAAAGTTTTTCTGCATCAAGATCAGGTGGCGCTGCTTGCAGTTGGGCGAGGAGGTGACGCCCCGGAGCTAATGGAGCGGACGCTGGGCGGACTCGCTGAAATGCTGCAAAATATTCGGAAATACTTGCGTTTTCCAGTGACCATTGGGGTCAGCTCGACATTGCCGGATGTCGCGCAGCTGAAGCAGGGCTACGGGGAGGCGCAGCAGGCACTGGATTATCATAATTTGGTGGGCAGCAACCGGATCATTTGCATTGATGATGTGGAAACGCGCTACGTTGAGGAACTGCAATTCGATGAGCTCAAGGAGCAGGCGCTCGTTCGGTGCTTACGGGTAGGCACGCATGAGGAGCTGGAGCAGATGGTGGCTGCGCTTTTTGATGAGATTGAAGGCGTTCATGCCGCTTATCGGGAGTATCAGCTGTACATGCTGGAGATGATGACTGCGATTATGAAGCTTGTGAAGGAGGCAGGGCTGAATCTGTATGAAGTCATGGGCTACGAGCTGCAAATTTATGCGGAGCTGGAGCAGCTTAGCGGGCTTGAGGAGACGAGAGCTTGGTATATGTCGCTCTGCGAGAAAATCCGCCATCATATCGCGAGCCGCAGACAAAGCTCCTACAAGCAGCTGGTTGAGGAAGCGGTGCGCTACACGAAGGCGAACTTCCATGACAGCGAGCTGTCGATTGCCCGGCTGTGCAGCCATCTGCATATTAGCGCGGGCTATTTCAGCAGCCTGTTCAAGAAGGAGGTGAAGCTGACGTTCGGCGGGTATTTGCTTCAGCTGCGGATGGAGGCGGCGAAGGAACTGCTGCGGGCAACGGAGCTAAAGACGTTCGAAATTGCCGAGAAGGTCGGCTTCTCGGACCCGAATTATTTTTCCCTATGCTTTAAGAAAAATGTCGGCGTCTCCGCCAAGGATTATCGCAATCAGGCGATGAATACGGAAGCGCCATGAGAAAGCGCAGTATTCAGTTTCTCATTTCAGTGGCGCTGTCCGTGTTTTCGGCGGCGGCAATTATAATGGTCAGCGTGCTGCTGTACAACAAGTTCTCACAGACCGCAGAGACAAATGCGCTGCGCAATACCCAGCAGGTCGTCGATCAGGTCAGCTACAATTTGGAGGATTATATCCAAGGCATGTCGGAAATATACGGCGTTATTCACGATACGATCAGCCGCAGCGGCGATGTGAACGAAGAGGAGCTGCGCAGCCAGCTGAATACGATTATCGGCATTAGGGGAGAAATTGTGTCGCTGGCGGTCATTGGGCATAATGGCGAGGTGATGATGAGTATTCCAGGCGTTGCGCTTAAGGAAAATCTGAGCTTATACAATCAGCGCTGGTTCCAAAGCGCCCTGCAAACGCCGAATCATCTCAGCTACTCGCTGCCGCATGTGCAGAATATGTACAAAATGCAGTACAAATGGGTCGTATCGCTTAGCAAGGGCATTACCGTAGCGCGGAGCGGGAAAAAGGAGCATGGCGTGCTGCTGCTGGACGTCAACTTTAACAAAATCAATCAGCTGTCCTCGCGGGTCGTGTTAGGGAAGAAGGGCTACGTCTACATTGTGGATGATAGCGCGGGCAATATGGTGTATCATCCGCAGCAGCAGCTCATCTATGCCGGTCTGAAAAGCGAAAATGTCGAGCAGGCGCTGAAATATACGTTTGGCAGCTTTCATGACGAATCTGGGGACGAGGATAAAATGATTACGGTGCAGACGATCGGCAACATCGGCTGGAAGGTGGTCGGGGTGTCCTTCACCGACGAAATGATTACGACAAAGCGCGAGCTAAACGATTATTTGCTGAATCTGCTGCTGCTTTTGCTCGTATTCGTCATTGCAATGTCGTGGCTCATCTCGCGTATTATCGCCCGTCCGATTCGGCAACTGGAGAAGTCGATGAAAAATGTCGAGCGCGGCGACTTCCATACAATGACCGCCATTCGTGGGCCGTTGGAGGTGGAGCGGCTATCGAGACGCTTTAATCTCATGGTTGTGCGAATCCGCGAGCTGATGCGACAAATCGTTGTGGAGCAGGAGGCGAAGCGCAAATATGAGTTTGAGGCGCTGCAATCGCAAATTAATCCGCATTTTCTATACAATACGCTCAATACAGTCGTGCGCATGGTTGGAATGAATCGCAATGAGGAGGTGGTGACGACGATTACCTCCTTGTCCAAGCTGTTTCGCATCAGCCTTAGCAAAGGCAAGCCGATGATTCCACTGGCGAGCGAGCTGGAGCATGCAAGGAACTACCTGATCATTCAGAATATCCGCTTCAAAAATAAATTCGATTATTTGTTTGATGTCGAAGAGGCGGCGTTACCTAGCTTGTCGCTCAAGCTGATTTTGCAGCCGCTGTTGGAAAATGCTATTATGCACGGCATTGAGCCGTCCGTCGATAAAGGATTGATTACGGTGCGGGCATGGATCGAAGCCGGACAGGTTTGCCTGCAAGTTAGCGACAACGGGCTCGGGATGAGTGACGAGCAGCTGGCTGCGCTGCTCACCGGAGAGGCTGACGGAGCAGCCAAGCCTAGTCCTGCATCCAGCGTGGCATCCGGCGCGGGCTCCGGCGTTGGTGTACGCAACGTGCATGAGCGTATTCGGTTATTTTACGGCGATCCGTATGGCCTGCAATTTGAGAGCGAGCTGGAGGAGGGGACGACGGTGACGATCCGTTTTCCATTCAAGCCGGCAGATGCTGAGACGGAAGGGAAGGGGGAGGAAGGATGAGCGTAATCCGCAGGCTGCGAAGGCCCGCAATGCTGTGCATTGCGGCTATGACTGCTGCGCTGCTGCTGGGCTCTTGCACGCTGCATCGGGCAGAGGACAGCGCCATTCAGCGTGAAAATATCGACATCAGCCTGCTGCTCAAGCGACTGGACGGCGACTACTGGAACTCCGTCGTCATGGGCGCCGAAGCTGCATCGAAGGAGTTTGATGTGACGCTGCATATATCGGCTCCCGAGAAGCTGGGCAGCCCGGAGCAGCAGCTTGAGACGGTGAAGCTGGCTATGGTGCATCATCCCGACGCAGTCGTGTTCGCAGCAGGCAATGATGAGGTCATTGCGGGTATTGTGAAGGCGGGGGGAGCGGCGAGACTGCCTCTGGTTGCCATTGATACGGAGAGCGATGTGGGCGGCATTAGCTCCAGCATTACGATTGACCATTATCAGGCAGGACGCGCGGCTGCGCTCAAAATGGTGGGGCTGCTTGCTGGTAAGGGAAGCGTAGCTCTGTTGACAGATGGCTCGGATGATAACAATCAGAAGCGCCGCGAGGCGGGCATTCGGGAGGTGCTGGCTGAGGAGAGCGGGATAACGGTAATCGGCAGCGAGCCCTGCTTGGAGCGGTATAAAGACTGCCGAAGCGTTGTCAGCACTTTGCTGAACAAGCAGCAGGTGGATGGTATATTGGCGCTTAATGTGCAGGCGGCTGTTGCTGCCGCGCTGGAAATCAAGCAGCAGGGACTTGGCGGCGGTAAAGTGAAAATTATCGCCTTCGACAGCTCGATGGAGCTGCTTGAACTGCTTCAGGAGGACCAGTTGCAGGCGGTTTTAGTACAAAATCCATTCAGCATTGGCTATCTCGGCATCAAAAATGCCGTGCTGGCGCTCAGAGGGGAGAAAGTGCCGCCTCACGTTGTAATGGAGATCAAGCTGATCAATGGCGACAATTTATTTTGGCCTGAAAATCAGCGGCTACTGTTTCCCTTTATTCAGAAGTAAGGAGGATTTTAATAAAAATGATGAGGATTTTACATTCGTTTCCGACCCCGTTTCGGACATAATGAGGACAAGAAAGAGAAACAGAGCTGCAAATGCTCATCAGCATGGACCAATATTTCAAAAAAACGGGGAGGTCATGATGAAATGAAAAAGGTAACAGCTGCGCTGCTGATCGGCGCATTGGCGGTAGCGGCAGGCTGCTCGGCATCCAACGGCAACGCAGGGGGAAGCGAGGGCGACCAGCCAAAGGTTGGGGTAGCGATTTACAAGTTCGACGATACGTTTATGACGGGCGTCCGCAACGCGATTACGGAAGCGGCGGCAGGCAAGGTACAGGTGGATATCGTAGATAGCCAAAACTCACAGCCGACACAAAATGACAAAGTTGACCTGTTTATTACCAAGAAGGTCAAATCCATGATCATTAACCCGGTAGACCGTACAGCAGCGGGCGTCATTATTGATAAAGGCAAAGCCGCGGATATTCCGGTCGTGTTCGTTAACCGCGAGCCTCTAGCTGATGATATGGCGAAATGGGACAAGGTGTATTTTGTCGGAGCGAAGGCGGAGGAGTCGGGCACGATGTCCGGCGATCTCATCGTCGATTATTGGAAGGCGCATCCGGAAGCGGATAAGAACGGCGACGGCGTGCTGCAATATGTCATGCTCAAAGGCGAGCCGGGCCATCAGGATGCCGAGCTGCGGACGAAGTTTTCCGTGCAGGCGATTGAGGATGCAGGCATTAAGGTCGAGAAGCTGGCGGAGGATACCGCAATGTGGGACCGCGTGAAGGGTCAAGAAAAAATGGCCGCGTTCATCGCTTCGCATGGCGATAAAATCGAAGCTGTCCTTGCCAACAACGATGATATGGCGCTGGGGGCGATTGAAGCTCTGAAGGCTGCGGGTTATTTTACAGGCGATAAATACATTCCAGTTGTCGGCGTGGATGCTACCGCTCCTGCTATCCAGGCACTGGATGAAGGCACGCTGCTCGGAACGGTATTGAATGATGCGACGAACCAAGGCAAGGCGACGGTTGAGCTGTCCCGTGTACTTGCTGCTGGCGAGACGCCAAGCAAGGAGAATACAGGCTTCGAAATTACCGATGGCAAATACGTGTGGATTCCGTATCAGAAGGTAACGAGCGCGAACAAGGATGAAGTGTTGAAATAATCGCTAAGCCGACTGCCTGCGGGGAGACGGTGGATAGCGGATAAGCAGAGCAAGGGAAGCATTTAGGCTGGCGCTGCCCTTGCTCTTTTTCCGATTATTAAATTGATAATTTTAACTTAATTGTATGTAAAGGGGTGTTACACAAATGCCAGAGCATCCGGCTTATGTGCTAGAGATGAATAACATCTCCAAATCTTTTCCCGGCGTAAAGGCGCTCGACGATGTGACGCTGAAGCTGCGCCCCGGTACGGTACATGCCTTAATGGGTGAAAATGGTGCAGGGAAATCGACGTTGATGAAATGTCTGTTTGGCATCTACAAGCCCGACGGCGGCGAGATTATGCTCGGTGGGCAGCTCGTGCAAATCAACAGCTCGAAGGACGCGCTGGCCCTCGGGGTGTCGATGATTCACCAAGAGCTGAACCCGGTGCCGCAGCGCGACGTCATGGAAAATATCTGGCTCGGACGATTCCCGACCAGAGGTCTAGGGCCTTTGCAATTCATTGACCACCGCAAAATGCAGGAGGAAACGGTGAAGCTGCTCAAAGATCTGGAGATGGATATTCATCCGAAGCAAAAGGTAGGCGATCTGTCCGTATCCAAAATTCAATCGCTGGAAATCGCCAAAGCAGTATCGTTTCATTCCAAGGTTATCGTCATGGATGAGCCGACCTCCTCGCTCACGGGCAATGAGGTGGAGCAGCTGTTCCGCATTATTAATGAGCTACGGCGGCGCGGCGTGTCAATTATTTATATATCTCATAAAATGGAAGAAATTTTGAGGATTTCAGATGATGTTACGATTATGCGCGATGGGAAGCATGTCGGCACTTGGGAAGCGAAGGAGCTGACGATTGATAAAATCATTACCCGCATGGTTGGCAGGGACCTATCGAATCGTTATCCGGAGCGGACGAATGTGCCGGGCGAGGTGCTGCTGCGGGCGGAGGGCTTAACCTCGGTGCATCCGCATTCGTTTAAGGATGTTTCGTTCGAGCTGCGCAAGGGCGAGATTTTAGGACTTGGCGGGCTAGTTGGGGCGCAGCGTACGGAGGTCATTGAAGCGCTGTTTGGCATGCGGGCACTCAAGCAGGGCAGCATTCATCTGCATGGTAAACCAATTAAATTAAAGGCGCCGTCTGACGCTATCCGTCAGGGCATTGCGCTGCTCACGGAGGAACGGCGGGTTACCGGGATTTTTCCTGTGCTGACGATTTCGGAAAATACGGTTATTGCAAACTTAAGCAGATTCAAGACACCTTATGGCTTAATCAGCAATAGACGGATTTCCGAAGTGTCGCAGCAAAGCGTAGAGAAGTTTCGGGTCAAAACGCCATCGACCAAGCAGCTTATTCGCAACTTGTCCGGCGGCAACCAGCAGAAGGTGCTGCTCGCCAGATGGCTGCTGACCGATCCGGAGGTGCTTCTGCTTGACGAACCGACGCGCGGCATTGATATTGGAGCGAAATACGAAATTTATTCGTTCATGATTGAGCTTGCAAAGCAGGGCAAAAGCATCATTATGATTTCCTCCGAAATGCCGGAGCTGATCGGCATGTCCGACCGCATCATCGTCATGCGCGAGGGGCGCATATCTGGCATCGTGGATGGCAAAGCGGCGACAGAGGAAGAAATTATGCGGCTTGCCGCACAGTAATGGCGAACAGCACAACTTGGAGGAGTGAATACGATGAATGCACTGGAGGCAAAGGGAGTTAAGCATTTTTTCTCCCAAAATGCGATCTATATTATATTGGTTCTGCTTATCGTCGGCATAGCTGTAGCCGATCCTAATTTTATCGGCATTACGACGCTGCGGGATATTTTGCTGCAATCGTCAACACGGGTCATTATCGCTTTAGGCGTGGCGTTTGTACTCATTACGGGAGGAACGGATTTATCCGCCGGGCGAATTGTTGGCTTGAGCGCCGTTGTCTCGGCGTCGATGCTGCAAATGTCGGATTATCCGCGCAAGTTTTTCCCAAATTTGCCGGAGCTGCCGATTATCGTTCCGATTATACTGGCGATTGTTGTCGGTTTGATTTTTGGCTTGATCAACGGCATTATTGTTGCGAAGTTTCATGTTCCGCCGTTCATTGCGACGCTCGGCTCCATGGTTATCGTGTACGGCGTAAACTCGTTTTACTTCGATATGAAGCCTAATCAGTCGCAGCCTATTGGGGGCTTAAGCAAGGAATTCAGCAAGCTGGGGACCGGGTATATCGGGCCGAACGGCACCTATTCGATCCCGTATATCGTCATTATAGCGATTGTCGTCTCGTTTATCGTCTGGGTTATTTTCAACAACACGCGGCTGGGCAAAAATATGTATGCCATCGGCGGCAATATCCAAGCGGCTAATGTATCTGGCATTAATGTATCGCGCAATTTAATTTATATTTATGCGATTGCTGGCGCGCTGTATGGATTGGCAGGCGTGCTGGAGGCTGCCCGCACTGGGGGAGCTACGAACAACTACGGAAATATGTACGAGCTGGATGCGATTGCGGCCTGTGTCGTCGGGGGCGTCTCGACGGCGGGCGGTGTGGGGCGCGTGCGGGGTATTCTCGCCGGAGTGCTCATTTTCAGCGTCATCAACTACGGTCTGACCTTTGTCGGCGTAAGCCCGTACTGGCAGCTCATTATTAAAGGGATGATTATTGTCGCTGCGGTTGCTTTTGATATTCGCAAATATGTGGCGAAGAAATAGCGGCGCTTAGAATCAACGAGGTAAGGGCAGGAAGAAGGCTTCGCTTACTGATCATTAGCCAAGCTGAATAGAGACAGGTGAAGAATGTGGTCCTCGGGCCGCATTCTTTTCTGTTGTATAAAGGTGCAGCAGGCATCGTAGAGCAGGGCTTCTTTTAGCATTTCTTCAGATTCATTTAACCCTGCCTTCATCTTGCCTCCATATACTTAACTAAATTACAACGAGTAGGGCAGGTGGAGTAAGATGAGTGCAAATTCGAAATGGTTAAAATGGCAGCTTGGAGCCGCAGGAGCGGTCGGCGTCTTTATATTGTTCAGCACGGTGCAAAATACAGCGGCTTTTCAGGCGGCGCAAACGGCATCAGCTGGCGGCAGCTCAGTTTCAGGAACGGAGCAGCAAAGCGATCAGCAGGATACGGTGGACCAGTGGTTGTCCACGGGGCCCGGAAGCAGAGGCGGCAGCTCAGATTGGAATAATGGCAGCAGCGGGAGCAATTGGTCGGATAGCTCCAGCGAAAGCGGAACGGGCAGTTCGCGTTCAGAAAGCCGCGGCAGCGTAGACAGCCGTAGCAGCAGTGGAAGCGGCAGCTCCAGCAGCTCGGGCAGCATGCGCTCGCAGTCAGGCAGGTCCTAATTATGAGCGGGCGGGGGACGATACGGTTTCGGGCGATGAATACGAATGTCGAAATTTTGCTGGATTATGCGGCAGAAGAACGTCGCACAACGGCCTTTTATGCCGACCGCGCTCGCGACTGGTTTGAGGCGGTAGAGCAGCGGTTCAGCCGCTTCCGCCCGGATAGCGAATGGAGCAGGCTTAGCCGCTCGACTGGCAGCTGGGTCGTTGTGTCGGACTGGGTATTTGAGGTTATTGCCGCGGCGGAGCACCATCGCGCTCTGACGGAGGGAATATTCGACCTGCGAATACTGCCGGGGCTTGAGGCATCTGGTTATTCGCAGTCCTTCGAGCATGCGGCGGCGTTTCAGGCGAAAGCGGGCGGTGCGGAGCGGCAGAGGCTGAGTCTGGCTGGCGAGCTGGAGCTGGATTATGGCATGAAGGCGGTGAAGCTCGCCGAAGGAACAGGGCTCGATGCGGGCGGTATCGCGAAGAGTTGGGCGGTGCAGAAGCTCGCCGATTGGCTGAGGCGCAGCAGAAGGGTTCCGGCAGGCATCGTCAATGCCGGCGGCGATTTGTATGCGTGGAATAGCGGGAGCGAAGCCGCGCAGCCAGCAATGATTGATCTCCAGCACCCATGGGAAGCTGGGGCTGTAATCGGGGAGCTGCTGCTGGCGAACGGTGCAGTTGCAACCTCGGGCATTCTGGGCAGGCGTTGGGAGGCGGGCGGCAGAAGCTTCCATCATTTGATCGATCCGCTGACAATGAAGCCAAGCGTCAGCAACATCGTTCAGGCAGCAGTTGCTGGCCCGGATGCCGTCGCCTGCGAAATATGGGCGAAATCGCTGTGCATCGGCGGCCTTGATAAGGGCATTCGGCTAATGGACGAGCATGCGCGAGACTTTGAAGCCGTTATTTTTATGAGCAATGGAGAGATCGTGAAGCATGGAAAAAGCCGCAGACTTGGCTTGGAGTGGCATATCCCGCAGCAATTGCATAGTACGGTAAATGCGGTGTCGGCAGGTAGACGCGGCAACGGCAATGACAGCGAAAGCAGAGTCGAAGGTGTGATTAAAAGCGAGCTTGAAAGCATAATCGAACGCGAGAAGGAGGAATTAGCATGACAGAATGGATTTTGAGCTGGCCGACATGGCAAATGACGCGGGTGCTTGGTATTGGCTCTTATTTAATGCTGTTTGTTGGCATGTCGCTGGGCATGCTGTACAGCTATCCGTTTGTGAAAGGGCCAAGCAAAGCTCGCGTCTACAATTGGCATATCCGCTTTACGAATGGAGGAACGCTGCTGGCGCTGCTGCACATGGCGGTGCTCGTCATTGATACGTACACGCCTTTTACATGGAGTGAGCTGCTGATTCCTTTTACCGCACATGATCATCCGGTCGTCTATGGCATAGGCACCCTTGCGCTTTACGGCATGCTGATACTCATTTTGACCTCGGATCTACGGCCAAAGCTGAAACGCAAAGTGTGGCTCGCTATCCATATGCTAGCTTATCCGATTTATTTGCTGGCCTTGTTTCATGGTATTTTGGCTGGGACGGACACACAGCTTGGCCTCGTGCAATTCATGTATGGCGCGACGTTAATCGTCACCGTATGCCTGCTTCTGGGGCGGGCAACCGTCAAGAAAAAGCCAGGAGCTGTGAAAAATCGGGGTGTCGCGGCGAAAGGCTGATCATTTTTTTAGCAGTCCCGTATAGGTTTAGACAGCTTGCGGAGAAGATAGTAGAATGAATGGGGATTGGTATGAACAGGCGGCTGGTGTAAAGGATGTTCTTCAAAGCCGCTGGATATGGAGGAAACGAAGTGAGCAATCTTCTTGTTATTTTCACGGGAGGGACGATTGGCAGCAAAGCTGGCGCGGGAGCGATTAGCGTGCGCGAGGCAGGCTCCTATGCCATCATAGAAGGCTATCAATCGGGCCCCCGTTACCGCAAGTCTGTAAAGCTGGAATGTGTTCAGCCGCTAAATATTCTTAGTGAAAACCTAGTACCGGATGATTGGAATGTGTTGATTGAAACGATCCGCAGCACAGACCTTTCTCGCTATGACGGCATTATCGTGACTCATGGCTCGGATACGCTGGCCTATTCGGCTGCAATGCTGAGTTATATTTTTTGTGATAGTCCCCTTCCGATAGTACTTGTGGCGAGCAACTACCCGCTTGGCGATCCGCGCAGCAATGGACTGCGGAACTTTGCCGCGGCTGTTGAATTTATAGATGGCGAGAGGCTAAAGGGTGTCTATGTCGTCTATGAAAATAGTGCAGGCGAGGCTATCGTGTATTTGGGTACACGCGTTACGCAGGCGGTGTCATTCACTGATCAATTGGAATGCCCGTATGACGTGCATTACGGGATGATGAGCGAGGGCAAGCTGATCGTAAATGAGCATCCTTACAACCCTTCCCCGCAGGAGCTTCGCTCTCGCAAGCCTGCTCCGAGTCCTTTCGCCGCTGGCAAGGATAAGCTGCAATCGGGACTGCTGTATGTGAAGCCGTTTTTCGGCATGACCTATGACTATTTTGATTTTGGACAAAAAGCGCCGAAGGCCGTCGTTCACGATCTGTTCCACTCCGGCACGGCGAACACGAGTGGGAGCGAGCGTCATTCCCTGCTTGCTTTTGCCGAGTATTGCGCCAAGCATAGCGTAGACTTGTATTTGTGTCCGCTCAAGGACAGCTCAGAGACGCTTTACGCGTCGTCGGTTGCCTTGCAGCAGGCGGGGGTAGCCTTTATCGAAAATATGTCGGTGGACGCAGCGCTTATGAAGCTGACGCTTGCTTATTCCATTTATAATGATAAGCAGCAAATTCGCGAGTTTGTCATGAATACCCCGCTCTTCTATGAGTTTGTGGCATCCCGCTGATGGACATGCTATCGTTGATTGAGTAAGCAAGGCGCAATAGCCATTATAAAGGAGCTGATTGGAGATGACGCAAGTGCAAATCGGACAACAGGTTGAAAATTTTACATTGCCAGCCTCGAATGGTACGGACGTTTCGCTGCATGACTATAAAGGCAAGAAGCTGGTCATCTATTTTTACCCACGGGATATGACGCCGGGCTGTACGACGGAATCGTGCGATTTTAGAGATTACAATGGACAATTCAAAGCGTTCAACACCGAAGTCATAGGCATCAGCCCAGATGATCTGGCGTCGCATGATCAGTTTATCGCGGCTCATGAGCTGCCATTTCTGCTGCTCTCGGATACCGCTAATCAGGTTGCCGAGCAGTTTGGCGTATGGAAGCTGCGCAGCCGCAATGGCGAGGAGTTTATGGGTATTGAGCGTTCAACCTTTCTAATCGACGAAGAGGGCAAGCTGGCAAAGGAATGGCGCAGCGTCGTCGTTGAAGGCCATGTGCAGGAAGTGCTGGAGGCAGCGAAGCAGGTCTAATAGGTGCAGCATGCTAGATGACAAGCGATTTTGTGAAAAATAAAGCGGCAGGCAGGACCCGGGTATACGCCCAGGGTCTTGCCTGCCGCTTGTTTGCGTCAGTTCTGCGGTTCGCGGTCTGGCAGCTGACCAACGTAGCTGTCGGAGAGCTGGAGCAGCTCCAGTGCGCGGTTGTATTCATCCTCGGTTGTTTTCTTGGCGCTTTCCCGGCCATCGCCTGCCAGCGGGTGATGGGTGCCATCATCGTAGCCGCTGCCGGAAAGGAACAGCTCCTTGCTGCTGACGAAGGAGCCCGTTGGCAAATAATAGCGCTGTGGCAGAAGGTTGTATGAGGTGCTGTTCAACAAATCCTGGCCAAAATGAATTTGCTTATCCAGCGAAATGCCAAGCAAGTTCGAAATCGTTGGCAGCAAATCAACCTGTCCGCCTAGCTGATCAAACTCTTTAGGCGAAGTAATGCCAGGTGGAGCAATAACAAGCGGAATATTAATCATATCGGTATAGCTGTACTCATAGCCGTAAATTTCCGCCATTAACTCTTTATCATCGCGATCCAGCGAATAAATCGGCAAGCCCAGATGATCGCCGTACAGCACAATTAGGCTGTCATCCCATAAGCCGCGCTGCTTGAGATCGTCAATAAACTTACCCAGCGCGTAGTCCGCGTAGTTCTGGGCGCGAATGTAATCGCCGACGAATGTGCCCTCGTAGCGCTCAGGCAGCTCCATTTGATACTTCGTATCCGGTATCGTAAAGGGATGGTGAGCGGTCATCGAAATAACTTGGGCATAAAAGGGCTGATCCTTGCCGTCCATTTTCGCCAGCTCAGCCGCTGTTTTCTTATAAAGCACCTCATCGGAAGCGCCAAAAAATACCGTATCTTCTTCACCGAAAAAGGCTTTGTCATAATAACGATTGAAGCCAAGCGCCTCATACAGCTCGCCACGGTTCCAGAACTCCACGACATTCGTATGAAACGTCGCCGTATCATAGCCGTTTTCCGTTAAAACGCGCGGCAGGCTCGGCAGTATCTTGCCCGCATACACTTGGGTAGCGGCGCCATTTGACGGAATATAATAGGATGTGTTCACTATAAATTCAGCATCGGACGTATTCCCTTGGCCCACGCCTTGGTAGAAATGCTTGAAATAATAGTTGTCCTTCGCCAGCTTATTCATGTTCGGCGTAATTTCCTTGCCGTCAATAGTAAGGCCAATGAGAAAGTTTTGGAAGGATTCCAGCTGGATAATAATCAGGTTTTTGCCCTTGGCAGCGCCTTGCAGCTGCGGCGTGGCGACAGGCTCAAGCGTCTTGAGGCTGTTGATCTGCTCCTGCGTAATCGTGGAGGAATCGACAAGCTCCGGTTCTTTTTTGCCAAAAAGCGTATAGGCCTCATAATTCAGGATGCCCATTTGCTCGGCTTTCACAATCTCGTTCATGCTGGCACTATTCGGCAAAATGTTAAACAAGCACAAGCCGAGCGATACCGCGAAAACGCTAGTTAACATTTTTTTGCTCAAGCGAGTCTGGCTGGCGGTTTTCCAATACCGCGCCTTCTGCTTGCGCATAAGAAAATAGAACATAAGGATCACATCAATGAAGACGAGTAAATAATACGGGTCCATCAATGAAAATACGCTGTTGCTGACCGCCGTTACCTGATTGACCTGCTTTAAGGCAGAGCTGGTGACTATGACGCCGTAATATTTATAGTACATTAGCACAGCAAAGAGGATGGCCGTGATTAGTAAATTGGCTGTTAAATAATAAGTAAGCTTGCGCTTCGTTGCGAACCATTCAATAAGACAAAAGACGATTAAGGCAAATGGAACCTCCTTGAAAAGGGTGCTCCACGACGGGCTTCCGAATACAACCATCCATGCCAGATAGCTTTTGAAAAGAACAATAAGAGAGAAAGCAATGATAGGCCGGGTGCTGAACAGACGCTTTGGTGCAGATAAAGTCAAAATATCTCCTACCTTTCCTCGCCATTTAAGGGCCGAGTCACTCGTAAATTTACGATAAATTCATACTTATTATGCCTCTTTCCGCAGTAGAATGTCAAAATGCAAAAATAACCCTATGCTGCGTTTTCGCGCAATAGGCTCACAAAAATTACATTGGAAATTTCGGCAACCTTTTAAGACAGAATGAAGTCTATTAGGTATAGTATAAAAAGTACAGCTCAATCGTTTATTACACCTTTTTCCTATTAATGAAACTAGTTGAGGAGTGCATCATGAAGAGAAAACGCAGAAGAGCGGTCGTTATTTTATTTTCCTTATGTTTAATTGCGATGGCTATTATAGTAGTTGTGAGGTTTGATAAAACGGCAGCGGAGGCGCCAGGCTCAGGCTCAGGTAATACAGCTGCTGCTTCGCCGACGTTAGAGGCTGCTGCCGAGGTAGACGCTTCGCCGTCTCTATCGCCGATTGAGGAGAGTTCTACACCGGAGGCAACAGCCACGGAGACAGCGGAAGAAACACCAACAGCAGAAGCAACGCAAGCGGTCACGCCTGCTCCTACAGCGTCGCCGACTGTGAAGCCGGCCCCAGAGCCGACAGCGACGCCGAAGGCAACAGCAAAGCCATCTGGCGGCAGCTCGTCCTCGGACTTGGATGAGGGCTTAGCCGTTGTCGCGGAGCCGGAAAGCATTACGGCGCTAGTGAATAAGCAAAACAAGCTCCCGGATGACTATGAGCCTTCGGAGCTGGTATATCCAGATGTAGCCTTTATTTTCAGCGAGAAGATTGATAAGCGCAAAATGCGGAAGGTTGCGGCGGATGCTTTGGAAGAGCTGTTCGCAGGAGCGAAGAAGGACAAAATTTATTTAGCCGGTGTGTCAGCGTACCGATCACAGGCGACCCAAAAGTCGCTGTTTGATCGTTATGTGAAAAGAGATGGACTAGAGAAGGCTAGGACGTACAGTGCGATACCGGGAACGAGCGAGCATCAGACTGGGCTTGCGATTGACGTGTCTGGAAGCGATGGCAAATGCGCAGCTGAAAGCTGCTTTGGCGGAACCGATGAAGCGGAATGGCTTGGCAAGCACGCCTATGAATATGGCTTTATTATCCGTTATCCCGAAGGCAAGGATAAAATTACCGGCTACAAATACGAGCCTTGGCATCTTCGTTATGTAGGGAAGGCGCTGGCGAAGGAACTGACGGATAACGACGAGACGCTGGAGGAATATTATAACGCCATTCCAGTAAGTCAGTAATAGCAGTGTATTGTATAAGCAGCGTTACCCAGTCTGGAAATGAGCTCAGGCGGGTAGACGCTGCTTTTTATGAGTATGCTGCCGCTTTGCAATCCGCTTCTGAATGCTAACTAGATTTTTGATTCGAGCGTCCTTTGCCATTGACAGCTCACCTCCTCAGCTTTAGGATGGACAAATTAAGGATCATTTTATACGAATGAAGGGAATGGATGCGGATGGGAACTAGACTTTATTACAATCATGATGCGGGTGTAGATGATCTTGTATCTTTATTTCTTGTGCTGCAAATGAAAGAGGTGGAGTTGGTCGGCGTATCGGTCATACCGGCCGATGGCTATTTGGAGCCTGGCATGAAAGCCAGCCGCAAAATCATCGACCGCTTTGGACGTGGCAATGCCTCGGCAAGCGTCGAGGTTGCACGGTCCAATTCTCGCGGGCGCAATCCGTTTCCTGCGGAATGGCGGATGCATACGTTTTTCGTCGATGCGCTGCCGATCTTAAACGAGCCAGAGCAGATCAAGACACGCGAAGCGGAGCTTCCAGCCCATCTTCACATGATTGAGGTTATTCGTGCCTCAGATGAGAAAACAACGCTGCTGTTCACGGGCCCGCTGACCGATTTGGCCCGCGCATTAGATGAAGCGCCAGATATAGAAGCGAAGATCGAGAAGCTTGTCTGGATGGGCGGAACGTTCAATGAGAAAGGCAACGTACAGGAGCCGGAGCATGATGGCACTGCTGAGTGGAATGCGTTCTGGGACCCGGAGGCCGTAGAGCGGGTATGGGCAAGCGAAATTCCGATTTTCCTCGTTGCATTGGAAAGCACGAATAAAGTGCCGCTCACGGTGCCGATTCGCAATCGTTGGGCTTCACTGCGCCGCCATGAGGGCATGGATTTTGTCGGGCAATGTTATGCAGCCTGTCCACCGCTTGTTTATATGGAGACAAATTCGACGTATTACCTATGGGATGTTCTAACGACAGCGACGGTGGGCGATTCAAGCCTCGTCTCAATGAAGACGGTGCACAGCAAGGCGATTGCGCATGGCGCCAGCCAAGGACGCACCATTGAAGCGGCTGATGGCCGTCCGGTCAGCCTCGTATACGATGTGGAGCCGGAGCGTTTCTTCGACTATATAACACAGCTGGCCTGCAACGCCGAGCTTAATCCAGCTTAAGCAGTTTAGCATTAGTAATTTAGCATTAGTAATTGTGGCGTTTCAAAGCCTACCTGTGCGGGTTATTAGTACACAGAGGCTTCCAATTCACTTTGGTAAAAAAAGAGATGAAGCTGACAAGCTGCATCTCTTTCTTTTTTTGCTTAAGTACCATCCTTAAGCAGTATATTTAAAAAGTCTTTTCTAGAAAATTAGAGAATAAGGCGTAGCGGAATGAAAAGGTTGGACTGTAGAAGCGTAGCGTTCGTTTAAAGCTTTCCGTAGGAAAGCAGCATCGTAAGCATATACTTTTGTCCTTGAATGTCCACCTTGGGTGGCTTATTCAAAGATATTCAAGGGCAATGGCGATCGGAAGCCAACCTTTTCATGCAGCGCAGCCTCTTTTCACCAAAAGCACTAGAACGACGCTTTGAATTACGCTAGTCCATTTCGTAAATCGACCCAGATTTGCTAGCATAAAGCTCGGCATAAACCTTTTCCGCATAAGCGTCAGTCATACCGGAAATATAGTCTGCGACGAAGCGCGGCCAAGTCCAATTTTGCTTGTGCTGCTCATAGTTCGCAATCCAGTCTGGCGGAATGATGAGACGTCCGTGATCAGGAATACGGAAGCTCTCCCACAGCCTGCGAATCATAATTTCGCTGCGTTTTTGCAGACGCTGAACGCGGAAATCTTTAATCAGCGTCACCCACGCCAGCTTCTTGAGAATTTCCATCGTTCGGTGCAGCTCCAGATCCTGCTGTCCATCCTTGACGAAGGTAACCTTCTTCCAGCCTGGCGAAGAAGAGTCAATAATGCCGACCTTTCCGGCAAAAACGCTGACCCAGCGCGCTTTCATCTCCCTGCGCGTGCGCGACGTTTCCTGATCATACAGCGCATACAGCTCTTCCCATTGCTCCAAATAAGCGGCGAGCACCTTCTTCACCATCGCAGGAATGTCCACCTGATGCCAGCCAACCTCCATATTGCCCTGGTCCTCGACAATTTCCTGTACCAGATGGTCAATCAGGCGCTGATCTTCAAAAAACGTGCGATTCATTTGAATTTTGCCTGCGCGAATGCCATCCTCGATATCATGGGTGGAATAAGCGATATCGTCGCATAAATCCATCAGCTGCGCTTCGAGTGTGGAGCGGCCCTTGGGCATTTTCCATAAATGACGCAGTTGCTCAATATCTGCCCATTCGGAGCTGTAAAGACCTTTAAGCCGGCCAGGCTCATCCAGCGAATAGGGGTATTTATTTGTAGCCAGCAGCACGGCCGCGGTCAAATCAAGCCCGCTGCCGCTTCCGGCGCGCTTCTCCAGAAACATAAGGATGCGGAAGTTTTGCGCATTGCCTTCATAGGTCATGCCATGCTCCTCCTGAAGCAGGTGGTCAAGCACCTCTTCCCCTTTATGACCAAATGGCGGATGGCCAAGATCATGGGCGAGCGCCGCAATTTCAACGACGGCGGGATCGAGCATGAGGCCCGGATGTTCTTTTTTAGCTAAAAAGGCATATTGCTTGCCCAGTCTCCGTGCAACCTCGCGGGCGATTTGTGAAACTTCAAGCGAGTGCGTCAGCCGCGTGCGGTAATAGTCGCCAGAACCAGCGCCGAATACCTGTGATTTTCCTTGCAGCCTGCGAAAAGCGGGGGATTGAATCAAGCGGGCATAATCCCGTTCATATTCGTCTCGTTCTTCACTGAAAGTTCCCAGCGCAGGTTCGTCCAATCGTAGCTTGCGTAAGTCCATTGTTGTTCCTCCCATGCCGCTCCAGCAGTTCTTTTGAAAAATTGTAGCATACTTTCAAGTTTGAACATATACCGCCCATAGAGTATGATTTGATTAATTATAAATAAATGTGCAAGATATAAATGGCATAACGGGGGAGCTTTAGCGATGACTACGTTTCAAGACTTTTATTTCATCTTCACCTTGCTGAATATATTGCTCGCTTTCGCCCTTGTGTTCTTGGAGAGACGCAATGTTAGCTCTACCTGGGCTTGGATCATGGTATTATCTTTCATACCTGTATTCGGTTTTATTCTATATTTGATTCTCGGCCAGCAATTACGCAAACGCAAGCTGTTCAAGCTGCTTGGAGACAGCCAGCGCATCATTGAAGATACCGTGGAGCGGCAGAAGCTTCAGCTTCAGGATCGCAACACCGTCTTTCGTGATACCGAGACGAATGAGTACCGGGATATGATTTTTATGAATTTGGTCAGCAGCTATGCGTTGTTTTCGCAAAATAACGCCATTCGGATTTATACGGAGGGCAACGAAAAATTTGATGCTTTAATAGCCGATATGGAGTCCGCAGAGCATCATATTCATCTGGTGTATTACATTGTGCGTAATGATGTGCTGGGCAACCGACTGCTCAAAGTATTGGTAGCGAAGGCGCAGCAAGGGGTAGAGGTCAAATTTCTCTATGACCACATTGGGAGCTCCGGGCTTCCGCGTTCGTTTTTTAACAAGCTGCGAGAAGCAGGCGGCAAGGCACAGGCCTTTTTTCCCTCGCGCATTCCTTATGTAAATTTAAAGCTGAACTATCGCAACCATCGCAAGCTGGCCATCATCGACGGCATGACGGGTTATATTGGCGGATTTAATGTGGGAGACGAATATTTAGGTCTGGACAAGCATTTCGGCGATTGGCGGGATACGCATTTGCGGGTGAATGGACATGCCGTGCATCAAATGCAGGCGCAGTTTCTTATGGATTGGAATCTCGCTTCCTCTGGTACGGTGGAGCTGAATCGCAGTTATTTTCCGGTAGTAAAAGAAGGCGACGGCATTGGAATGCAGGTTGTAGCCAGCGGCCCGGATTCCGAGGATCAGCAAATTAAAGATGCGTACATTAAAATGATTTATTCGGCAAAACGGTCGATCTGCCTGCAAACGCCTTATTTTGTGCCCGACGAAAGCCTCATGACCGCCCTGAAAATTGCCGTCCAATCCGGTGTGAAGGTGCAGGTTATGCTTCCGAAAAAACGCGACCATTTCTTCGTGTATTGGGCGACCCGCGCTTATATTGCCGAGCTGCTGGCAGGAGGCATTGAGTGTTATTTGTATGAAAAAGGCTTCCTGCATGCCAAAACGATTGTCATCGATGGCAAGATTGCTTCGGTGGGGACAGCGAATATTGATATTCGCAGCTTTAAGCTGAATTTTGAGATGAACGCTTTTATTTATGAGGAAAGTACCGCGGGCCAATTAAAGCAAATTTTCGAGGCGGATATTAACAATAGCATCAAGCTCCAGAAAGACGAGTTTGCCAAACGTCCGCTGTTTGAACGCTTCAAGGAATCCATCAGCAGGCTGCTCTCACCTATTCTATAGGGCAGCATAAAGGGGTCCCGCTTATCAATGATAACCGGAACCCCTTTAACTTTCAGATTCACTTCTATTCAATTTATTCAAACGCTCCATTCCAAAGTTCGCATTTCCATTTACAACTTCCATTCATTATTGCGCTTGCCACAATCACAACCGAATGAACTCTCATTGAAAACCAAACTATCAAAGTTAAGTATTGCTTGTCTTACCTGTCTTAAACAACTAAGTGACGGTGCAGCCTTATCGCTTGCTCATTACGGTGAGTTCCCACATGTCCGGATGATCCTTGTAAGCTCCTTTCCACTTATAATGGGAGACATGCTTCGCTTACGCTACTCCAACGGGCTATCCCCTCTCGTTTAGGATAGGTACATCATATCTTATTATTTGAAATTTGTAAATATTCAGAATATTACAATTCCTCATTTTTCGCAAAATGATTACAAAGTCGTGAGCACATTGATTCAGCTAGCTTTTGACAATAGGTCATTAGGGGGTAGAGGTGGGGTTGACCGATTTTGACAACAGAATTATACTTAGTCTAAATCAAAAATTGAAGGAATGAAGGCCTTATGGCAAAGCTAAATTTAACGGTTCAGCGCAAGGCGATTTTGGACGTTATTCAGCAATCTCACGATCATCCGGCAGCTGCCGATATCATTGAGCGTTTGCGGGGCAAAGGCTTCAACTTTGCTTACGGGACGGTTTACAATTCGCTTCGTTATTTAACCGATGCGGGTGTTATCCGCGAGCTAAAGCTCGGTGAGGCGGTTAGCCGCTACGACGGTCGTACGGAAGAGCACCAGCATGTTATGTGCAGCAAATGCGGGCGAATTGAGGAAGTAATGATTGAGGTGCCACAGGAGTGGACTCGCCGGGTTGCGGAGGAAACCAGATTCATTATTCACCATTCACATATTGTGTTAGAGGGGGTTTGCGAGCCATGCGCGAGCCAGTCGTAACGAATCAGGACAAACAGACAGCTTTAAATGGGAAAAAGCCCGCCCGGCCACGTCAGGACAGCTTTGAGCCGGATTTTACGGAGCAGCTTGGCGAGGACATTTTGCCGGAAGGAGCGGTCTGCTCCATGACGAAGCGGGTGATGGTTGTCAGCCCGTTCCCGCAGCGGGTGCACAGTCTTCTCCAACTGCTTGCGGCAGATTGCTTTGATTTATTTACGCTGCATGATTTGAATAAAGCGTTCGTGCACAGCCTGCAGCCCGAGCTGCTGATCTATGATGCGACGCCGTATGTGCAGGGACATACGGATGCGGTAGAAGCGCTGCAGGCTGCCTTGCAGCATACGGCGCATCTTAAAGGAGTGCCGATTTTGTTCCTGGCGGGCGCTCCGGCAGGCGTGATCCGCCATCTGCTGCCAGATGCCGCAGCGATGATTGAATGGCCGGCTGCTCCGCAGGAGGCTGTTAACCAGATCAACCGCATGATGGATCAGCAGCCGCAGTCGAGCCCCGTCGTCGTATCCGGCTACCACTACAAGGATTTGACGGTCGATCTGAAAAGAATGGCTGTATTCCGCGGCGAGCAGCGCATTGATCTGACGAAGACCGAATACGATCTGCTGCTTATGTTTATTACGTCCGATGGCTCCGTGCTCTCGCGGGAGACGATGTTCGATTCGGTCTGGGGCAGTCAGTTTCTCGGCGGCAGCAATGTCGTAGATGTGCACATTAAGTCGCTCCGCAAGAAGCTGAAGGACAGCGCAGTAGCGCCGAAATACATTGTGACGGTGCGGGGCGCGGGCTACCGGCTGGCGGATGAGGTTGTATCGTCGTAAGCGATAAAATAAATAGTAAGCCCTACCTGATCTTTTATTCAGGAAGGGCTTACTATTACAAATTGAAAATGTTTTTATTGAACAAATTTATTCAAAATTTCAACAAGTTTAAATACATTAGTAGAAGGGTTTTGATTGCAGGGATCAAGTTTTCCATTAATAGAAATATGGTGTTTTTCTAACTTTTTGGCGCGCTGTATTGCCTGATCTTCTCTTCCTTTTTGTTGTAATAATGCATATATATTTGGATCTTCCTTACGATATGTTTTGCCTAAGCGTTCGCTGAGCATGTCTTTATATTGTTCACGTGAGAGTGCTGTATCAATATAATTAAAGTGCAGTAGGTACCATAATTCAAAGGCTTCATTTGAATAGGCGTAATCAATTGATACATCTTTACAAAGTTTGATAGCATTATTAAATTGTTCATTGGAGAACGAATCTTTATCAAATACACACCATACTTGCACGTAAGGCTTCCCCTGCTTTATAGCCGCATTTTTCAACTTGACTGCTTCTTGCACCAAACTTATCGTATTCTTCCCTTCTCCGCGTATATCCAAATGTACAACCTCAGATTTAATAGGGAATGATCTAAAATAGTTTGGTTCAGTCTGTTTCCCCTCACAAACAATGAGAAATGTTTCACGCTTTTCCTTTGTTCCTCTAGATTTTCTGCTATAGTCACCGGTTTGTGTTCTTCGTCTACTTTTATGATGTAAATCGTCAGTTCCCATAATCGTTATCCTCCAAAAACAAATGAAGATCACCAATATTAGGGATGGCTCCGTACTTGCCTAATAAATAGTCTTTTCCATAAGAAGCATCATTTCTAACTTTCTTTTCTAGTTGCTCCTGTTTGTAATCTGCTAATGAATACAAATCGGTCACGCCATAATGATCCTTCTCTGTAAACCAAACTTGATCTCTTCTGAAAATATCTTTCGTTAAATTAGTCACATCATGAGTGGCAAAAATAAGCTGGGCATTATTTGCATTTATGTCGTAGGAGTTAAACATTTCGATTATTTTTCTGGTTAGCAAGGGGTGTAGCTTTGCATCCAACTCATCAACAACAAGAACACCGCCTTTTTCAAACTTTTCGAGAATTGGACCAGCCAGACCTAAAAACTTTTTGGTTCCCTCGGACTCGTTATCATTTACATCAAAGAGACTTAGACCGACTTGCTCTTTGTTCTCATTAAATTTCTTGTGAGCACTAATTGCTACTTTCACTCCTGATAAATGTTCTGTAACTTCTTTAGGAATATCATTGGGGAATTCATACTGGGTTAAATCAATTTTTTCCATGTGCAAGTCTTCTATGTCTAAATCCGCAATTCGAATGAAATTTAAAATTTTCATTTTATAGATGGGATCACTTAACATTTCTAACGTGTAATCGATAGGGTTTTTAATTCCTGAAAGAAAATCTAAGTGTTTTATCCACTCTAAAATATCCATTGCGACTTTCCCATTGAAATTAGCAACAACAGAAATAAAAAGAGCATTTTTTCTCGTTTTACTTTCTAGGCCTTTAGCTTCGCTAGTAAATATTGTTTTAGGCTTAATTTTGATACTATCTCCATCCCGAGCAAAAAGCTCAATTTCCTTTTTCTTTTTTAAATCTGGGCGGTAGTAAAGCCACTCTTCATGAATACGTTTACGATCAGCAACGAAGCCATAGCGATATAACACATGGTTATATATAAAAACAATCTCAAACAAACTGGGGGAATTCTCTGTTTCTGTACTAAGTTTGAAAGCTTCTACTTCTATTTCTTCATTTGCTTGAGATTCTTTTGAGGAATTAAGCATGAGCATTTTCATTCTCCCCATGGCTACAAACAAATTACTTTTACCGCTAGCATTCGCTCCATATAATACAGCGCTTTTTAGAAAGCGGAAATCCTCATGCTCGAATACATGAGTTTCTTCATGTTCATTCATCGATTTATGGGTAGTCATATTAAATGTCATCTTCTCTTTAAAAGATAAAAAATTCTCCACACTAAACTGGACTAACATTTTATCAACCTCATTTCTCTGGGTCATCTTTATAATTATAATCTTTTTCTTTCGTTTAATACAGATCGTGAGAAAAATTCACAGAAATCAGCGTAAATTTGCTTTAAGGTGAAGTGTTCAAGATTGAAGTTTGATTATAAAAGCAGCATGTTCATCCAACCTTCATCATACGTTCATCCAATATTCATGACAGGCGTCGTTTGGCCTCGCTATAATAAGGGTAAATATTTAGACCAAGTCTAAATCCAACTCGGAGGTAAAAACGATGACCAATACAACGAATATGAATCCCCAATCGAATGAGAGCTACATGACAACGAATCAAGGCGCGCCTGTTGCCGATAACCAAAATTCGCGTACAGCCGGACAGCGCGGCCCGACGCTGCTGGAGGACTATCATCTGCTGGAGAAGCTGGCTCATTTTGACCGCGAGCGGATTCCAGAGCGGGTTGTTCATGCCAGAGGCGCAGGCGCGCACGGCGTATTTCGCGTAGAGAACAGCATGGCTGCTCATACGAAGGCTCATTTCTTGCAGCAGGCGGGGGTGGAAACGCCGGTATTTGTCCGTTTTTCCACCGTTATTCATGGAACGGGTTCTCCTGAGACGGCGCGTGATCCGCGCGGCTTTGCGGTGAAATTTTATACGCAAGAGGGAAATATGGATATTGTTGGAAATCATCTTCCAGTGTTCTTCATTCGCGATGCGATGAAGTTTCCCGATATGGTGCATTCCCTGAAGCCGTCGCCCCAGACGAATGTGCAGGAGCCCGGCCGCTATTGGGATTTTATGACGCTGTCGCCAGAATCGACGCATATGCTGACGTGGTTGTTTTCCGATGATGGCACACCTGCGACCTACCGTGAAATGGACGGCTTTGGCGTGCATGCGTTCAAGTGGATTAATGCCGAGGGCAAGCTGACATATGTGAAATACCACTGGAAATCGAAGCAGGGTGTGCGCAATTTTACCGCTGAGGAAGCATCGGAGATGCAGGGGCGTGATTTTAACCATGCGACTAGGGATTTATATGCTGCCATCGAAAAAGGAGATTTCCCGGAATGGGATTTGCATGTGCAAATGCTGCCTCCTGAGCATATGGAGCGTTATTCCTTTGACCCGCTCGATCCAACCAAGACGTGGCCGGAGGATATGTACCCGCTGCACAAAGTCGGTACGATGACATTGAATCGCAACCCGGAAAATTATTTTGCCGAGGTCGAGCAGTCGGCGTTCTCGCCGAGCGCCTTGGTGCCAGGCATTGAGCCGTCTGAGGATAAATTGCTGCAAGGCCGCTTATTTTCCTATCCAGATACACAGCGCTACCGTTTGGGTGCGAACTATTTGCACATTCCGGTTAATTGCCCCTATGCGCCTGCCCGTAATCACCAGCGCGACGGAGCGATGACGATGAAGGCCGATTCCTCCAGCGTCAATTATGAGCCAAATAGCTCAAGCACAAGTCCGCAGGAGGCCAAGCGAGGTCACGCTGACCATACCCTTCCTGTCCACGGGTTTGCCGGCCGCCAGAAAATTGATAAAACCGATGATTTCACGCAGGCGGGCGAGCGCTATCTTTCCCTGACAGGGCCGCAGCAGGACAATTTGGTGAAAAATTTGGTTAATGATCTGGGGCAAACGAATGCGGATATTCAACTGCGCGCCATTTGCAACTTTTTCCGGGCTAACGTGGAGCTGGGGATGAGACTGTCCGAAGGGCTTGGCGTAGATATTCGCAAGCATATGCCGCAGAGCTAGGAAGAGTCAAGGCACAGCGGGTAACGGCGCATTTATAGGTTGTTGAAAAATGCAAGGGTATAAAAAGGAAGTATAAACAGGCGGTGTCCTCTGGCAAGGGGGCTACGCCTGTTTGTTTTATATTTAGGCCTCCTTACACACAAGGGGACTTGGAGCGCTTTTTTTCATAATTTTTATAAAAGTGTTGTAATAATTTTGCATTATGGGTAATATTGTTTCGGAAATAATAGATTAAATAAAACTGGATGTGAAAAGCGATGAGTAGCGAAAATCAGTATGCCAAGCCCGTAGTTCCAGCAGATGGCAATAGCGAAACAGCAGGATCAAAGGTTTATACGCTAGTATCATTAATTGCCATGGGTATCGGTTTATTGATGGCAATGGTAGTATTTGGGAAAGAAATCGTGATGAGCATACAGGATTATAAACCTTTTAGCGGTTTTGTGAATTCATCCTGGGTGGGGCTCCGACATTTCCAAGCTTTAATGGAATCATCTGAATTTATGAAAATTGTAGGCAATACAGTCGCCTTTAACCTGAAATTCGCGGGCCTTGTATTTGTGTTTGCTGCTATAGCGGGCTATGTATTGCTTGTGCTTCCGTCCAAGCTGCGGCAAGGAGCAGTCATGCTAGGAGCATTGATTGTTTTGTTGCCTGTCAGCATTTATAGCCAGTGGTGGATGTATGTGCTCGGCAGCGAGCCTTTTTTACAGGAATCCGTGATGAGCTTCTTGCATCCTTTGCTCAGCGCTTTGAAGTATATGGGTGTACCTATCGCTATCATCTATGCTGCGAGTGAAAGCCGAAGTGACAGAGATGCTTGGCTGCCGCTCAAAGGGGCGGGCTTGTTCGCGCTCTCATCGCTTGCCTTTATAGGCAACGGTTTATTTTCCATGACCTATTTGTTGTCGAATCCGATCACTATTCCATCGCTGGATGTTCTGGACACGTATATATTAAAATCGGGAATGATGCAGGCTAATTTCAGCTACAGCGCCGCCATCAATGTGCTGCAAATGCTGCTATCGGCAGTATCCTTGCTTCTTTTGTTTATTCCGCTCCGACTGCTATACAAGGCGACTTTCTGCGGAGAACGAGAGCTAGAGACGAATGTTAGTTATATGGGACGAGCGATTACAGCAGTGGTCGTTTTTGCACTGTTTACAATAATTTATTTTCTGCCTTACTGGGTGGAAGGCGGCTCGTTTGAGCCATTGCCAGAGCAGGGATGGCCGTCTTTTGGCACCTCCATTTTATTATATATGCTTATCTCGCTGGCAGGAGCGGTTCCGGCGGTCGTTATTGCAATGGCGATGGCTGGGGCGTTTAGATCCAAGCAAAAAATAATCGTGTTCTCAGCCTCTATCGCCCTTTCAATGATTACCCTATTAACCATCCAGCCGTTTAAAATATCCAGTTATATGACCATTCGAGAGATGGGAATGTTGAATACTTTGTTCGCTGTGATAACAGTTACCAGCTTTTCGGCGGCGGCAGTTTGGGCGGTTGCCGCTGTGCTGCGGCTGGAGGCTAAGCTGTCCCTTGTGATGCTGCTGTCCGCTGCCTGCGGCATGCTGCTGCTGCAAACAGCGCTTAATTACGGTAACTTCGTGCCTTCCTATCTGTACATTACGGATGCTCATCAGTCGCCTGTAATGATGTTTATGCAAATTATACGAAGCGCGGAAATACTCAGTCAATCAGGAGAGGCGGTCATGAGGACAATTGGGGGGCTTTATGGCTATTGGGTTGCCCTGCCGCCCCTGCTCCTGTATGTTATCGCTCATATGTTCCTCCCTAAACGGCAGCTGCTGCTTATT
The DNA here is from genome assembly GCF_036894955.1 of Paenibacillus sp. KS-LC4. Lineage (NCBI taxonomy): Bacteria > Bacillati > Bacillota > Bacilli > Caryophanales > Paenibacillaceae > Paenibacillus > Paenibacillus sp. KS-LC4. The sequence continues at coordinate 5,915,774 of NZ_CP145905.1, read as the reverse complement.
TTGTCAGGCGGTTTGAAAAAGTAGAACCAGCTGTGAACGATATTATCAGATAGGCAAACTATGCTGAAAATAAAGCAAAGGCGAGCGGAGATCATTCCGCTCGCCTTGTTTGCCCTCGCCTGCGGCTCTAACCGCTGCGCTGGTACTGGCTCATATACAGGTCATAGTAGAAGCCCTGTTGTTCTAACAATTCGTCGTGCGTCCCGCGTTCTTTGATGCCGCCGTCCGCAATGACAAGAATTTGATCGGCCTGGCGAATGGTGCTGAGACGGTGGGCGATCACAAAGCTGGTGCGCCCCTCCATTAGCTTGCGCATGGCGGACTGAATATGCATTTCCGTCCGCGTATCGATGCTGCTTGTTGCCTCATCCAGAATGAGGATGGACGGATCGGCAAGCACGGCACGGGCGATGGTCAGCAGCTGGCGCTGCCCTTGGCTGAGGTTGCCGCCACCAGCAGTGAGCGGCGTGTCATAGCCCTGCGGCAGCTTGCTGATAAAGCTGTGAGCGTTCGCCAGCCGCGCGGCCTGTTCAATCTCCGCATTGGTAGCGTCAAGCCGCCCGTAGCGCAGGTTCTCGCGCACTGTTTCGGAGAATACATAAGCGTCCTGAAGCACGATGCCGAGCTGGCGGCGCAGGCTGTTTCGGTCAAGCTCGCGAATATTGACATCGTCAATTGTAATCGTGCCCTCACCAATATCATAAAACCGCGTTAGTAAATTAATGATGGTTGTTTTACCGGCTCCGGTTGGGCCAACGAGAGCAATCATTTGTCCGGGCTTTACTTCCAGCGATACATGGCTTAAGATCGGATGCCCTTCTCGATAGCCGAACGATACATCGTCAAAGCGGACATGGCCGGTGCAGACTTCAAGCTGCTTGTTGCCGTCTCCTTCGTATTCCGTATCGGTATCAATCAGCTCATATACGCGTTCCGCGCTCGCCACAGCAGATTGCAGCAAATTGAACTGATTCGCCAGCTCGTTAAGCGGGCGCTGGAATTGCTTGGAGTAGTTCAAGAAGCTGACAATGATGCCGACTGTCGTCCAGTCCTTCAGCGCCATCCAGCCGCCAACAGCGGCAATAAGCGCAAAGCTGAGATTGTTCAGCACGTTCATGAACGGTCCGATGGTTCCCGAATAAATTTGCGCTTGAATGCTGGCATTCGTAAGCTCGCCGTTCATTTTATCGAATTGCTCCGCAGCACGCTGCTCGCGGCGATACACCTGAACGACCTTTTGCCCGGCTACCGTTTCCTCGATAAAGCCGTTCAACTCGCCTAAATGCTGCTGCTGCTTGGAGAAGAAGCGGCGAGTGAAGCCCGCCACCTTCTGGGTGAACAGCAGCACGAGCGGAATCGTAACCATGCTGAGCAGAGTCAGCCACACATTGAGCGACAGCATAATGGCCAGTGATCCAGCAAGCATGATGACGCTGGATAACAGCTGCGTGACGCTTTGGCTGAGCGTGCTGGAGACATTTTCGATATCGTTCGTGGTTCGGCTCATGAGTTCCCCGTTCGTCTTGCCGTCGAAGAAGCGAAGCGGCAGCAGCTGTAATCGTCCGAACAGGTCGCGGCGCATATCCAGCACCGTATTCTGGGATGCGCTCACCACCAGCTTCTGCTGGAGCCAGGTCAACACGGAGCTGCCCGCATATACAGCAAGCAGCAGAAAGCATAGCGACAGCAGTCCGTCATAGCTTCGAGGAATAATATATTGATCAATGGCGTAGCCGATGAGGTATGGCGCGGCGAGCGACAGCAGCGTTGCTCCTATCGTTGCAAACAGCACGCTCATTAGCGTTGCACGGTAGCGGCCCAAGTAGCTCCATATCCGGCGCAGCGTCTGGAACGTGTTTTTGGGCTTGGCTTTTGCAGATGAAATGCCCGGAGGGCCTCCACGCATTCCGAGGTTGGGCAAAGCAGGCGATGCTGCTGGAGCTTGCGTGCGCTCGCTGCCAGAGACATGCTTTGGATCAGCCATGAACGGTCGCCTCCTTGCCAGCCTGCGACTGGTAAATTTCTTGATAAAGCCCAGAGGAGCGAAGCAGCTCATCGTGAGTGCCCTGCGCGGCAATTTGCCCCTCATCAAGCACGATAATGTGATCGGCGTCGATGACGGAGGAGATGCGCTGCGCGATCATAATGCTGGTTCGTCCATGCATCAGCTTGCGCAGCGCTGCTTGAATCTGCGCCTCCGTTCCCATGTCGATGGCGCTCGTGCTGTCATCGAGAATAAGCACCGACGGCTGGAGGAGCAGCGCGCGAGCGATGGAAAGCCGCTGCTTCTGCCCGCCAGACAAATTGACCCCGCGCTGGCCAAGCTGCGTGTCATAGCCCTCGGGAAGGCGGGTAATAAATTCATGGGCTGCCGCTGCTCTAGCGGCGGCAAGCATTTCGTCTTCGGTGGCCTCTGGCTTGCCGAAGCAAATATTTTCACGAATTGTACCCGTGAACAAAATCGACTCCTGAAGCACGATGCCAATATGGCTTCGCAGGCTTCCAAGCTCCATGTCGCGCACATCAATGCCGTCCAGAAGCACGCGACCTTGCGTAGCCTCGTATAGCCGCGGAATCAGATTGACGAGCGTAGACTTGCCAGCTCCGGTTGCGCCAATCAGTGCGAGCGTCTGTCCCGGCTTCGCCGTAAAGCTAATGTCGCGCAGCTCATATGCCATTTCAGGCGCAGATGCACCTGCGTAAGCGAATGAAACATGCTCAAATACGATTTCTCCCGCCGCGCTACTAGGTTGGGCGGGCGATTCGGCTGAGCGAATTTCCGATGACGTATTCAGCACCTCCTGCACGCGCTGTGCAGATACCTTCGCCGTTGAGAAGCGGACGAGCATCATGCCGATCATCGACAGCGACATCATGACCTGTGTCACATAATTGATAAAAGCAATTAAATCGCCTACAGGCAGCGAGCCCTTCTGTACATCAAGACCGCCATACCAAAGCACGGCAGCAATCGCCGCATTCAAAATAAAAGTGAGAATCGGCATATTAATGGCAACCAATTGCATCGCCTTAATAGCCGAGCCTGTATAATCGCGATTGGCACGGCCAAACCGTTCGTTTTCATAGCTGGAGCGCACAAAGGCTTTGGCGACCCGAATGCCGGTGAAGTTTTCTTGAAGCACCGTGTTTACCGCATCCAGCTTTGACTGCATGCTTGCAAACAACGGAAGTGTAGAGCGAATAAGGGCAAACATGACGATGAACAGCAGCGGAACGATAATGGCGAGAATGAGCGCCAGCTTAGGGCTAATTGCAATCGTCATAATGATGCTGCCAATGGCCAGCATTGGCGACCTGACAAAAATGCGCAGCAGCATTTGCACCATCGTCTGGAGCTGGACAATATCGCTCGTAAGTCGCGTAATCAATGATCCAGTCTTTAGTTCATCCAGGTTTTGGAAGGAAAAGGTCTGTACCTTGCGGAACAAATCGCCGCGCAGATCAGCGCCGAATTTCTGCGAGGCGATGCTGGAGTATACCGTGCAGCCAACCCCTCCAATCAGGCCGATCAATGCGGCTGCAAGCATATATAGGCCTGTTATTTTGATATGGCTTAAATCGCCCTTTATGATGCCCTCATCGACAATACTCGCCATCAGCTTAGGCTGGAGCAGGTCCATGCACACTTCCAAAACCATCAGCAGCGGGGCGAGCAATACAGCCATCCAGTGAGGCTTTAAATATCGCGCAAGCTTGATCATCGTCCACTTCCTCTAATTCTGATTATCCTCGGTAGGATTCATCGCGTTTAAATTATCGCCAATTCGGTGCAGCATCCCTTTCAGCATTTGTTTTTCTTCCTCGCCGAAGCCTTGTAGAGACTGCTCCTCCAGCAGGTGAAGCGTCTCGCGCAGCTTGCCAAGCATCGCTTCTCCTTTGTCGGTCATAAAAATGCGGGACACGCGCTGATCGCGTAGATCGGCTTCCCGACGGACAATACCATTCTTCTCCATGCGGTTCAGCATCACGGTCAGCGTTGCCGCTTTAATCTCAAGCTCCTGTGCCAGCTCGTTCTGGCTCCGTCCCGGTCCACGCTCCAAGGCGAACATAAGCGGCGGCTGTCCGGGATAAAGATCATAGTCCTGAAGCTGGGCATGCAGCTGCTTCTGATGCTGGCGGGTTAAATGGCGGAGAATCCGAGAAATATGGTCAGGCCCTCTGCGTAATGGCATAGCGGCACCCCTCTCTATTTGAACATACAGGTCTATAATTAGTTTGTCGGCTAACTATATTTTAAAACGAGGCTGGAACCGCCGTCAAGCTTTATCCAGCGTGCAGTCTGCTTTCTATGGGATCTATTATTCCTATATAAAAGAAATTTTTGTTTAAAAATGTATTGAATGTTATTTGGAACTAGATTAAACTATAAGTTGAGATTAACATAATTTTCTTTTTTTATAACATAATTGATTTAACCTAATAAGCAGATAGGGGAGGCGTTCATTTTTTAGTGGGGAATAATCAGTTATGGTCATATGATGCATGTTATTTTTGGAGGAAAAAATAATTAAGATAATGGAGGTACCATCCATGACGTTAAAAAGAAAATACGTGACAACGCCTTTTATAGTGCTGCTGCTATTTTTCGTAATGGCTCTTCCTATTTCAGCCGAAGCCGTCCCTTCCAATTCTGCGGTGCCGCAGCCTACTGTTCAAGTAGAGCCTGAGGTAATAGGGGAGGTAGGAAGTATACACACAGATTGGGAAAGCGGTATAGCGCTTAGTCCGTCAGAGCTTTTGCAGAAGCCTAAGCCAGCTAATCCAGCAAGCCGATTGAATTATAATGTGGAAGGCGATCTTCTGTTCCATAGCAGCTCATTAACGGCAAGCAACCCGCAAAATTTTTATTTCTTCAGCGTGGCTACGCCGCGCAGCATTATTTTTCGGACGGAATCTACCAATGCCAGCTACCGTGTAGATCTCTATCAAATTGATTGGAGCACGGGCACCGCTTATCCGTCGGGGATTGGCAATACAAGCGGCAATTTGTCGGCGGCAAATAACTTGCCAGCAGGTGATTTTGGACTTCTAGTTACTTCAACAGGCACAGTAGGAGCAGCCTACAATATCCAGTCCAATGCTTCCGCTCCAAGTGGTGCCATATCTTTTACTCAAAGCTCAAGTCTTTTGCAATCCGTTGTATGGAAGTATGCGAATAATGACTTATATCTCAACAATAAGCGAATCGCAAATACATCGGATGCAGCAAATAGCAATCCGCAGCTTGATTGGGAGAGAGTATATTACTTCTCATATGGAGGCGGCTATAATTCACGCACGCATAGCATTTCGGATGCACGGGTGAATTATATTACGACGGCGGTAAACTATCAGTCTACTTATGCAAGCTCCAATAATGCTGTACTTATTGTATTGAAGGAAGATACCTTGTTCACGTATCACTATTCGACCTTCGCTTCAGGTCCTCCAACGCAATATTTTCAAACCTTTGTGGATACAAAAGGATTAACGACACCGAGAAGATTTGGCTTTTTAGATACGATCGGAAATCCTAATATTTTGGTTTATGATTTGAATACGAACAAGGTCATAGATTTTGTTAGTAGCTTGAATTACTATTATGCAAATGGAATTGAGCCTGCGCCTACAGTTAATTACTATAACTAAAAGAAGCTATCCCCTAAGCCGTTTTCGAACGGCCTCAGGGATAGCTTTTTCTATTTTTTGTTAAAGCATTATTTATCACCATAATGTGTGCGAAAAGCATAAAATTCAATCATGCCATTATGAATTCGGTAGACTATACGATTGGTATCATCAATTCGGCGATTCCAATATCCGGATAAGTCACCGCGCAGCGGTTCAGGCTTTCCCAAGCGAAGCTTGTAAAAATAAGATTATTCATCATCCGTATGATCTAAATCGTTTATCGTTTTCGTAAGCGTTTTCCCCTGATCCATTTGCTGGATGGATTGCTTTAGTCTTTTTAGGTTGGCCTGGTTATAAAAAGGATCTGTTTGGGTTGTGATTTCAAAAGGAATCCCGCCTTGGCGTATTGACTGACGAACAAAAATATTTACCGCGGTCGTCATATTCAGCCCCAAATCCGAAAATAGAGACTCCGCTTCTTTTTTGAGGTCTTCATCCATCCGAATGTTGATATTGGTTTGTGCCATTTTCAACGCCCCTTCGATTACTATTATGCACATTGTATTATATTTTATGTACATTGTGAATACAATGTGCGCATTGATATAACTTTTGATTGAAAATGAGGGCTGAAAATTTACAAATGGATTGAACGCGCACCAATTGAATAAGTGCACGTTGATTATATTCTAATCGTCATCCTCCAAAAGCTCAGTGAGCTCGGCGCGATCTGCGTCGTCTGCTGTTTTGTGAACCGTGCCGTATGGATGCTCAGCAGGCGCATAGATACTGTAGATTTTGAGCGGCTTGCTCCCTGTGTTGACGACATTGTGGAACATGCCGGAAGGAACCATAATGGCATAATCGGTTGCCGCAGGCTGCTGGAACGTAAGCTCATCTTCGCGCGGACCCATCAGCACCAGCGCTTCGCCCTCCTCAATCCGCAAAAATTGGTCAATATTTTTGTGGACCTCCAGCCCGACCTCGCCGCCGACCGGAATTGACATCGTCGTTACTTGCAGCTGTGCGCCTGTCCAAATAGCGGTGCGGAAATTTTCATTTTCAATCGTGAGCGCTTTAACATCGACAACATAAGGCTTGCGGCCAAAATCCGTCGTGCTATTGTAATCGCGCTGCTGATAGAAGAACAGATACGCGGCGACGCCTACTGCGAGCAGGCCTGTAATCGCGAATACGATCTTTGCCCCGAAGCCTGCCCAAGCAAAACCAATAATCAAGGTGCCGACGAGTGTCGCTACTGCCTGAAAGGTCATCATGACACCAAGGCCGGATGCACGCTCCTCCTGCTTGATATGCAGCGACATCCAGGCGCTGGTGAGCCCTTCAAAAACGCTTTGGAATACCGCATAAATAACAAACGCGGCAAAAACCAAAATCAAAGGCAGCTCATTTTGGCTGAGCAGCATATACGTTGCGCCAAGCGACAGCGCGCCAATGGCGAATGTTTTGGCAAAGCCGATGCGGTCGCTGAGTGAGCCTAAATAATAAATAATAACAGTACCTGTGAGATTATAAGCGACATAAGCGCTAATAATGAGCAGATCGCTTAGTCCGAGCTCGCGGGCTCGGAGCAGTAAATAAATATCTGTGCTTTTCAGCAGAGTAATAATCGTAATCAGGTACAAAATTCTTTTGTAGCTTGGCGAAGCGCCCGCATAATGGGTTTTGAGGCGGCGGTATAAGCCTTTAAGGCCGCCTTTTTCCGCAGTTGGCAGCTCCGTCTTGTCCTTCGCTTCTTTCAGAAACCAGCCAGCGACGATAGCGCCAATGCCGGGAATGATCGTCAGTCCAATAATAAGCGGGATGTTCTCGCTGTAGAAATACAAAATCGCCAGTGTAATAAGCGGGCCAAGCGTCGCACCTAGCGTATCGGCGGCACGGTGGAAGCCGAATACACGCCCGCGGGTGACGGGAGTTGAAGCATCGGCGAGCATCGCATCGCGCGGCGCATTGCGCACGCCCTTACCGAAACGGTCAATTAGGCGGAAGCCGAAAATCGCCCAGTAAGTCGGGAACAAGCCCATCAGCGGCTTGGCAAGCGCCGATATATGGTAGCCTGCATTCACGAGACCTTTGCGCTTCTTGAGCTGGTCGGAGTAGACGCCGCTGATGAGCTTAATGACGCCCGCCGCCAGCTGCGAAAGTCCTTCAATTAAGCCGATCAGGATGACGCCGTACCCAATATCACTTAGATAAAGCGGCATAATCGGATAAAGCATTTCCGTCGCAATATCAGTGAAGAAGCTGACAATCGACAGCACAATCACATTTCGGGACAAAAAAGCAGCCGTTTTTCGTTTCGTTGTTGGGTTCATAGTTTAGTACGCCAGTATAAAGGCTCCCCCTGCTATAATAGTGGATTCGTTCGTTAAGCTCGTCAGTTTAGGCGTCGAGTTATAGTCAGCAGCATCAATGCCTGGTGCCTGGCTGTTGTTGTTGACGCCCCATGCCCATACTTTTCCTTGCTCATCAAGCGCCAGTGAAAAATCATGTCCTGCGGCAATGCTTGCAATGGCAGGCAAACCAGCTACAATCTCAGGCTCAAACACGCCCTCAAGATTGCCTAGATTTTTACCTAGCTGGCCTGTGTTGTCCGCCCCCCAAGCCCAGACATTCCCGTCCTTGTCGAGCGCCATGGAATGTCGCGTACTGGTGGCAAGCGACACAATGCCGCTTAATCCAGGAATCGTTTCTGCTGGCACGATGTCCGCTGTTGGATAGCCCAGTTGTCCGTAGGCGTTGCAGCCTTTGGATTTCACGGTGCCATCCGGCTGAAGCGCAAGCACATGCCCAAAACCGGCTACGATTTGAGTGCTGCCTGCAAGCTCGGGAATTTCCACGGGAGTCAGGCTGCTTACGGCGACAAAGCCTTGAAATTCACAAAGCTCCTGCGTATCGCTGCTGCTTGGGTCGGCATTCGCATCGACATAATAGCTGATGCCGGTTGCCGATTGTCCAATGAGCTGCATCAGCTCAGCGAACGTCCGTTTTGTATCATTTTCACACTTGGCGCCCCAGCCATACACTTGTCCATTATCCAGTGTGACGAGCGAGAAGCGATGCCCTGCGGCGACGCTTGTTACTTTACCGGGAAGCGTAATCTGCGTTGGCTTGCGCAGATCGGTACGGTCGCCCGTGCCTAGCTGCCCAGCAATATTGTTGCCCCATACCCACAGGTTGCCATCTGTATCTTGCGCCAAGCTATGACGGAAGCCGGCACTGATGTGTGTAATCGTCGGCAAGCCCTCTACCTTCTGCGGCCCGCTCACAATGCCCTTGGCACTGTCGATGCCCACTTGCCCGTAGGTGTTATCGCCCCAGGAGTAGACATTTCCTTCCTCCGTCAGCACGAGTGAATGATCGAAGCCCGCCGCGACCTCGGCAACCTTTTCAGGAATATCAATGCTGCTGCTTGTACCGCTAGTCGAATAGTTTGCTAGCTGCCCGTGGGCGTTTTTGCCGCTGCCGGAAATGACCGTCTCGCTGTCCTTCTGCGTAGGAACCAGACTGTAAATGACACCCGCAACGATGGCGAATGCCAGCAGGGAGAACAGTATTTTAAAAGGAGCCCGCTGTCTGCTCATCCGTTTACTGAGCCGCCAGTCTGTAGTTGAAGGTTGTCGTAGGCAACCCATTTATCTCATTAAAGGTTACTTGGTTGTAAGCCGGCAGGCTTTGGGCGATGTTATCCTCGTCAGCTGTCATTTGGTCGCCAGTGAGGCTTGGAATAATGAGCTGGGTAATGACACCCTTGTAGCCATCTGCTGTCGTATTCGTATGAATGTGGCGCGTGCGGCCTGTGTATTCGCCTGGATAAATCGTCGTATATTCATAGTAGCCATTCTCATCGGTTGTAACGAAGCCGCGAAGCGAAAGCTCGCTTGCATTGTAGCTGCTGGCAGCGCCATTGGAGTTCGGGTGATAATTGCCGCTGTCATCTGCCTGCCAAATTTCGATTTTGGCGCCAACGACTGGAGCTGTGCCTGTCGCTCCTGCATAGACGTAGCCCTTCACCTTGATCTGCTCGCCTTCCAAATTATCGTAGTTCAGAACGCCATTTTCGAGCACGCTTGTACCCGTTACATAATAAGGTCCTTGTGTGACCTGCTGAGTAAGTCCGCTGTCATCCGCAGCATCTGTCGATTCAGAGCCAGTCGAGGTGCTGTTTTCTGCTGCTGCATTGCTCGCGGAATCGCTGCTCTCAGGCGCTTCGGTTGCATTTCCATTAGAGCAGCCGCTGGCAAGCAGCAGCGCTGCCAATATGAGAAGAGTCCATAGGTTCGTTTTTTTCATCGGTCAGTCTCCTTTTCGTTTGTGACAAGAGTATAACATTTCAATTTTTTAGTTGCCTGAATGGCAACTGAATGTTGGGTGCCTGTAGCCCTTCGCACATTGTTTGCCTCAATCCGAAAGCTTCAGAAAGCGCTACAACCAGCGGCCCTAAGCCATTATACAATATTTGCAGCGGCCTGCCTTTTGAAGTAGGATAAAGAAAGAAAAGGTATACTTTTAGGAGCAAGGGGGAAAAGGGCGGTGCAGCTGTCTACTGAAATGATTCAGGTAGGCTTCATTATCATGTCGGCTATCGGAGGACTTATGCTCATCTTTTTGCGTATCCGGGCAGGCAAACAGCCGACTACCCTTCGTAAAATCATTATCCCGCCAGTCGGCATGTCGACCGGGTTTATGATGTTCCTGGCGCCAATGACTCATATTCCATGGGGCTGGGGTGTAGCTGCCTTCGGGACAGGCCTGCTCGTTTTTTCTTTTCCGCTGGTCGTATCAACCCGGCTGGAGCGAATTGATGCCGATATTTATGTCAGGCGTTCCAAGGCTTTTATTTTCATCATGCTGACCCTATTCATTATTCGATTGGCGCTGCATAGCGTGGTGGAGCATTATATGTCGATTCCGCAGACGGGGGCGCTGTTCTATCTCGTGGCCTTCGGCATGATCATTCCGTGGCGTCTGGCAATGGTCAATGACTATCTTAGATTGAACAAGCTTTCTTCATAGATGAAATCGTATAAATAATAGAGCTATCTAAGGGGGAACAGGAATGGATAGAGCATTGACAGAACGTGTAAAGCTTACGCAAAAGAGGCTTCGGAAACGAACGATTACGGCCGTTCTTAATGAATTTGATCATAAAATTATGAGACTCAGCAGTCAGAAGCGTGAGGAGAAATACCGCAAAATGTCGCTAAGTCCTTTTTCCTTTTTCCGCGGCAGCGCCTATTTATTTTATATGGATGTGACGAGGGAGTGGTTTCCCTACCACACCCCGGCAGAGCGTCCGACCTGGATTCAGGGCGATTTGCATTTCGAAAATTTCGGTGCCTTCCGCAATGAGCAAGGGGCGCTTGTGTATGATGTGAATGATTTTGACGAGGGTTACTTGGGCTCCTATTTATATGATTTGCTGCGCATGTCGGTGAGCATAGCGCTTGTTTGCCGCATGAAGGGGGAAGCGGAGGAAGCCCAAAAGCTTCAAATCGAGGCCTATTTACGTGCCTATGTGAAACAAATGTGGAGGTTCGTCAAGGGCAAGGATGATCCGGCAACGTTCATAATGGATGAGGAGCGAGCAAGCGGCAAGGTAAGAAAGCTGCTTCGCAAGCTGCGCAAACGCAGGGACCAGCATTTTTTGGAAAAGGTTACGGCGCTCGTGCAGGAGCATCGCAGGTTTGCGCATACGGCTGAGATCGTCGCTCCGACGGAGAAAGAGCGCACTGCGCTACTAGAGGCGTGGCCGCAATATATAGAAAGCCTGCATGCTGATGATGCGCAGGAGGCTGCTCACTATCAAATTAAAGATATAGCGATTAAGCATGGCTCTGGAACAGCCTCAATCGGGCTGGATCGTTTTTATGTACTGATTGAAGCGGGCAGCGGCGAGCCAGGGCACGAGGATGATATTGTGCTGGAAGTGAAAGAGGTGCGGATTGCGGTTCCGGCCTATTTTCTGCCCTATGATGAGTCGTTCTGGACAGCGTTTGAGCATCAGGGCAAACGCGTGACGATGACCCAGCAGGCTATGCACCATGAGGCGGACCCATACCTTGGCCATCTGACGATAGGCGGCAGACAGTTTTATGTGCGGGAGCGTTCTCCCTTCAAGAAGCGGCTCAAGCTTGAATCGCTGGAGACGGCAGAGGATATGCTGATCGTGACAGAGACGATGGGCAAGCTGACCGCGAAGCTGCATGCGCGAGCGGATTCTGATGTGCAAAGCGGTATTCTGGACTATCATAGCGAGCATGAAATCGTCAAAGCGATGGGCAGTGACGAAGAGGCCTTTAGCCGCTTCATCGCAGAGTGGGCGATATCCTATGCAGATCAAGCAGAGCAGGATTATGCGCTGTTTGTAGATTGGCTGGGCAATAAGTCCAATACAGATTAACGAAAAAGTGTGTTTCGCAACTGCTGCCACATAGGAAGACAGGCCAAAACACAGACAAATAAATAAACCTACAATTAGGAGTGTGCATTCATGTCCATTTATGCTTATCAAGCGGATACGATTACAGGAAAGACGGTTAGTCTGGAGCAATATAAAGGCAAGGTCGTTATTATTGCCAATACGGCGAGCAAATGCGGCTTTACACCCCAATATGCTGATTTGCAAAAGCTGTATGAGCAGTACAAGGATCAAGGTCTGGAAATACTCGGCTTCCCAAGCAATCAATTTGGCGAGCAGGAGCCGGGCGGAAACTCGGATGTGCAAAGCTTTTGCCAGTTGAACTATGGCGTAACGTTCCCGCTTTTTGCGAAGACGGATGTACGTGACGAAACAGCACACCCGCTGTTCAACTATTTGACAGCCGAGGCGCCTTTTAATGGCTTTGATACATCCGCAGCAAGCGGCAAAATGCTTAGTGCATTTTTGACCGAAAAGCTGCCGCACTTTATGGATGGAGACTCCATCAAATGGAATTTCACCAAGTTCCTCATTGACAGGGAAGGGAAGGTTGTCAAACGTTTTGAATCGACCGATGAGCCACTCAGCATGAAGGAAGATATTGAGAAGCTGCTGTAGCTTTTAAAATAGGCCATAAGGCTGTTTCAAGCATCATTCATTTGATGTTTGGGGCGGCCTTTTTATTTTGTTGTAGGTTGCCCAACATGCTACTTCTCCCACCAAGTTACAGATGCGCCATTGCCCAGTATACCTAGCAAGCTTAGGGAGCCAAACACATTAATCGTAAGGGTCTGACCTGGCGGCACGACGATTTTGCCACCGAGTGGAATTTGAAAGGGGCCGGGATATAGCGCATAAACCTGGTAAGTGGTTCCCCCGCTTACGGTATTGATGGATGAAGCTGCGGTCGTTACGCTTGCAACACTGCTGCCAAGCACGAGGTTTGCAGGTGTTTGCGATGTAGAGGTGCCGATACTGCCTCCTTGAAAAATAGTTAATTGTCCGCTAAAGCCAGATAGCAGGCTTAGGGACACGTCGATATAACAGTATACCTGATCGAGGAAAAGCTGCTTGCCGCTGCCAACGGGATTAACGACCTGAAGCGACGTATTCACGGTGCCGCCGAGAATTCCTAGAGAGGCACTGTTGGAAGCATAAATGGAGAAGGCTCCAGCAGCAGCAGCTGAGGTGGCCGAATCTGAGGGGAGGTAACAGCCCAGTTTATTTATGGTGTTCGCAGCTTGCCCAATCAGCGGTTTATTGGAGGTATTAAAAATAGACTGGTTCGGCATTTAGGCTTCCCACCACACAATGTTGGTGGCTGCGGTAATGACGCCTGTCCCGACGGAAATCGTTATCGCCCGGTTTGGCGGCACAATGATCGCTCCCGTAAAAGTAAAGTTGAATACGCCTGCTGCCAGCAGCATGGTCATAAATAGCGTAGGTGTTCCGGTTATGGTTCCCGTAGCAACGCGAGCGGTGGCAATACTTGCTGTTGTATTGCCAAATTGGCTGTTAAATGGTGTGGGCGTGGTTCCCCCGGTGACTGTGCCGGTGGAATATAAATTAAGGGTAGCAGCAGCTGAAATACCGCCGGAGATACTGGAGATGTACAGTGATCTCCCGCTTCCAGAAGGGTTCGTAATTTGAATGAGCTGATTGTTTGCGGCACCAATGCTGCTACTTCCGCTTGTAACGATAAATAGCCGGCCGTTTACAGCTGCATTTTCCTCTGGCGGCGCTATGATGGCTGGTGAAGTATAAGCATTGTTGATGAGCATGCTTAAGGGGTTTTTTTCATTATTAAAAACAGCATTATTGGTCATTCCATCACCTCTTAAATCAAATCAATATATGACAGGATATGGGGATTAGCGATGATAGGTATGGGGACATGCCGCACGTTGTGAAGAAAAGGCGGATTTTACACGGACAGCTGCCGTCTCCGACACTTTCAAATGTACATACAGTGTGAGCACATGGACATAGAGAGGAAGCGAACGGGGAAGGACGTACGGGCATTCTTCTATCTCTTTCCTGTAATACTAAAAGGAAACTAGGTGATGGTATGCCAAACTTTTCGACGTTTAATCCGAATCCGGATAATTTACGTACATTAATATTTGGTAAAGACGACACACAAACAGCTCAGCCCCTTGCAACAGACACATCAGGCAACTTGCTGAACATTATGCTGGACGGTACAATTGGAAATTTAATGGGGGCGACAATTACCACTGGTACTATCGCAGCTGTCTTGGGAACGACAATCACGGCAGGAACATTGAACGCGGTGAACGGAGCGACGATCACGGCAGGCACGTTGAGCGCGGTGAATGGAGCAACGATCACAGCGGGCACGTTGAGTGCGGTGAATGGAGCAACGATTACAGCAGGGACGCTGAGTGCAGTATTAGGAGCGACGATCACAGCGGGCACATTGACGGCAGTGGAAGGAGCGACGATCACAGCAGGTACGTTGAGTGCAGTGAATGGAGCAACAATCACAGCAGGCACGTTGACGGCAGTGGAAGGAGCGACGATCACAGCAGGTACGTTGAGTGCAGTGAATGGAGCAACAATCACAGCAGGCACGTTGAGTGCAGTGAATGGAGCGACGATCACGGCAGGCACGTTGACGGCAGTATTAGGAGCAACGATTACAGCGGGCACGTTGAGTGCAGTGAATGGAGCAACGATCACGGCAGGGACGCTGACGGCAGTGGAAGGAGCAACGATCACAGCGGGCACGTTGACGGCAGTGGAAGGAGCGACGATCACAGCGGGCACGTTGAGTGCAGTGAATGGAGCAACGATTACGGCAGGGACGCTGAATGCAGTGAATGGAGCGACGATCACAGCGGGCACGTTGACGGCAGTGGAAGGAGCAACGATTACAGCAGGGACGCTGAGTGCAGTATTAGGAGCGACGATCACAGCGGGCACATTGACGGCAGTATTAGGAGCGACGATCACAGCAGGGACGTTGACGGCAGTATTAGGAGCAACGATCACAGCAGGTACGTTGAGTGCGGTGAATGGAGCGACGATCACGGCAGGCACGCTGACGGCAGTGGAAGGAGCAACGATCACAGCGGGCACGTTGACGGCAGTGGAAGGAGCGACGATCACAGCAGGGACGTTGACGGCAGTGGAAGGAGCGACGATCACAGCGGGCACATTGACGGCAGTGGAAGGAGCGACGATCACAGCAGGTACGTTGAGTGCAGTGAATGGAGCAACAATCACAGCAGGCACGTTGAGTGCAGTGAATGGAGCGACGATCACGGCAGGCACGTTGACGGCAGTGGAAGGAGCAACGATCACAGCGGGCACGTTGACGGCAGTGGAAGGAGCGACGATCACAGCGGGCACGTTGACGGCAGTGGAAGGAGCGACGATCACAGCAGGCACGTTGAGTGCAGTGAATGGAGCAACGATCACGGCAGGGACGCTGACGGCAGTGGAAGGAGCGACGATCACAGCGGGCACGTTGACGGCAGTGGAAGGAGCGACGATCACAGCGGGCACGTTGACGGCAGTGGAAGGAGCGACGATCACAGCGGGCACGTTGACGGCAGTATTAGGAGCAACGATCACAGCGGGTACGTTGAGTGCAGTGAACGGAGCGACGATCACGGCAGGGACGCTGACGGCAGTGGAAGGAGCAACGATCACAGCGGGCACGTTGACGGCAGTGGAAGGAGCGACGATCACAGCGGGCACGTTGACGGCAGTGGAAGGAGCGACGATCACAGCGGGCACGTTGACGGCAGTATTAGGAGCAACGATCACAGCGGGCACGTTGAGTGCAGTGAATGGAGCAACGATCACGGCAGGGACGCTGACGGCAGTAGAAGGAGCAACGATCACAGCGGGCACATTGACGGCAGTGGAAGGAGCGACGATCACAGCAGGTACGTTGAGTGCAGTGAATGGAGCGACGATCACAGCAGGGACGCTGAGTGCAGTATTAGGAGCAACGATCACAGCGGGTACGTTGAGTGCAGTGAACGGAGCGACGATCACGGCAGGGACGCTGACGGCAGTGGAAGGAGCGACGATCACAGCAGGCACGTTGACGGCAGTGGAAGGAGCGACGATCACAGCAGGCACGTTGAGTGCGGTGAATGGAGCAACAATCACAGCAGGCACGTTGAGTGCGGTAAATGGAGCAACAATCACAGCAGGCACGTTGAGTGCGGTATTGGGAGCGACGATCACAGCAGGCACGTTGAGTGCGGTATTGGGAGCGACGATCACAGCAGGCACGTTGAGTGCAGTGGAAGGAGCGACGATCACAGCAGGCACGTTGAGTGCAGTGGAAGGAGCAACGATCACAGCGGGCACGTTGACGGCAGTGGAAGGAGCGACGATCACAGCGGGCACGTTGAGTGCAGTGGAAGGAGCGACGATCACAGCAGGCACGTTGACGGCAGTGGAAGGAGCGACGATCACAGCAGGCACGTTGAGTGCGGTGAATGGAGCAACAATCACAGCAGGCACGTTGAGTGCGGTGAATGGAGCAACAATCACAGCAGGCACGTTGAGTGCAGTGAATGGAGCGACAATCACGGCAGGGACGCTGACGGCAGTATTAGGAGCGACGATCACAGCAGGCACGTTAAGTGCAGTGAATGGAGCGACGATCACAGCGGGCACATTGACGGCAGTATTAGGAGCGACGATCACGGCAGGCACGTTGAGTGCGGTGAATGGAGCAACAATCACAGCAGGCACGTTGAGCGCAGTGAATGGAGCGACAATCACGGCAGGCACGTTGAGTGCGGTGAATGGAGCGACGATCACAGCAGGGACGTTGACGGCAGTATTAGGAGCGACAATCACAGCAGGCACGTTGGGTGCGGTGAACGGAGCAACGATCACGACGGGTACACTGAGCAGCGTAACGTCAATTTCACAAAGGAGCTTCCAGGAAAGCTCCAGCTTGAATATTGTAACAGCAGACGCATATACGGCATTGACCGCTGTTACGACCAGCGTATTTGGCACTTATTCCTTCTTCGTATACAATCGGGGACCGGGAGCCAATCGTGCAGATGCGCGTGTGGAAATTAGCGCTAATGGATCGAACTGGTATACGGATGTTGAAACGGTAACGGGCATTGCCACAGGATCGGTGGATGTGCTGGTGCCGCAGCGTTTCTTAAAATACACGCGGCTTTCGTACCGCTCCAGTCTAGCGGGCTCGTCGACGACGCTGGATGTATTTTTCAACGGACAGGGCAACTAAATTAGGAGGGCTTTCGTCATGCTGCTGGGAGTTCACATTATCGCTCGCAACGAAGAGGATGTACTGAGCCGCTGTCTCAAAAGCATTAAAAATATCGCAGACGAAATTATCGTTGCAGATTCAGGCTCTACGGATGGCACGATAGAGCTGGCCAGCCAATATGGAGCCAGAGTGCTGCATGTGGAATGGCAGGATGACTTTTCCAGCGTCCGCAATGCGGCACTTGAACAGGCGCGTACGCTCTGGGTTTTGGTGCTGGATGCCGACGAATGGCTGGAAGGCGAGACGGGTCAAGCGTTAAGGCAAGAGCTGCGGCAGACGAAAAATCCCGCTTTCCGTCTGCCGATGCGTCATCTATATGATGACGCATCGGCAGACCACTGTCTTTACAGCCAAGCACTTAGGTTGTTTCGAGCCGACCGCGGCTACTGTTATGAAGGTGAAATCCATGAACAGCTTATTTCCAGCTCCATTGAAAGCGGGTGTGCTTCTGAGGCGAGAAGTATAGACGGGCCGCTGCTTCAAACACCGCTCACGCTTGTTCACGACGGGTATAAGCCTTCAGTCATTGCCCGCAAAAATAAAGCCGAAAGAAATTTACGGATCATTGACAGGCAGCTGTCCCAGCGGCCTCATGATCCTTTTTGTCTTTACAACTACGGGGTGACGATGTGTCAGCTGGGTAGAACGGCTGAGGCTGAGCCTGCGCTACGTGCTTCTTGGGCAGCGGTGCCAATAAACGCCCCCTATCGCCCTTCGCTCATTCGGGACTATGCAAAAGTGCTGCTCGCACTTGCAAAGCCAGAGGAAGCGTTGGCTCTGCTCCGCGAAGAAGTGCTGCGTTACCCAAACTATGCAGATCTCCATATGCTCATGGGTGAGGCGCTCTCTTCTGCCGGGATGCTTACAGAAGCAGCACAAGCCTATGAGATGGCGGTCCTTATATCTACCAAATCATTAGGGCGGCTAGATAGAGCCTCAAATAAGTTCTCTGCTGGCGAGTATATTACCGAGCTTGGTGCAGATGGAACGTTTATTCGAACGGCATTGGGGGCGGTGCAGAAGCGTATGGGAAACCATGAGGCGGCAATTAGACACTATGAGCTGGCGCTCGTTGCAGTATGGCATCAGCCAGCGGCTGTAGGCATGGCGGATACGCTTCAGCTTATTGGTTGGAGCGATATGGCTATAGCGGAGCGCTTGAGGGCGTTATTCGCCGTTGGAGAGCGGCGGGATTCGGTCAACAAACGCTTAGCCTCCGTCATGCAGCAGATTGGCGCTTGGCAATGCGCCAGAGAGCTGTGGATGGAAGGCGCGATTGAGGCGGGCCTAATTGTTGCTGTAAGAGGGCATGATGGAATGCCGGATCGGGATTCCTTTTCAACGGAGCAGTCGGACTGGAGTATAGAAGAAATTCGCCAATTTGGCGTATGCCTCATGGCTTGCGGTCAATATGCGGAGGCAAATGCGCTCTGGGAGTCTTGGCTTGATCGTATGCCGATAGCAGATCGAGAGGCTATAAAGGATTCGGATGAACAGACTGTTCTGAGTTCACTTGCTCGCGATTGGACTTTATGCTGCTGGCAGCTTGATGAAACGATAAAAGAAGGAATAGGCCTTGGAGCGCTGCAGCGCTATCTGGGGTGGGAGCAGGCGAATGGCCGTATTTTTTCAGTGGAAAAAGAGTGGTTCGATCAGCTTGGCGAGCAGACAGCTGCCCTTTATGTAAAACAGGCCATCGAGCTGAATATGCTTCCGCTGGCGGCAAGGCTGACGGCTTGTCATCAGGGGCTGCAATTGGAAAGCGAGCAATTGCTTTATGATAACGGATATGTCGAGGCGGCAGCGGAGCTTATGCTTCGCAGTTATGCCAGAGAAGGCGCAATGAGCGCGGGGCAGCAATTTCGGCTAGGAGAGCTGCTGTATGATAAAGGGCTCTACGGTGAAGCATTATCCCTATTCGAAAATATATCCGAAGCAGGCGAGTATGGTGATCGCGCACAGCTTGGCTCAGCGGCAGCTTGCCTCCAAATGGGAATTGCAGCGCTGGAGCCCGGCCAATATAGCGGCAGTCGAGGCTGGGACGGCAGTTGGGCCGTGCAGGATGAGGAGCGGCTTCGCGCAGCACTTGCACGGGTGAATGCGCTCGGCTGGCACACGAGCTGGAATGCCGTGCAGAGGAGGCGGACGAATGGCGGGGCAGCGGAAGCTGATCTCTTTATGCATGATCGTTAAAGATGAGGAGAAGCATTTGCCGAATTGTTTGACCAGCGTCAAAGGCATAGTGGACGAAATCATTGTGGTGGATACCGGATCAATGGATCGGACGGTTGAAATAGCGCAAAGCTTTGGAGCGACGGTCATAAGGGCGGAGTGGGAGCAGCATTTTTCCAAGGCGCGGAATTTGGGGCTCGATGCGGCGCGCGGGGAATGGATTCTATTTCTCGATGCCGATGAAGCGCTGGATTCGGCTGGCGGAAGGCAGCTGCGGGTGTGGGCCCAAGATGAGGAGCTGATGGCGCTCTTGCTTCAGGTGCGGAACGTCATTGGCGATGAGGGAGCGTCAGGCTCCACCGTTCATCCGGTGCTCCGCATGTTCCGTAATGCCGAGCAGCACCGATTTGAGGGGCGGATACATGAGCAAATCGCAGCGGCGATTTTGCGCGGGAATCCGGAAGCGAAATTTCAAATGACGGATGTTGTCATTCATCATTATGGCTACAGGGCGCAGGATGTTTTAGAGAAAAATAAGCTGGAGCGCAATATGAAGCTGCTCCAATTCGCGCTCGCGGAGGAGCCGTCGAATACGTTTCACCACTACAATATAGGCGTGGAGTTTTTGCGGCGGGGCGAGGCGGTTAAGGCGCTGGATGCTTTTCGAAGGGCGCGCAGCTCACAGGAATTTGCGCATTTAAACTATGCTCATCTTGTAATCAAATATGAAGTGCGAAGCCTCCATGCCTTGGAAAAATGGGCCGAAGCCGCCGAGGTCGCAGCGGACGGTGCCTCCCGCTATCCGGATTATACGGATATGTGGCATTATTGGGCGCTTAGCCTCGCGCAGCTTGGAAGCTTGCGGGAAGCAGCCCAGACAGCAGAGCATGCACTTGAGCTAGCAGGTGCGCCCGCTCACTACCATACAGAAGAGGGCATTGGGACGTATCGCACCGCCTACTTGCTAGGGCGCATCAGCGAAGCTTTGCTCGATGAGCAAGGGCTGGTGTCCGCCTATGTGGCGGCGCTGCGGCAGCAGCCTAGCCTGCTGCCGCCACTGTTCAGGCTGTGCAGGTATTTTCGCGCAGCGGGCGAGGAAGAACGGCTGTTAGCTGTCCTTGCCGCACGTATCGGCTGCCCTAATGAGGGAGCTGTACGCAAGCTTGCCGCCGTTATGCTGGCTTCCGGCTGCCCTGCTGCGGCTGCCGATTGGCTGCGATGGCAGGCGGATTTGCAGGAGCAGCATGAGCATCGCCAATTGCTTCGTAAGCAGGCGGAGGCTATTGAGCGGCGGGAGTACAGCGGGCTTCCGCTGCCAGATGAGCTGGCACAGCAGCTCGCAAGGGATGCGGAGTGGAGCATAGGCTATGGTGTAGGGGATAAGGGAAGTGCGGGAAGTACAGGAAGTACAGGAAGTGCGGCTGTAACCGCCCGCCAGTGGTGGCTGCGAGCCGATCAATGGCTGGCAAAGCACCAGCAGCTGCGGCAGGCTGGCCAGAATGGCCGAGCGAGCTTGAGGAAAGAGGCGATCCAGCTTACTCGTTTGCTGCTGCCGGGTGAGGAGGGCTGGTAGACAGAAAGCGAAGCAGCAGGGAGGGGTTGTGGATGCAGGGTGAAAATGTGGATGCAGCGTTTCGTGAAGGCGGTGCCGATGATGCATGGGGGGAGAAAGCGAGGGCAGTAGAGTCGGAAAAGCTGCCCTTATCTTTGTGTATGATTGTGCGCGATGAGGAAAGGTTTTTGGAGAGCTGCCTGGAATCCGTCCTCCCCTATGTGAGTGAAATGATCATCGTCGATACGGGCTCGGTTGACCGGACGGTGGAAATCGCGCGATCATATGGCGCTCGGGTACTGCAAGCTACGTGGCACAGCGATTTTTCGCGGGCTCGCAACAAAGGGCTGGAGGCGGCCGTGCAGCCATGGATTTTAGTGCTTGACGCTGATGAGCGGCTGGAGCCGCTGCAGCTGGAACAGTGGCGGATGCTGCTTGCGGATGAGGAGCACTTCGGCTATTATGTCCGGCTTATTAGCCGGATAGGGTGCGAAGGAGCGGAAGATGAGCTGACGGATGCGGTATGCCGCTTGTTCCGCAACGATGAGCGGATTCGGTTTGCAGGCGCTATTCACGAGGAGACGGCGACAGCTGTCGCTGCGCTGGAGCGGGGCGGCTTGCTGCTTGCTCCGGTCGTCGTGCGTCATGAGGGCTATCGGGATGAGGTGATAGCCGCACGGGGCAAAAAACAACGGAACGCCGCTATTTTGCAAAACGCCTTGCGGCGTAATCCCGCAGATCCCGTCCTGCGCTATGCCATGGGCACGGAATGCTGTACCTATGGCGATTGGGAAAAAGCGATTGGCTGGCTCGAGCCGCTTGCCGCCGAGCTGCCGCCGGATTGCGGCTACGCGTCGGATGTGCTGCTTAAGCTGAGCCGCTCTTGCCTGGCAAGAGGGACAGCGGAAGCGGCGGCGCATTGGGCGGAAAGGGGAGTCAAAGCATTCGGCTACGCTGATTTCCCTGATTTATATGAAGCTTGGGCAGCAGCGCTGCTGGAATTGGATTTTGCTGAGGAAGCGTTAAAAAAGCTGGAGATAGCGCTTGAGCTTGGAACGGCAGCCAGCTTTTATTCGTCAGCCGCAGGAGCGGGGAGCTACCGTTCCATGTGCGGAGCAGGCTTTTGCCATGAGCGGATGTATGAGTGGCAAGCGGCTGCTGACCGCTACGTGGCCGCCATTCAGGCGCGGCCAGACTATGCTCCGGCTTGGGAACGGCTGCTGCTGCTAGGGGCGTGGGACGAAGGGATACGCAGCAAATGGCTGCTGGCAAGCACAAGTATTCTTCAGGCAGATAAAGGTGAAACGTCGAAGCAGGAAGGACGGACAGGAGAAGGGCTAAAACAGCAAAAGCTATTGAACGACCTGCTGGGCAAGCTTGCTTATATGGGCTTGGAACGGCAGCCGGAGGTGTCCGCTCAGCTGATTGAAGCGTTGGCGGAGCGCGACCAACGCATTTTTTGGCAAGGTCTGCTGCTTGTTCAGCAGGGCGACAAGGCTGGCGGCTCCCAGCTATGGCAAAGCCTGCCCGCCGGGAAATGGCGGGAGGCTTATACGGCGGCGCTGGACTCGTCAGCAGGCGATGACTCAGCTCGTGCGGGAGGCGGAGCCGACTCCGCACTGGTGACACAGGCGCTGCATCATGTGCGCGACTGGCAAGCGCTTTGCGCCAGCGGCGGCGCACCGGCGGATGCGCCGCCGCTGGCGTGGTGCAGCCTGCTGCGCATGCAGGCTGCAAGCCCAGGCCGCCAGCCGGCAGCTTCGCCGCCGGCCGAGGCCTTGCTCGCGCCCGCAGCAAAGCTGGCCGCGGGCGCCTTCGCAGCAGCGGCAGGCGCCTGGCCTGCTGCCGCTGCGCATTTTACGGCGGCGCGCGCTGCTGCCGCGCCGCCCTGGCTCGCGCGTGCGGCGGCCTCCGGCGCAGCCGCCGCCTACGCGTCCCGCGCCCGGCTGCTATGCGGCCGCCGGGCGGACAGCCACGCAGCACGCGGCGTCAGTCCCGCGCCCGCGCCGCTGCAAAGCGAAACCGAGCTGATGCAGCGCATCAGCTCGGCCCTATTCCCCTTGCGGCTGCTATAACGACAGCCGCTTCCTTATATAAATGGCATAATGCTTATAGCACGAATGCGTTCAAGGCATCCCTGCTCTGGTGTTATGTCATTGTTCGTTATGCCGTTATCTCATTGTTCGTTACCTCGTTCTGCTGTTGTTCGTTATGTCATGGTGTCGTTATCTCATTATGCTGTTGTTCGTTATGCCGTTATGCCGTTGTTCGCTATGTCTCTAGTCTCTACGTCGTTAAGCCATTATATCGCTATATCTATGTCTCAGCATTCCGCCCCAGCTTCTCCAACTGGGCCGCAATTAGGCGCTCCCACCTGCTGCTCCATCTCGCTTCATCGAAGGCGAGCGCGGTTTGACGGGCGGAAGCCCCCATTTCGCTCCGAAGAGAGGCGTCGCCAAGCAAGTCGCATATCGCTTCATAAATCGGTACCCATCGAGGGGGGACGAGGCGTCCGTTCAGACCATCAATGACGATGTCATTGAGCCCGCCGATATCCGTGGCGACGACGGGTACGCCGCAGCTCATCGCCTCCAAGCATGAGAGGGAGGTTCCCTCGGAATAAAGCGTAGGAATGACGGCAATATCTGCCGCATGATAGGCAGCTAACACGTTATCAAAGCTGTAGGTCCGCACGAGGATGCGCTCCTTATGCGGCTGAGCCTCTAACCAGAGCTGAAAAGCGGCGGCAACGGGAGTATGCTCCAGCAGCTCCCCCGCGAACTCCACGGTCACATTTGCAAAACGGTTCAGCAGCTTATCTGTCACGAGCATCATCGCTACAACACCGCGCTCATAGCTCAGCCTTCTTGGATAAAGCACGCGCAGCGGCTTATAGTCCGTCTGTTTCTTTTCATAGGCGTGCCCCTCGACATCCTTCGGTGAGAGACGATTTGCCGATGTCTCGTTTTTAGGAAGAAATCGGCTAGTGTCCACCGAATTTGGCAGCAAGGCGATTTTGGAGGAATCGTCAAACTCGCAGGTGGCGCGGCAATAGGTTTGAAAATGCGAGTCGACCGACACGATCAGGTCGAGCTGGCGGATGGCGCTGCCGATTATGGCGGCGATGTTCGCTTTCGTTTTCAGCTCCATGCGGCTGTAATCCCAGTTGATGCCGTGGCAGATGCCGATGCTGCCGGGACGATAAGCAATGGGCTGCCAAATGCAGCTCGCATATATAATAAGACCCTCAGCGGCATCCGCCATACGCTCGAAGGCGGCAGCCAATGCGTCCACCTCATAGGTCCAGCCGCGGACTGGACTCCCTTCGTAGCTGGTGAAGAATTCACCATAATAAGAGAGCTGGTAGACGAGCGGGCGCAGTCCCATCCTTGCAATGGTGCGGCACAGCAGTCCTACATAACGCTCAAGCCCGCCGCCGAAGGGACGGGTATACTGCTGCTGATAGGCATTCAAATAGCTATGGGTCAATATCGTAACGTCAGCCCGTGCATCCCCATTGCCCATTCTTCTACTCCCCCTTCGGCACTATTCGCTCCGCCCAGCGAACTAGCCGGGGGTTCGGATCAAGAATCGAGGCATAGTGGGCGAGGCTGCCCCATTTGCCCTCCGGGTCAAGCTGCATGTACCGCTCATATTTTTGAAGGCGCTGCTCCGCGCTTCCTGCCCATCCGAAATGCTTAATACGCAGCTCTGTCAGCGCTCCGGGAAGCGCACTGCAAGTGAGTGGGAGACGCGGCACATGATGGGCCCATTGCGGATAGGCATAATGATAGCCGGGCAAGTAGCGAGTGAGAGTCACCGTCGGTCGTTGATGCAAATTCCACCAGGCATCCTCTCGGTAATGCGTCACAGACCCCCAGAAATCATACATGCGAAAAGCAACCCAGTCATATGCTCCCTGATTGATCAAGCTTCGCATCTCAGTCTTGGCGGCTTCCTCATAAAATTCGTCCGCATCAACCGCAAGCAGCCAGTCGGGCTCGGTTTCCTCGGCCGCCCGCCACAGCATTTGGCGGAGCCGCCATTCGCAGCCGAACAGCCGCTCCTCATTTTCCACCAGCCTCACAACTTTGCGGCAGGCTTTGCAAATTTCAACGGTTGCGTCGGTGCTTGCATCATCCACAATGACAATTTCATCGACGTAGCTGGACAGGTCGTCAAGCAGCGCTTCCAAATAGCGGCCTTCCTCATTGCGTACTTGCATAATAGCGGTGAGCTTATTGCCTGTCGTTTTGCGAGGCATGCGAAATGGCTTTAAACCGCTCATGACTGAACCTCCTTATCGCGATGGTGCGCCTGCTCCATTACGATATGATCGAGCTTGGCAAGCTCGATGATGTTGCCAAGCGCTTCGATGTTAGTCTCCGCTGCGACAAGGCAGCAATGGATCGCTTCATGGCGCTTGCCCTGAAGCAGCAGCACCGTGCCGGTCATCAGCTGAAGCTGCTCGCGTTCCGCGATACTCCTTAGCGGCTCCTTCGACAGCAGCAGGTAGGCGCTTTCCAGTCTGCCGCTTTGCAGGTAAAGCTCGGCAAGCAGCTTGCGGGCTTCCGGGTCGGCTTGTAGTGGCTTAAGCCTTACAATCGCTGATCGGTAATCATCGTTGAGCTGGTACAGAAGTGCCTCAGCTAGGAGGGGCTTGCCGCCATCCATCCACTGGAGCAGCCGCGCACCCTGCAATCGCTCTTCTTCGGAAAGCGCTGTATGCAGATAGGTGCACACCGCTTCATCTAGCAATCCCAGCTCCAGCTGCATGGCGGAGCGAAACCGATAAATTTGCTGGAGCGCCTGCTCGCGCCCATCCAGTACGGCTTGCTCAAAGGCGGCGAGCAGCTCGCCTTGCGCTCGAAGACTTTCGCCAGTCAAATAGCGATATACCGCATGGAAAAAAAGCTGGTCCGTCAGCCTGCGCCTATGACCGTCTGGAAGGCCAGCTGGATTCTCTTCCGCGCTCGCCGCTGCTTGCCTGCTTTGTTGCTGCGGTGCAGCGTCTTGCTCAGCCTCAGCAAGGTTGTTCTGCCCCAGCGCCGTCGGATCGGCCTGCATCCTTAATTCAGCAAGTCTTCTTGCGGCCTGCGTTTTATCGGCCTGCTCCTCATGCCAAATGGCGCGGAACCGTTGTTGCAGCCGTATAAGCATCTGCGATTCATAGCCGTCTATATGCCATTCTATCGCTTGTCTCGCCAGCAGATCGGACGTTTCATCGGTGCCATCAAGCAGAAAAATATCGCCGCGGCAAAAGGCCTGCTCCAAATAAAAGGCTTCAGTGGCAGCAACAACGAGCGTCGCCCGTGCGCACAGCCAGCTGCGATAGGAGCGCCATTGCTCTTCTTCCTGCGGCTCTGAATCGGGAAGATAGGCGATCAGGCTGCGCGGAGCCAGTGGTGCTGCGATATGCGTCCAGCAAGGATGGAGCACAAGTGCGCAGGTGTGATCCCAATCCTGCTCAGGCAGACGAGCGAGCGATAGGGGAGCGATAGATGCGGCGATTGCCCAGCTTGGTAGTGCGTCCTCTGCAATCATATAGATTTGACGTTGCTCTCCGAGCTTGGCAAGCCAGTCGCGCTCCGCCGCAGGGAAAGCTTCAAACCCGCTGTAGGGAAATATAACGATCGGGTTCCCAGTCATGATGTCTTCACCATCCGTTCAGGTTGCAAGGGCATCTGGCAGCACATGCCATGCCGCGAGCAAATACGTTATTAATAGAACCTATGAAAACAAAGGTTGCTCACATGCCATCTATTTTAATAACGATGCGGATGATCTTATAATTTTGCGGGATTTTGTGTATTATAGAAAGATATCTATTTTTCGTGGGAAAGGTTGGTCACAATGGAAAACAACGTGGACACTAAGCTGTCATCCTCTAACTTTATAAAAAATATTGTGAGCGAAGATTTGAAGACCGGCCATGTCAAGGAAATCGTGACGCGCTTTCCGCCGGAGCCGAATGGCTATTTGCATATAGGACATGCGAAGTCCATTTGCTTGAATTTTGAGCTGGCTGACGATTTCAAAGGCAGAACGAATTTGCGCTTTGACGATACGAACCCGGTTAAGGAGGATACGGAATACGTCGATTCCATTCAAGAGGATGTGAAGTGGCTGGGCTTTGATTGGGACGAGCTGCGCTTTGCCTCGGATTATTTCGAAGAGCTTTACAATCGCGCTGTACTGCTCATTAATAAAGGCAAAGCATACGTATGCGACCTGTCCGCCGAGCAAATCCGCGAGACGCGCGGCACGCTGACACAGCCCGGGCAAAACAGTCCTTACCGTGAGCGCAGTGCAGAAGAGAACATTGATCTGTTTGCCCGTATGCGCGCAGGAGAATTTCCTGACGGCTCGAAGGTGCTGAGAGCGAAGATTGATATGGCTTCGCCGAATATTAACCTGCGTGATCCCGTGCTGTACCGTATCGCTCATGCCCACCATCACCGGACTGGCGATGCTTGGTGCATTTACCCGATGTATGACTATGCTCATCCGATCAGTGACGCGATTGAAGGCATTACGCATTCCATCTGTACGCTGGAGTTCGCCGATCACCGTCCGCTCTATGACTGGGCGATTGCCGAATGCGAGATGCCGGCAGTGCCTCGTCAATACGAGTTCGCCCGTCTGAATGTCACGAATACCGTCATGAGCAAAAGAAAGCTGAAGCAGCTTGTTGATGAGAAAGTGGTAGACGGCTGGGATGATCCGCGTATGCCGACGATCAGCGGTTTGCGCCGCAAAGGCTTTACGGCGGAAGCTATTCGCGCCTTCTGTCGCGAGATCGGGGTTGCGAAGGCGAACAGCACGGTCGATGAGCGGATGCTTGAGCATTTTATCCGTGAGGACTTGAAGCTTAAGGCGCTTCGGACGATGGCGGTATTGCGACCGCTCAAGGTCGTCATTACGAATTACCCGGAAGGCCAAACCGAGCTGCTCGATGCAGAAAATAACGCTGAGAACGAAGACATGGGTATTCGCCAAATTCCGTTCGGTCGCGAGATTTATATTGAGCAGGACGATTTTATGGAAAATCCGCCGAATAAATATTTCCGCCTGTTCCCTGGCAATGAGGTGCGTCTGAAGCATGCGTATTTCATTACTTGCCAAGAGGTTGTGAAAAATGAAGCGGGCGACGTCATTGAGCTGCGCTGCACCTACGATCCGGCAACAAAAAGCGGCTCGGGCTTCAACGCCCGCAAAGTAAAGGGCACGATTCACTGGGTGGAGGCGTCACAGGCAGTTCCGGCAGACTTCCGTTTGTTCGAGCCTCTTATTACGAATGAAGCAGAAGAGGAAGGCAAGCCGTTCCTTGAATGCATCAACCCGAATAACCTTGAGGTGCTGCAAGGCTTCGTGGAGCCGAATATGAAGGATGCCGAAGGACAAGCGAAGTTCCAATTTTTCCGCCATGGCTATTTCAATGTAGATCCGAAGGATACGACGCCGGAGAAGCTAATCTTCAACCGTATCGTTTCGCTGAAAAGCTCCTTCGATCCAGCGAAAGCATAAATAACGCATCAGTTTAATAGAAAGAGCCGTGAAAGACTGCCTGTCAGTGAAGTGCTCCCCGTCAAGTAGACAGTCAAAAAAACAAAAAAACAGTTCAGATGGATACCTTAACTCGGATGACGTGCTAAGGTATCTTTGTTATACCGCTCTGCGGTATTCATTTGGAGACAAGCCGTCCAGACATTCCGTATAACGGTAGTTGTTATAGTAGTTCATATAACGGCGAACGGCGCTGTATAGGCTCTCATAGGCATCATACTTCGTAAGATAATAACTTTCTGACTTATACGTACCCCAAAATCGTTCAATTGGCTGGTTATCCAAGCATCGACCCACACGAGACATGCTCTTCGTAAATCCATACTTCAATTGAAGCCTTTTATACTCATGGGACGTGTACTGAAAACCTCTGTCACTCTGGATCATCGGGGACACACCTGGATTTTTGGTATACGCTTTTTTCAGCGTATCCATCACGAGTTTATTGTTGTTGGAATGACTGAGC
Source organism: Paenibacillus sp. KS-LC4 (assembly GCF_036894955.1). Classification (NCBI taxonomy): domain Bacteria; kingdom Bacillati; phylum Bacillota; class Bacilli; order Caryophanales; family Paenibacillaceae; genus Paenibacillus; species Paenibacillus sp. KS-LC4. The sequence goes on along the minus strand of NZ_CP145905.1, from coordinate 5,886,649 downwards.
ACCCATGAAACAATGGCGTTGTCGTACAGATCTATAACAGCGCTTAAATACGCTTTACGCCCATTTCCGTATTTCAGTTCGGTTACATCCGTAGACCATTTTACATTTGGAGCAGAGGCATCAAAGTCGCGATTCATTTTATTCTCAGCCACATGGAGCGCTGTGGCACTTACGTAATGTGGCCGTTTTTTACGAATGACTGCTTTTAGCTCCAGCGCACGCATGATTCGGTAATAGCGCTTTTTGTTGTACTTCTGGTTCAGCTTTCGATTTAACTGGGTTCGCATTTGGCGATAGCCCAAAATCCCATCTCGCTTTTCATAATGACGCTTCACTTCTTTAGCAAGCATACGTGCTTCACGTTCTTTGGCAGAAGGTGTCCACTTTAACCACTTGTAGTAGGCAGATCGAGCCACACTAGCTAACGCGCATAATGCTGCAATCGCGTATCCTTTCTCAACGTATAGTTCTTGTATCGCTTGATACCGCTGTACATGTCGAACCAGCGTTAACGTGGTTTTCGTCGCTCGATCTCTGCCAACTTTTTTGCGAAGGCATTCTCCATCTCTAGGTATTCATTTCGGGCTTCTAGTTCTTTGATCCGTAGCTTGAGTCGTTCTTGCTCGCCGAGTTCTTCTACAGGCTTTTTACGTCCCCGACCATCCTGAAGGGCTCCTTCTTGACCTGCTTGGTATTTTCGTACCCATGCATATACCTGTTGATAAGATACACCAAACTTCTCCATCGCTTTTGAATAATCCAAGTCATGAGCCAGCGTATATTGTGCGATTTCAATCCGTTCTTCAAGCGTTGTCTTACGTCCTTTGTTCATAGGAGATCGTCCTTTCCCTTTACGCGCAGGTTTCCATTTGATCTCCTCAGTATACTTGGTTAGCCATTTCGACAACACACTTCTGCTTGAAATATGATATTTTTCTGTTGCGGCAGTTAAGGATAAACGACCAGACACAACATCCTGGATTGCATCAAGCTTCAATTCCTTGGCATACGTTTTCCACGTTTTCGATTCCGTTAACCCGTCCAATCCATGTGCGCTATATTTTCTGATCCAATCCTTGACTGAGTCCTGGCTCACCCCCATGTGTTTAGCCTCAGCATTTGGGTTGGAACGGTAATCCAGACATCGTTGTACAATTTGTAGTTTGATTTCTAAAGGAACAGGACTTCTTTTTGACATGAGAAAAACCCCCATCATGAGTAGACGTAGAAATTTTTGTTTTTTCTACTGTCTACTATGATGGGAGCGTACCACAGGCAGTCTTCACGGCTTTTTCTTTTTTTTACGCTGCAAGCAGGAATTTGTCACTTTTTGGTGAATTTTTCCTAGTGGCTTCTGCGGAGTAGAAAGTGAAAAAACATAATTAGGAGCTGAAAAGATGAAGAAATTAGAAATTAAAGGGATAGGTGCGGTCAGTGCTTTTAAAGCGACGGCGTATATGATGATTATACCTTCTGTGCTGTTATTTGTAATTGGTGTTGTTATGATGCTTATTGCAGCGGCTACCGGCAGGTCTTCCATTTTTGGAATGGGATTCCCTTTCTTCGTCATGCCGATTTTTTTAATCGTGTTTTATGGTGCGGTCAATATGCTTAATACGCTGTTGTATGGCATGTTTGCCAAGAAATTCGGCGGATTAGAGCTAACCGTGGAAGAAAAGGGGGCATCGGACATGATGAATGGGTCTACAAGCCATTTTTATAATCAAGGGACTCATTCAACAAATTCAGGCATGCTTACAAAAACGACACCACCGCCTATTTCAACCGTTTCACCCAATCGGGATCAGAATAATAATTAGTAGCATTTCGCGGAGTGATCTCACCGCAATAACAAGGGCGAGCCCTGAGCTATGCTTCTTTGCCCGCCATTCAGGCGGCTAATCCCTAAAGCAGGTTAGCAGCTTGGCTGCGGGGGTTCTGTGCTTTGCTTTCGGTGTTTTGTCAAAATAGCCGAGATGCAGCGTGCCAGCAATTCTCTCATCCGCCTTAACGCCAATAGCACGATGAAATCGGGGATCTCAGTTGTAGTCATGCGCCATCTTCATTTTCTCCATTCGTGAGGCTGTTTACAATGAATGGAAGAATTGCTTCTAGTGTTGTTGGATCATTAAATGCTGCAGACCCTTTTTCCATGTAGAAAACACGGTTCGCTTGAACGGCTGAAAGTCCTCTCCATATTTCAGTATCATACGTCGGGCTTGTTTCACTGCTCTCGCTTGTATCTAGCGTCGTGAAGATATAGTCTCCTGCGTAGTCGGCAATCTTCTCAAGCGAGATTCCCTTGGAGCCAAGCTTGACATCAAAGTCAGCGGGAACCTTGAGCCCAAACTCGTCATACAAAATTTCAGTTCCGCGTCCAAAGCCTTCGCCGTAAATGTTTATGCCTTTACTGTGAGGGCTCAGCACAGAAACGGTCTTATCGCCAACTGCTTGCAGCACTCTCGGCTTAGCTTCGGCGATTTTGGCTTCCCAGCCAGCTACCCACTGCTTGGCCACCTCCTCGCGGTTTGTCAGCTTGCCGAATTCGATTAATTGCTCTTTATAATTTTTCTCTCCATAGTTCACGGTAACTACTGGAGCAATCTTCTTAATTTCATCCAGATTTTCCGTGTTCGCCAGTGCTACGATAAGATCTGGGTTCAAGGAAATGATTTTTTCGATCGAGAAGGCACCCCATGCCCCGATATCTTCCATTCCGTCAATTTTACCTTCGTAAAGCGGGTTTTCCATCGTCATGCTGGGCGCCCCGACCGGATTAATGCCAAGCACCATAAAGTAACCGACATAAGCGTGGGTGAGGACTACAATTCGTTGGGGATTGCGGGGAACCGCAACCTCGCCGTCTGCTCCCGTGTAATTCATAGTTGCTGCTTCCGATTGCACAACATTGCCTGCAGTATTGCCAGACGTAGCGGCAGAATGATTTGCGGCACTATTGCTGCCTTCTGCCCGATTACCTGCTGTCGTCCCTGAGCACGCGCTCAATAACAGCGTGAGACATACCAGTAATGTCAACGCCGCTGAGTTTCTTTTGTTCCTAACCAATTGAAAATCCCCTCTGCTCTTGTATTGATAACCATTATCACTCCGAGCTTTAATATAACGTTTGGGCTTGACTGGAGCAATGGACGATCTTAGCATCAGGAATGGATTATGTTGTTTGATGTTATTGCGGTTCTCCGACTCACGCTCACGATACTTAAGTGGTGATAAACCGGCCTGTTTTTTAAATATTCTACTGAAATAATAGACATCGGAATAACCGATAGCCGCAGCAATGTCCTGTAAGCTCGCATCCGTGTGGTTGAGCAGGTGGCGAGCTTTGTCTACTCTTAAACGAATCATATATTCAATAGGACTGCAGGAGGCGCGCTGCTTGAATAGGCGTGAGAGATGGCTGGGGCTGCAATCCAGCACAGACGCCAGCTTGTCAAGTGTAAGGGGTTCCGCGTAATGCTCATGAATATACCGCAAAGCCTGTTCGGCTGGATCAGCCGAAATGATTGTTACCGTCTGCTCGCGAAGCTGCCGTGTTAGCTCATATATGAGCTGATAAAATAAGGTTTTGGCATGAAGCTTCTCCACATTCCCCAGCGAATTCCAAGCATGCAAGAGAAGCTCAAGCTTATCGAACAGCGACAATGGATAGGAGGGAATACAGCCGTATTGTACCTGAAAAGGGCAAGCGGGCGATTGAATAGGTTGTTTGTGCCGACCACCTGGCACAAAAACATCGGCTTTATACAGAACAAGATAGTAGTCGAACTGCTCTGCTACGAGGCGAATATCCAATAGCATCCCTTTGCCGCCATGCAGCGCGAACATGCCGTTCACCTCATATTCCGTATAATCAATGGCGATATGCGCCGCACCGCGCACGGCAAAGAGGAAGCCGTTTGCTGGAAGCTGATAGACCGGCGGCGTATCGCTTCCCCGCAACGACACGAACCTGACATCCATCAGCTTCACCGACGCCTGTGTCCATAAATGAGCATGCTCATTCCATTCCATCTTGCACCCCCTATCATCGTCTGTTTCATATGTTTCCTTCATTTTACTGATAATCATTATCACAATCAATAAGCATCGTTTTTAGAATCAGATTTTAGACGACAAAAGCTCATTAGAAACGAGCAGGAAGGGGGCTTTTGGGGAGCTTCTTCTGGATGCTAGGTTGACAAATTTAGGGGATACTTTATATGATATTGTAAATTCGTGACAACATCTAGGCTTCGACCTCGGAGAGGCCTAGCGGTTGTTGGAATTTTTATTGCCGTTTTAATGATTTTCAGCCAAAACAAAGACAGGAGCGAAATGAATGAAGAAAATGGAAATAAAAGGAATAGGGACGATAAGTGCTTTTAAAGCGGTCACTTATATTACCATTATCCCTGCCGGACTTTTATTTTTAATAGGTTTAGCGATGCTGCTGATCGGAATAGCGGTAGGCGAGCCGAGCTTATGGGGCATTGGGCTAGCCTACACCGTTATGCCGGTCTTTATCATTGGAATGTACGGCGTTATTAGCATGGTTATTGCACTTCTGTATGGTGTGCTTGCCAAGAAGTTTGGTGGACTGGAGCTTATTGTGGAAGAAAAGAATGAGTTTGTATTCAATGGACCTTCAGGGCACGGCTATCAGCAAGGGGCTCCTGCTCCTATCAACCCGCCAGGCAGCCCTTATGAAGCAGCGAACCAAATTCAGTTGACCAAAACGTCGCCGCCGCCATTGCCTAACCAATTCCGAAATACAAATCAGGAATAGAATAATTAATAGATAATAATAGCTTCAGTCTATTGTTCTAAGGTGGTCCGTGATTGTTACAGTAGATAAAATCCTTCTTCATCTCGAGAAGGATTTTATTTTGCCTATCGTGCTTTTGAGTCATGTTTTCTCATTCAGCAAGTGAATGAAAGAGGGGGTCTTTGAAGTGGAACAAGCAGTAGTAAGAGAAGCGCGGCGAGTCGCTGTTGAGGCAGCGAAAGAAGCGGGGGAATTGCTGAGAAAGCTTTTTGACAAGCTGGATACCGGTACCTATAAGCAAAAGGACGAGCATGGCGACTTAGTGACGGAAGCCGACCACAGAGCGGAAGAGATTATTTTGGGCAAAATTAAACATAGCTTCCCTGACCATCACATCATATCGGAGGAAGCGGGAGATAACCGTCTTTCAAGCGATTGGCTATGGCTCGTTGATCCGCTGGATGGGACGAACAATTTTGCCGTCGGAATGCCCTTATTTGCCGTTTCCATTACGCTCATGTATCAGCGGGAGGCCGTGATGGCGGTTATTTATGAGCCGATGACGAACCGCTTGTATGAGGCGGTGGCAAACGGCGGTTTTCGCTGCAATGGCAAAATCATTAGATTAGGTGAGCCGCGTGCATACAATAAAGCGACTGTTGGCTGGATTCAAGGGCATAAAGTGCAGCAAGAGCCGCAGGCGGTTAGACTGCGTCAGCATCTTGATACGAGCACCAAGCGAATGATGCGGCTGTGGGCGCCTACCTTGCAATGGACGATGCTGGCGAAGGGCGATTTGGATGCAATTATTTTGTACAACTCGGAGGGCGAGGATCTTTATTCGGGAATGCTCATGGTGCGCGAGGCAGGCGGCAGCATTACCGACTTTGAGGGCAGGCCTTTCACGGGCATGAGCAGCGAGCCGTATTTGATTGCGTGCCATCCGCAGCATTTGCCTTTTTTTCGCGGTCTTGTGCATAATGGCCTTGTTGGGAAGTAAGCGAGAATGCTTTACGATACAGCTAGACTAAGCTGGCAGCGGCAGGAGGTTTTTCAAATGAAATATTCGTTGCTAAAAGGCCGCGCTGCTGCAAAATCGACAAGCCAAGCTTGGTCAAACCAAGAAAAGGATGCTCCGCACCGCTGCCTGCGGGAAAGAGCATGCTTTTTTTATTTAAACCATCCCTTCTCCTTAAAACGGGTAATCGCCTCAATCCGATTGCTCACGCCAAGCTTATCCAAAATGACGGAAATATAGTTGCGTACGGTGCCGTTGGTCAAATATAGCTGGTCAGCGATTTCCTTCGTATTTTTGCCGTCGGCGATGAGGCCAAGAACCTCCTTCTCCCGTTCGGTGAGCGGGTTTTCCTGCCCGTAGGCGTCGTCCACCAGCTCGGGTGCATAAATGCGGCGGCCAGTCATGACGCTGCGTATGGAGCTGGCTAGCTCCTCGCTTGGGCTGTCCTTGAGCAAATAGCCGCATACGCCTGCCTTGAGCGCACGGTCGAAATAGCCGCTTCTGGCGAAGGTGGTCAAAATGATAACCTTGCAGCCTAGCTGGCGAATTTCTTCCGCTGCCTCAAGTCCGCTCTTGACCGGCATCTCAATGTCCATAATGCAAATATCCGGTTTGTGAAGCTGGACGAGCGTGATTGCCTCCTCGCCGTTACCAGCTTTGCCAACCACGGTCATATCATCCTCTAGCTCAAGCAGGGACGCAAGCGCCCCCAGCAGCATTCGTTGGTCTTCGGCGATGACAATTGTTATCATAGAGAGGACTCCTTTTCAGGCTTCTGGACGATATTGGGCGCTTTAATGACGAGCAGCGTGCCGTCGCCGCAAATAATATCCAGACTGCCATTAATAAACTCCAGTCTTTCCTTCATGCCTCTAAGGCCATTTCCCCGGTAATAGCTGCGCGATTCCTTGCCGCCCGTAGCAATACCCGTGCCGTTGTCCTGCACGCGGACAATGAGCTCTGTACGAGTCGGTTCAATTTCAACCAGACATTTGGTGGCGGAGCTATGCTTGACGATATTCGTTACTGCTTCCTTGAGACACATGCTGACGACATTCTCGGCAAGCAGGGAGGTGTCGGTATGCGACGGGTCGCCTTCAACGATAAGCTGAATATCGGCAGCCTTCAAAATTTGTTTTACCCGAAAAAGCTCATCCTCAAGCCGTGTTCCACGCATTTCCGTCACAAGCTCCCGTACTTCCTTGAGCGCCGTGCGTGCCGTTTGGCGCACATCATCAATTTCCTCCTGCGCCTTGGCGGGATTTTTCTGCATCAGCTTGCCTGCCAGATCGCTTTTCAGACCTATAAGCGACAGCTTCTGTCCGATCGTATCATGCAGGTCACGGGCAATCCGCTGCCGCTCCTCCAGCTTGACTAGCTCGGAAATCCGCTTGTTGGCATGCTCAAGCTCGCCTTCCAGCTTGTCCCGCTTATTGCGGTTGTACGTATTGACCGGAAGCAAAATGACACCGATTAAGCTAATGAGCACGAAGGGGAATTGCGCGAGGAAGACCGGATTTTGCACAGCTAGTCCATAGTTGATGCTCAGGAAGGTCGTGACGATATGAATGGAATACAGTGTAAAGAAGCCGATGCGGTTCTGAATATTGCCGATAAAATAGGCGAGAAAGATGGAAAAATACACATAGCCGAACATGAGCGTCATCGCGATGGAAATAATAATTTGGATACTGGTCCAGAAATAAACCTGCCAGCCCTTGGACATGAAGGAAAGCATGTAGCAGATGAAAAATAAAACGATCATCACAATACCGGAGGTTGCTTGGTAGGGCGATGAGTTGCGGAAAATAAAATAGAAGGGCAGGATGTAGAAAACGACCCATACATAGGGGCTGATTCCCGTATTTTTATGAAAAATATGATGCCATTTTTGCATATGCGTCCCGCCTTTTCAAATCGCTGTTGCAGCATAAGGAGCTGCTTTGAAGCTATTTTAACATAAAAGAGGCTCGCGCATTTTGTTCCGCGCGGCCTCTTTCGTGTGTATATCCTTGTACCTGTTAGCCAACGCGTCTGGTATCCAGCTTGGTGCTTGCCGCACGCGGCTTGTGCAGACGATGCTTCATGCCTTTAAAGCTGACGAACATATTGTTCTCTTCATCCCATAAGCGGAAACGCAGTGCCGTTAAGCTAGTTTTGATTGTAATGGTCGTTGCCTGCTGAAGCGGAACGGATGAGTTATGGGCATCTTCTAAATAGTAGTTCGGCACTTTTGGGCTCAGGTGATGCACATGATGGAAGCCGATGTTGCCGGTAATCCATTGCAATGGGCGGGGAAGCTTGTAGTAAGAGCTGCCTTCAACGGCTGCTTTCACATAGCTCCACTCATCTTCATTTTCAAAATACGTATCTTCGAACTGATGCTGGACGTAGAACAGCCAAATGCCGAACAGTCCCGACAAGAACATAACAGGCAGCTGTACCATGACAAAAGCCTGCCAGCCGAGAAGCCAGCTGAGACCTGCATATAAGGCGACAATTGCTACATTGATCAAATAAGTGTTAAGGCGTTCCTGACGTCTAGCGCCCTTGCGGTTGAAGCGATATTGAATAAGAAAAACAGCAATCGGGCCAAGACCAAACATGACGACCGGATGGCGGTAAATACGATAGAAAAGGCGGCGCAAAGGTGTTGCAGCAATATATTCATCTACAGTCATAATCCAAATGTCGCCAACGCCGCGCTTATCGAGATTGCTGCTCGTTGCATGGTGGATGGAGTGACTGTATTTCCACTGTTGGAAAGGGACGAGGGTAAGAATTCCCGTTATCGTGCCGATGATAGCATTTGCCCGTTTGCTCTTGAAGAAAGAGCCGTGGCAGCAATCATGGCAAATAATAAAGGTTCGAATGACGAAGCCTGCTGTAATCAAGGAGAAAACAATCGTGAGCAAGTAGGAGATTGGCATGACGGCATACGCCGCGTACCAGAAAAACCCTAGTGGGAGTAAAGTGTTGATTAATTGTTGTATGCTGGTTTTCATATTCACTTTTTCATAAGGGGCAAGACTCTTTTTCAAGCTTGCTTGCTTGGCTTTCTGATCCATGATGAAGCTCCTCCTTCAATAACAAGACGTTCATCCACTGTTAAAGATGCCCGTATCCTGATAGCTATATTTAAATTGTAAAGAAAAATGTCATGCGCCATAAGTCATAAACGTCAGTAAAGCTATATGACAAATGTCATGTGAAAACGCTTCTATATGCCCATAAGTTCAAATTATTAGCAATATTTTTGCAGGGGCTGGAATAGATAGAGGGCAGTTGGAAGGGGCTGAAAGAATAGGCTGTGCCGATAGCGTTTGTATAAGAAAATTGTAGCGTATGTGCATTGAAGGCAGGGTGGGGATAGACTAAACTTGATCACATCATTTGATAATGATAATCACTGATTTAAAGAGGAGTCGAACAGAGATGATGCAATGGGGAAAAAAAACGCTCAAAGTAAAAATGACGGCACTTACGCTGCTGGCGTTAGCCGTTATCATAGCGCTTGCGGGTTGCGGCTCGCAAGGCGAGCCAGCTGTTAATACGGAGGCTAGCGATGCGGCGGCGACTGTAAGCCCGTCTCCTGCTGAAGCGGATGAGCCGGCAATTGCAGAACAGGAAGCGGAAACACGAGTGCTGCAGGACGAATTTGGCGAGGTAACGGTTCCGGCGCATCCTAAGCGCGTGGCGGCGATTTATATGGAGGATTATTTGACAGCCCTTGGCGTAACGCCAGTCGTACAATGGTATCACCCTCTCTGGGGCACGCAGGAATATTTGAAGCTGGATTTGCCGACATTTGATATTACGGGAAATATTGAGGCGCTGCTCGCTTATGAACCGGATCTTATTATTTTGGATGGCTGGGCGGACAAAACCAAATATGACATGTTTTCTAAAGTAGCGCCTACCTATCGCTTGCCGGAAAGCATTTTGCAGGACTCAAAAGCGATATTGCAGACAGTTGCCGATGTATTGAATATGAAGGAGCAGAGTGAAGGCGTGCTGAGTGACTACGAGCAGAAAATTGCCGATGCCAAGGACAAGCTTGCTAAAACGCTCGGCGAAGAGACGGTAGCGGTTGTGCGCTTGAATGTCGATGACCAGACGCTGTCGCTGTTCGGAATCAACAATCGGTATACCGGCTTTATTTTCTCCGATCTGGGCTTGAATCCAGATAAATGGTCGAAGGAGATGACGGATTTCCATCAGGTGCTTGCGGAAGAAAGCATTCCAGACATTGATGCCGACCACATCATTATTTTCCCATCCAACGGCGCTTGGGACTCGCCAGAAAATGCTGAGGCGCTTAAGCTGCTGGAAGGGAAAATGTGGAAGGCTGTTTCCGCAGTGAAGGCTGGGAATGTACACCGTGTAGAAAGATCACACTGGCAATCCGGAGCGGTTACAGCTAACTCGATGAAAATTGATGATATTATGAAAATGTTCTTCTAATAAGGAGCGCCCCTGACAGGCTGCGCTATTCAACAAATGAAGAGGAAGGTCCATCTGCGCATTGATGGGCTTTCCTTTTTCATTTATACTAGTTGTGAAAATCATTCTCATTTACTTCGGAATGTGCAGGCACAGCGCCTGCTGTTTGCCAAGACTTCCTAAGGGGGATATGAAGTGAGCGACGAGGGGAATAAGCCGCAGCTGCGCCATGCGATTTTTTATAGGCTGACTGCGATACAACATATGAATGTCAAGGATGGACAGGAGCAGCTGCTGCTCACCGTTAATGAACATATTATCCTGATAGTGACGGGCGGAACGGGAACGCTGAGCGTAAATGGCGAGCGGCATACTCTGGAGCTTGGAGCCTGTTTTATTTTTGGCCCGGGTACAAGGCTGGAATTGACAGCCTGCGGATACGAGGACGAAGAAGCAGGACTGTCGTTCTACTCTGTCGCCTTTGATGGAATCGGTGCGGAGCCGAAGTTGGTTTCCTTTCCTTGTCTGGGCGAGGTTTCCTGCAAGCCTTTCTCTCATTGCATAAGTGAGCTGCAAGCGCTCTATGATAAGCGGGAAGCGGAGGATGAGCTGGAGGCTTTCCGTCAAGACATCAGGTTTCAACAGCTTCTATTGTTCATCATGCAGCAAAACCTGCCTCAGCGCACAGAAAGCAGCATGAGGCGGGCAATCGAATTGTCCATTGCGCACATCCAGCAAAATTACCGGGAAGAGCTGACGGTAGACAAGCTTGCCGACCATGCGGGCATGGTGCGCTGGCGCTATTCCCGTCTATTCAAGGAGCTGACAGGAGAAATTCCGCTGCATTATCTGAATGGCGTACGTGTGGAGCGGGCGAAGAAGCTGCTGGCAAGCACGGATGATCGGCTGTTCAACATCGCGCAAAGCGTAGGCTACAGTAATGAATATTATTTTAGCCGTCGCTTCAAGCAGTCCGTCGGCCTTACACCGGGTCAATATCGCCGCCATCAACATGAAGATATTCGGGTTTTCGCACCTTTCATCGAGGATTATTTGCTGGCGCTTGGCATCAAGCCCATTATGCAATTCAGCCACGATCATTGGGGACGGCAGGAATATCTTGGTCTCGATGATGTGCCTGAATTTAATGTGGTTACCGATAATGAAGCGACCCTATCTAGCTTTGCACCGGAATTTATTTTGATGGATACGGGCATTGAGCGCTGGGGCATGGGCAAGCTCGCGAGTCTTGCACCTAGCATCCAGCTTTCCTATAGAGGCGAGGAATGGCGTAAAACGCTGCACAACATTGCAGATTTACTAGGTAAGACTAGGGAAGTAAGCCCCGTTATTGCTGACTATGAACGTAAAGCGGCTGCCGCAAAGGCAAAGCTGCTGCGAGTGGCGAAGCGACAGACGGTCGCCTGCTTGCGCTTGTCCGCAAACTCGGTGTTATTATATGGCGGGCCGGACCATGGCTACACTGGCTCTGTGCTGTATCGCGATTTAGGTCTCACCCAGCATTCGTTTGTAGAAAAGCTGGCTAAAGGTCTGCGGTTTATCGAGCTGTCAATGGAGGAACTGGCGCTGCTTGACGCCGATCATCTGTTTATTACCATTGATAAGATTGCAGGTGAGCAGATTGAGCTGTTGCAATCGCCGCTCTGGCGGTCGCTGCCCGCTGTGCGAAATGGCAGCGTGTATGAGGTCGATTTTTTGTCGTGGATGAATTATGGCGTGCTGTCCCATCATAGAAAAATCGACGATGTGCTGCGCGTATTGTGTTAAACTGTTGATATTATAAAGCTAAGAGACTGCGACGAAATAATGTACTGCTCATTTTCTCGCAGATCCTAAGGAGAGCGGTTTATGGCAGAGGAAACGTATCGTATTCGCGATGCCGTGCAGGAGGATTTGCCCGGCATTGTAGCTATATATAATTCAACGGTTGCATCGCGTCAGGTGACAGCGGATTTGGAGCCGTCAACGGTGGAAGCTAAGCAGGCCTGGTTTGACGAGCATGCGCCGGATACTAGGCCGCTCTGGGTAGTGGAAGAGGATGGAGAGCTGCTGGCTTGGTTCAGCTTTCAGTCCTTTTATGGACGTCCAGCCTATCAGGCAACGGCTGAAATCAGTATCTATATAGCGGAGCCGCATCGTGCGCGCGGTTTGGGAAGCATGCTGCTCCAGCATGCGCTTGAGGCATGTCCGGCGTTGCATATTCGAACGCTGCTCGGCTTTATTTTTGCCCACAATGCTCCTAGCCTTGGACTGCTTGGCAAGTTCGGTTTTGAGCAATGGGCATATATGCCCAAGGTGGCCGAGCTGGATGGGGTAGAGCGGGATTTGGTCATTATGGGACTGCGGGTTGGATAAAGGACGAAGGGAGAGATCAGATGCAGCAGGGAAATTGGACATATTGGCTTCGAGTGTGGGTTCATCCTCGTCAGACGATTAGGCATTTTCTCAATCACCCGGCGCCATTTTGGCCGCTTGTCGTGATTGCCTCATTTAGCGGATTGTTTCAAATATTGGATACTGGTGCTGAGTTTGCATGGGGACACTACCTATACTTAGGTATTATATTGCTGCTGGCGATTGTAGCTGGCGGTGCGCTCGGGATAGGTGGTTTATTTTTATCTAGTGTATTGTATAAATGGGTGGGCTCGTGGTTCGGCGGCACTGCCAGCAGGCAGCAATTGTACATTGCCTTTGCTCGGGGTGTTTTGGCGCCTTCTGTATTAATTGGGCTGCTTTGGATTCCGAAGCTGCTGCTGTTCGGAAAAGGTGCCTTTACCGATTCACCAGCTATGTATGCGAGTGGACTCGCCTCGGCGCTTAACCTTCCAGGTGGCCTACTGACTGCTCTTCAATGGCTGCTAGCCATTATCAAAATTGGCTTGACCATCTGGATGTCCATTATTATGCTGCATGCGGTGGGTGAAGCTCACCAGTTTTCGGCTTGGCGCGCACTCGGCGTTTCATTGATTATTACGTTCGCCACATTCGCACTTATAATGATTCTTGTATTGCCATTTTTAGTCATTGGTCTAATCGCAAATTAGTGGATGCATTCGGCATCAAAATGTTTTATGCTGAATGAGGATGAATAAAACGGACAAACGGCAAGGGCCGTTAATCGAAGGAAGGGAGCTTGACTCATGAGTAAGTTCTGGAGCCCACTTGCGGCATCGTTAGTGCCTTATGTGCCGGGCGAGCAGCCAAAGGACAAGCAATATATTAAGCTCAACACAAATGAAAACCCTTATCCGCCTTCTCCGAAGGTGATCGAGGCGATCCAAGCGGCGGCAAATGAGGATTTGCGCTTATACCCTGATCCTACGGGCGGGGCGCTTGTGCAGTCGCTGGCCTCTTATTTTGACGTTACCCCGAATCAGGTGTTTGTGGGCAATGGCTCTGATGAGGTGCTGGCGTTCGCTTTCGCGGCGTTTTTCGATCCTGCTAAGCCGGTGCTGTTTGCTGATATTACATACAGCTTCTACAAAGTATATGCCGATTTTTACGGGTTGCAGGCGGATTTAATTCCACTGGATGAGCAGTTCCGTATACCTCTGGAGCAATTTCATTCACGTGAAAATGGCGGCATTGTCATTCCTAATCCGAATGCTCCGACGGCGATGCTTGTTCCGGTTGATGAGTTCCGCTCGATTCTTGAGCATAACCGCGATCAAGTGGTGATCATTGACGAGGCCTATATTGATTTCGGCGGCGAATCGGCTGTTAAGCTAGTTGCCGATTATCCGAACGTGCTCGTTATTCAGACGCTTTCAAAGTCGCGTTCGCTGGCTGGCTTGCGGGTAGGCTGGGCTATTGGCAGCGAGGAGCTTATCGAAGGTCTTAACCGTGTGAAAAATTCGTTCAACTCCTATACGATTGACCGTTTAGCGCTTGCGGGTGCTGTTGCGGCTATAGAAGATGAGGAGTATTTCCAGGAGATTACGGTTAAAGTGAATGAGACTAGAGAACAGACGGCTGTGCGTCTGCGGGAACTCGGCTTTGTCGTGACCGATTCCACAGCCAATTTCCTGTTTATTTCCCACCCTGACCAAGCGGCGGAAACGATTTTTGGCAAGCTGCGCGAGCAGGGCGTACTCGTTCGATATTTCAAGCAGCCTCGCATTGATCAGTATTTGCGGGTAAGTATTGGTACGGATGAGGAAATGGACGTATTTCTTAACGTAATCGCTGACATTGTAATGCCGTAATGCGCGAGGGAAATCGTTCGTCGTTCGGTTTTGCTATGCGGAGGGTTGCGCTGCTTAGCTTAATTTTCTCGTTAATCGGCAATACTTTGTATTATGCGACGGCTTACAGCGTGACGATTTTGAATGGTGTATTCACTTTGCTGGTCCTGCTTGGCGTGCTTTATACGATAGTTATCGTTCGAAGCTTTGGCGGATACTATTGGTATTTTCCGCTATTTATTCCGGTGCTTTGGGTACCCCTGACGGTCATTTTATCGTATGGGCTTGGGCTGTTGTTCCCTTTATCCGATGAAGTGACTTCGGGAGGCCTGCTCGTTGTTTATATTCACGGGCTGAATTTATGCTCGGTAGCGGCATCGGCTTTCATGGGGATTGTTGTTAAAGGCTTGCTTTACATTTTGGGTCGAATGAACAAGGAATAACAGGTGAATAAGCCTATTTCCTTTTTATTAAATTTTCGTGCTATAATGGTGACAAGTGACTGGTTCGGATCTTTTTAGTTTGAGGTATATTAATCGTCGTCAGTCTTATAAAATAGGAGGATTATTTTGAATAACAGAACAGAAAACAAACTATCCATTTTTGCCTTGGGCGGCGTAGGTGAAATTGGGAAAAATATGTACGCAGTACAATACGCTAACGATATTATTGTCATTGATTGCGGTTCCAAGTTTCCCGATGAAGAGCTGCTGGGCATTGATATTATCGTGCCGGACATTTCTTATTTAATCGAGAACAAGGACAAGGTCAGAGCGCTGCTCATTACGCACGGCCATGAAGACCACATCGGTGGATTACCTTATATTTTGAAGCAGCTTAGCCTGCCTGTCTACGCAAGTCGTCTGACAATGGGACTGATCGAAGGCAAGCTGAAGGAAGCCGGCCTGCTTGGCGCAACGGAAAGACATTTGATTCATGCAGAATCCGAGTTGAAATTCGGAACAATGACTGCAAGCTTCTTCCGTACAAACCACAGTATTCCGGATTCCCTCGGTGTTGTACTGGATACGCCTGAAGGTGTCGTCGTACACACAGGCGACTTCAAGTTTGATCAGACGCCGGTTAACGACCACCATGCTGATCTTCACCGCATGGCTGAGATTGGCCGCAAAGGCGTATTGGCTCTTCTATCGGAGAGCACAAATGCAGAGCGTCCAGGCTTCACGCCTTCAGAAAGAAATGTCGGAGCGAACTTCATAGACGCTTTCCGCAAAGCAGAGCGCCGCGTTATCGTATCGACGTTCGCCTCGAACGTATACCGCTTGCAGCAGGTTATCGACGCGGGTGTCGCAACGAACCGCAAGCTGGCGATTATTGGCCGCAGCATGGTCAATATGATTACGATTGCTTCTGAGCTTGGCTATTTGAATATTCCGGATGGAATGCTCATTGAAACGAATGAAGTAAACCGTTATGCTGACAATCAGGTCGTTATTTTGTGCACGGGCAGCCAAGGCGAGCCAATGTCGGCGCTTACGCGTATGGCGCGTTCCAACCACCGCCAGATTGAAATTCTGGAGGGAGATACGGTTATTATTTCCGCAACGCCGATTCCAGGCAACGAGCGGAGCATTGGCCGTACAGTAGATGAGCTGTTCCGCCTTGGCGCGAACGTCATCTATGGTCAGGGCGCTGCTACAGGCATGCACGTATCCGGCCATGCCAGCCAAGAAGAGCTGAAGCTGATGCTTCATCTAATGGCTCCAAAATATTTCATTCCGATTCACGGTGAATACCGGATGCAGCTTCACCACAAGAAGCTTGCTGAAGCAGTAGGCGTCGCGAAGGAAAATATTTTCCTTGTCGATAATGGCGAGGTGGTCGAAATTGCGAATGGCCAAGCGCGCAAAGCGGGTAAGGTTTCGTCCGGCAATACGTATATCGACGGCCTGGGCATTGGCGATGTCGGCAATATTGTATTGCGCGATCGCAAGCATTTGTCGCAGGATGGCATTCTCGTTGTCGTAGTAACAATCAGCAAGCAGGATAAAACGATCAAATCAGGTCCGGATATTATTTCGCGCGGTTTCGTCTATGTACGTGAATCGGAAGGTCTGCTCGACGAAGCAGGCCGCATTGTATCCCGCACCATTACTAAATCAATTAGCGACAACGTCAATCAATGGACGACGCTAAAATCTAATGTAAAAGACGCGCTCGGACGATTCTTATATGAGCAAACGAAAAGAAAGCCGATGATTCTTCCGATCATCATGGAAGTTTAATCGGCACCTAACCAGTCCACTTCACTTTACTTAGTGAGCCGATCATTGAATAGATTCATGAACAAGAAGACCGCATAACCGACCTGTTTCGACAGGTGGCTATGCGGTCTTCTGCTTCTTAATAACCTGGTTGATTAATAACGTTCCATGACGAGCTGTGTTTTCAGCCCATCTGCTGGCACGAGCCAGCCTAGGCTATTTAAGCTGTTGATTAGCGCAGTCCGCTTCGTATTCGCGATACTGTATTCATCTGTTTTGAAGGATATTTCCACGATATTCTCTACACCTGTACCCGCAGCATTGCGAATCGGCCAGATTTCAACATCTACCTCAAGGCCATTCCAAGTGCCTGTGTGCTTCGTTGCGAGGACAGGGCCGTAAGCGCGCGAGTTTTGCAGCTGCGTTTTGCCCCAATTGCTAGTACCCCAGTTTTTCAGCTTGCCTGGCAGCTCGTCGAGCAGCATTTGACGGGCTGCGGATTCTGAAGGCAGTCCGAGTGCGCCGTTCAAGGATTTTGTTACCTTTTTATCTACTGACAAGCTGAGTGTCTGCTTGCTGTAGCCCCAATCAATCTCCGCCTTGTAATTATCATCCGTAATGTCGAAGCCTTCTGAGTTGGCGAGTGTTAGCGCTGCATCAATATTGCCATTTTGTACGGGATAACGTTTTTTGTACGTGAGCTCGTAGTTATTTTTATCTTCTTTTTTGCGAAAACGCGCATTCCAGCCGGCATCATCAAGACCAAGGCTATTGGTATCGAAGTATTCCACATTGGTTTGTCTCGAGGTAGTCAGATTAAATTGGGAGCTTACCGCGGAGGTTAGCGTTGAATTGCTGTTTAACACTTGTGTGGAATCGAGCAGCAGCTTGACCTCGTAGGTTGGGACCATATTCGCTTCCTGTGCTTTTGCCTGTACCGTCTCGGGCGCTTGGAACGCCGACAGCAGCAGTGTCGCGCTTAATACCATCGTGCCTGCTTTCGTTAACCAATGTTTCATTATCTCAGCTCCTCTTCATAATGGAAGTACAAGCTCTACTTTAGGGAGCTATTGTTCGTAAAGAATCATAAAGGGAGATGGATTATGTTAATTATTCCAATAATTATTGGATGGGGTCAGAGAATTTTTGAAGCTTCTTTGGAGGGTATCCATAAATTGTTCGGTTAGCTTGGAGTCATAGCGATCCTTGTTATAGCAGCAATAAATCGATCGCTGAAAGCGGGTATTCGGAATTTTGCGCATGAGCAGCTGCCCTTTTCTAACCTCCTCCTGCACGGAAAGCTCTGATATAAAAGCAATATGCCCGCCTTGCTGCACCGTCTGCTTAATTGCTTCAATTGAATCGAGCTCAATCGGCCCAATGAGAGCAATGCGGTGATTATCCAGCCACCTCGTTGTCATTTCCCGTGTACTGGACTGCTCGCCATGCAGCACAAAGTTTGCTGTTGCAATGAGACCCGGATTAAGTGCTTCATAAGCAGCCAGATGATGCTCAGGGGAAAAAATAACGACCAGTTCGTCCTCGCAAAGGCGCTTGGTGAATAGGGACGGCTGTTCGAAAGGCTCTGAGGAGATAAGACCGAGATGAATGTCGTGGTTCCATAGCTTTTCTTTAATAATAGGTGCAGGCTTCACCAGAACGGAAATTTCAATGCCCGGATGATGCTTGGAAAAATCGCTCAGCACCTCCGGCAGCACATAGGTGGCAGGTACGTAGCTCGCGCCGATCGTGAGCTTACCGCGGGTAAGGCTGCCATATTCCATAACGACGCGCTCGGCCTCCTGCGCCAGCTTATTGATGCGCACCGCATAATGGAGCAGCGCTTTGCCGGGTGCGGTCAGCAGCATTTTATCTGCCCGTGCCTCGAACAGCTTGACGCCCATTTCCTGCTCTAGGCTTTTCATATGATAGGTGATGGTTGGTTGCTTGAGATCCAGCTCATGGGCAACGGGGGTAATTTTCTTATGCTTGTCGAGCAGCTCGATAATTTTTAGCTTCAATAAATTCACGGGCGGTTGCCTCCTACGTTTAGCGGATATGTACAAAAGTAGCATAGAAAAATTCGATGGATGTTAAAACAAATCCACTAAAAAGTTAATCTTTCATTTACACAGCTCAAATAAATAACGAATAGTCGGGGGCTATACTGAGGTCAAGCTTAAAGCCTAGCGGACAAGGAAGCCTCGGTTGCCTGCTCCGCCAGTCATTTAATAGACAGGCAGGTTAATGCATATGGGACATATTGTAATGAATCATTTGGAAAAGTCCTTCGGTGCTGTTCAGGCGCTGCGGCCTTCCAGCCTATCAATTGCCAAAGGCAGCTTTACGACGCTGCTTGGCCCTTCGGGCTGCGGCAAGACGACGCTGCTGCGAATGCTCGCAGGACTTGAAACCCCGGATGGCGGCGAGATTCATGTGAATGGAGAATGCTACTATTCCAAAATGAAGCGGATCAATAAACCAGCTCATCAGCGGCATTTCGGAATGGTTTTTCAAGATTTTGCGCTTTGGCCGCATATGACGGTGTTTGAAAATGTCGCCTTTGGCCTGCGTGCAGCCGGTATGAAAGCCGGGCTTCAGGAAGCGGTGCTGGGCGCGCTCGAGACTGTCCGTCTAGGGGGAATGGAGAAGCGCTACCCCCATCAGCTGTCCGGCGGACAGCAGCAGCGCGTTGCTTTTGCCAGAGCGATCGTCATGAAGCCGCAGCTCGTGCTGTTCGACGAGCCGCTCAGTGCGCTGGATGCGCTGCTGCGCGATGAGATGCGGGCAGAGCTGCTGCATCTGGTGAAGGAAGCGGGTGTGACGGCGCTTTACGTCACCCATGATCAGACGGAGGCGATGAGCATGTCGGATGAGGTTGTCGTGCTGCAAGGCGGAGAAATATTGCAGCAAGGCACGCCGGAGCAAATCTATAGCGCCCCGGAGCATCCCTTCGTCGCTCGTTTTATCGGCAAGTCCAATTGGCTTATGAAGGACAAATGGATGCTGCGACCTGAGCATGTGCGCTTTCGTGAGGCGGATGCGGAGGACCACCGCTTCGAGGCGGAGGTGCGCCATGCCAGCTACATGGGCGACCGTTATGAGGTAGAGCTGGAGATGAAAGAGAATATGGGCATTTGGACAGCCTATTCACCGTCAAGGCTGCTCGTTGGCGATAAGGTTCAGGTATACGCCTCGCCAGAGCATGTACACGAAGTAGTGTCGTAGTGGTTTCATGCACAAGTGGGCGATAGGTTTTAAATCATAAATATAAAATAAGAAAAATCGGGAGGCACTACCAATGAAATTAGCTAAAAAAGGCATGATGCTTGCTTTAACCGCATTTATGGGAGTCAGCTTAGCAGGCTGCGGAGCTGCAGCAACCAATGGGCAAGCGAGCAGTGAACCATCTGCATCACCTTCGACTCCTGCTGCTTCTGCAGCAGCGGAGCAAGCGCAGCCGGCAGAGGTAAAGCTGAGCGGCAGCGTAGTGGTATATAGCGCAGGACCGGAAGGACTTGCGAACAAAATTAAGGAAGGCTTTGAAGCGAAGACTGGCGTGAAGGTCGAAATGTTCCAAGGCACAACGGGCAAAATTCTTGCTCGCATGGAAGCGGAAAAATCCAATCCGGCCGTTGATGTGCTTGTACTGGCATCCCTTCCGGCGATGCAGGGCTTGAAGGAGGATGGCATTCTTATGAGCTATCCGGAAGCGGCTCATGCAGACAAGCTGATTGCTGACTGGTCGGATAAGGATGGTCAATATTTCAGCTACAGCGCTTCTGCGCTTGGCATTGTGTATAATACGAAGCTTGTACAGACGCCGCCAACATCATGGGCCGATCTGGCTAAGCCGGAGTGGAGCGGCAAGGTTAACATTCCTGATCCATCGTTGTCCGGCTCGGCACTTGATTTTATTTCCGGCTATTTGAGCGCATCGGGCGATGGCGGCTGGTCGCTATTCGAAAGCTATAAGCAAAACGGCGTAGCGATGGCTGGCGCGAATCAAGAGGCGCTTGATCCCGTTATCACAGGAGCGAAATCCGTTGTAGCGGCTGGCGTTGATTACATGGCGTACAAAGCGAAAGCGGCTGGCGAGCCAGTTGATATTGTTTATCCAAAAGAGGGCAGCGTCATTAGCCCGCGTCCAGCCGCTATTGTCGGCACAACCAAAAACGCGGACAATGCTAAAGCTTTTATCGACTATCTGCTGTCTGATGATGCTCAAAAAATGGTTACTGGCGCTTATTTGCTCCCAGGCCGCTCGGACGTGGAGGCGAAGGATCGCGCAAGTGTGGACGCAATTCCTACCTTCGATGTGAACTGGCAGTGGATGAACGAAAATAGCGACAGCGTGACGACGAAGTTTACCCAATTGTTTAAATAAAGGGAACACCCGCCGCCTGATATTTGCTGCCTTAAGGCAGCAGGTATCAGGCGGTGCTGGTAATAGACAAGCATTAGACAAGCATTAGACAAGCATTAGACAAGCATAAGACAAGCATAAGACGGGCAATAGATCAGGCAATAGATTAGGCAATAGACAGGCAATAGATAGGTGGTCTGATGATGCAATCCTCTACATTCAAAAACTATGCATGGCTCGGCATGGGGCTGGCGCTGGCGCTGCTCGTCATGCTGGTGCTTGCGCCGCTGCTAATCGTATTTGGCACGAGCTTATATACCGACGAGAGGCTGGATTTGCTAGCTCCGCTGCAAATCATTAGGCAGAGCGAGCTGAGCGAGGTGCTGTTTAACTCGATTTGGCTTGGACTATGCGTCATCGCGGCCACGACGGTGCTTGCCTTTCCGCTGGCCTGGGTTATGGCGAAGACACCGCTGCGCCGTCATAAGTGGCTGGATATCGTGCTGCTCATCCCCTTTATGACTCCGCCTTACATCGGGTCAATGGGCTGGATGCTGTTCATGCAGACGAATGGCTACATGGAGCAGTTCATTCCGGCGGCTTCGGCTATCACTCCCGCCTTCTTCAGCTTTGGCGGCATGGTGGCGATTATGAGCCTGCATTTATTTCCGTTTCTGTATTTGCTGCTGCGCAATGCGCTTTTGCAAATCGGCGGCAGCATGGAGGAGGCTGCGGCGGTACATGGCGGCGGCTTTCTGTACCGCTTGCGGCGCATCGTGCTGCCGCTGCTGCTGTCCAGCTACGTTATGGGCAGCCTGCTCATTTTTGTAAAAACGATTGCTGAGTTCGGCACACCCGCGACCTTTGGGCGCAAAATCGGCTTTTACGTCATGACCTCGGAAATTCATAAATATATTTCCAACTGGCCGATTGATTTTGGCAAGGCAACTTCCCTTGCTTCGGTGCTGCTCGCCGCATGCCTTGTGATGTGGTATATCCAAAGCACGATTAGCAGCCGCTACTCCTATCGTTTAGTCGGAGGGAAGGGTGCCATCAAGCAGGCAACGACGATGAGCCGCTGGGGTCGTGCATTGTGCTGGCTGTATATTGCGGTGCTGCTCATTGCCTCCATCGGCATCCCGTATTTCTCGATTATTACGGCATCGCTCTTGAAGCTGCGCGGCGTAGGCCTGGCATGGGACAATTTGACGCTTCAGCATTATGTGGAGCTGCTTACGCCGGGGTCTTCTAGTCTGGATGCGCTGTTGAACAGCTTCGGCCTGTCGATTGTCGCCTCTACGATTGCCGTCGTGCTTGGCACATGGTTCGCTCTGACGGTGCAGCGCTCGCGTACGCCGGGGCAGAAGCTGGTTGATTTGCTCAGCCTGCTGCCGAATACAGTGCCGGGCATCGTCATCGTTGTCGGTTTGATTCTGTTATGGAACGCAAAGTGGATGCCGATTCCGCTTTATAATACGTACGGCATGGTTGTGCTGACGTATGTCATTTTGTTCCTGCCATACACGGTGCAATACGTGAAAGCGAGCTACGGGCAAATTGACCCCATGCTGCTCCAGGCGGGTCAAGTGTTTGGCGGGCGCAGGCTCTATGTGCTGCGGCGGATTTTGCTGCCGCTGCTGCTGCCGGGCATGCTGGCGGGCTGGATGATGACGTTCACCATATCCAATCGGGAGCTGGTGGCGTCGCTGCTCGTGCTGCCGCCGTCGATGAAAACGTCGGCGACCTATATTTTTGCCCAGTTTGAGCAGGGTGAGGTGTCGATGGGAATGGCGATGGCCGTCATTACGGTCGGCGTCACAACCGTGCTGCTGCTGGCGATGAATGTTTTTAGCTCACAACAGAAAGTGGAATAGCTGATGATGCAACTGACCATTTGGGGTGGAGCGGGCGAGCATGGACGCTCCAGCTATTTGCTGCAATATAAGAACGAGGCCGTATTGCTGGACTGCGGCGGGAAAAAAGAAGGCGGCGGCCAGTATCCGCTCATTAGCCCGGAAGTGCTTCCACAGCTGAAAGCGGTATTTTTATCGCATGCGCATGAGGATCATTCGATGGCGCTGCCGCTGCTGTATAAGCACGGTTATGAAGGTGAAGTATGGACGAGCCGCGTGACGGCGCAGCAGCTTCCGGGTTATTTTCAGGCGTGGGGTCGTTATGCCCGCTCGCAGGCTGCCGAGCTTCCTTATGGGGAAGAGCATATTGCGGCTATCCGCTATGCTTATTTGGAGGAGCGGTCCAGCGCCGGTGAATGGAGCAATGTATTTCCGGGGCTGCGCATGAAGTGGGGGCGCAGCGGGCATTTGCCGGGCGCGGTGTGGTTAGCGCTGGATTGGCATGGAAAGCTGGTTTATTTCTCGGGAGATTACACCGCGGAATCAGCTCTGCTTGCGGCAGATGAGCCGCAACTAGGAATGATGGGCGAGGGAAGTGAAGGGACGGATGCCGCCCGCTGCCTGATTGCAGCGACGAGATGTATCGCGGATCTTGCAATCATCGACGCAGCCTACGGGGCGAATTCGGATTCACAGGCGGTTCGGCTGGCGGAGCTGGAGCAGGCAACCGAAGTGGTGCTGCGGGCGCAGGGCTCTGTGCTGTATCCGGTACCGACGAGCGGGAGAGGGCAGGAGCTGCTGTTGTGGGCGAGCGAGCGCTTCCCAGAGGCGCAGCTTATTGTGGAGCGGGCGCTGATGGAGCCGCTCCGCCAGCTGACTGCGTTGCCTGAATGGCTTCATGTCGGAGCGCTGGCTCGTATAGAGAAGCTGCTGGCGAGTGACAGGCTAACGATTGTCGCAAGTGAAGAGGAGCGCTTGAGGGCGCTTGCTGGCAAGGGCAGCTCCCTGATTTTTACGAATGATGGCATGATGCAGTCTGAGGTTGCACGCTGGTACTACCAGCAGCTTGCGAGCGTATCCCGCCATGCCGTACTGCTGACCGGTCATCTCGCTTCCGGCTCTTATGGCGAAATGGCACTGCGGGGAAGCGACAGCGGAGTCCCCGACTTCCCGCTTCCGGTGCAGCATATCTGCTATAAGGTGCATCAGGGCTTGCCGGATGTCCGCCAGATGCTGGAGCGGGTGCCCAGCCGTGCTGTCGTGCTGGCACATGCCGTTAAGCCTAGAACGGATGAGTTGCTTGAAGTGTTGAAGGAAGAGGGCTATAAGGGAGTTTATTCGCTGAGTCCGGGTGACCTGTTCTTTGTTTGAAAGGTGGGTAGTTTAGGCTCAGGCATCTCTTAGCTCCTTTTATTGAATTTGATACAATAATAGGGTGAAATTCTATAAATGAGAGTCCAAAAAATGATTAGGCATTCCTTAACACTGCATAAAACAGGGTTTAGGGATGTCTTATCTTTTTTTAAAAGTTTTAGGCGGGCATACGAAATGTACGACGGCAATTTATATTTCCATACAGTCAAGATTCACTTACTGATGCTCTTGATGTTTGAAGCTTTGTTCGTCAGTATTGTTAGTGCTTTTAAGATTAGAAGGCGTCCCGTACTGAATTATTTTTCCATCTTTATTTCTATAATAATAGATAATGTCCGGTTCATCGAAAAAAATAACTCTAGCCGAAAAGACAGGAGCCTTTGCTATTGAGGTATCTATGCTAAGTATTTCGCTTTCTTGATAATTTTTCTCTTTAAGATAATCTACGACACTTTTTTTGAGTTGGTATTCTTTAATGGAAAAAAAGGCATAGAGTATGATTAGTAAAAATACGAGTATGGCAAAGAATAAAACGACTTTTTTTCTATACATTTGATCAAACAACCTTTCCATGGTATAATTATACAAAAAAAGTATATAGAGGGATTTTTGTGAAAAAATGTTTCCCAGCACTATTGTTGTTGATAGTTTCTATTTTAACACTATCAGTACCAAAAGCGGAAGCAGCTACCTATCCAAATAGCGGACTTGTAGTTTCACCAGGAGATGTTATTTATAGTTCAAAAGGGTGGCAAACATTCTTTGTTGGACACGTAGCAATAGTAGGAGATGATGGTAAAATTTATCATTCTACGCCTGCTGTTGCATCAGGTGGAGTAGGAGAGTCTCTGACTGCCTATCTATCCAGATTTGATTCTGGTACTACTCTAGATGTGTATGTATATAAAGGAAGTTCAGTTGGTCCTTATTTAGAACGGGGTAAAGCAGGTAAATGGGCACGGGAGAATGTGTCTAAAATTACAGAGTATAGCTTTACGTCGAATTTGAAAATGAGTGTTATATCCTCAAATTACTGCACAAAGTTTATTTGGCAATCTTTCTATTATGGAGCAGATACAAATATTGATAGACCCTATTTAGGCAATTATAAAACGGGAACATCAACAAGTATATGGACACCTTTAGATTTTCAAGCTTCTTTCGTAATGAATAACGTAGGTAGTTTCAAAGTCTCATAAATAAACTTATAATAAAGCATTATCTTAAATTAACTGATTAATACGAATATTCAGAATGAAAATTGGCGTCTGTACTCTGCAGGCGTCGTTTTTTATGTAATCTTTTATGATATAGAAGTTCAAGAAACGAGCATTTACAAAATGCGGCTTAAGAAAGTTGGGATTTTGAATTGTGAAATTTTAGGAGTGGGGAGTACAACAGGATTGCACGGCAATCTATATAGGGAGTTTTTCTATAATATGCTGCAATTGTTTCTTACATATCTCCCACAATATTATTTACAAGTTAGATACAAGCTGGACGTAGTCTTGAGATATCCGCTTTATATACTGTATTCATCAGGGAGGACGCAGTGGCGGCATATAAGGAGGGATAGCGGTAGCCGTCCAGCTAGAGCGTCCAAAAATTGAAATTATAAAATATAGAGATAAAACAAAAAAACGGAGTATTCAAAAGGAGATCATAAAATGAAAAACAACATGAAAAAAGGAATTGTATCTATGGTCGTTGTCGGAATGACATTGACAGGAGCGGCAGGCGTATATGCTGGAGCGAGCCTGCAAAAAATCTCAGCCTATTTAAACGGCAATATTAGCGTCAAAGTCGATGGGGCTGCTTATACGCTGAAAGATGAGAACGGCAGCAAGCTCTCTCCCATTATGTATCAGGATAAAATGTATTTGCCTGTCCGCTCGCTTGCGGGAGCGCTCCATACGCCGATTCAATATGATTCCAAAAACAATCAGGTGCTGATTGGCAAAGGGCAGCAAGCATCCGAGCAATATGCAGAGGTCAAATATAGCGATGCGCAAATTAAAGCGATCAAGCAGGAATTTGCGGCATTTGAAGGCTTTGAAACAGCCTATGCGCCAAAGCAGATGGCAGCCGGAGATGCTTTTGTTAAATCGTTCGCCGGGGGCGACGGCGTTAGTGTTATTTTCAAGCATATGAATGTCAATGTATCGCCAAGGGACTACTCGGCTGGTTATGAAAGCAAGGAGGTCGTGCTGTCGAATGGGGTAAAAGCAAAATGGTATACGCCGAGCGATCTGCCAATGCTGAGCTTCCAGCTTGATGATCGCACAATTACCATCAGCTCCCCTGACCAAG
Organism: Paenibacillus sp. KS-LC4; assembly: GCF_036894955.1. Classification (NCBI taxonomy): domain Bacteria; kingdom Bacillati; phylum Bacillota; class Bacilli; order Caryophanales; family Paenibacillaceae; genus Paenibacillus; species Paenibacillus sp. KS-LC4. The sequence goes on along the minus strand of NZ_CP145905.1, from coordinate 5,860,090 downwards.
CGCTGACTCAGGCGCAAATGGAAAAAATCGCAGTGAGCGTCGCTAAACTATAAGCTTGGCGAGGAAAATAATCGCCTCACTATAGGAATATTGAAATATAGATATAAAGAAGTCCTTCCTGCTGTCTGTGGACTGTGACCCTCTTATGGGTCACAGTTCAACTCCAAGCGGCGGGGGACTTTTTTTGTATGTAAAGGTAAACGCCGCCGCAATTGCGTGTGCAGCATAGAAGGCGGTAGGGGGACAAAACGCGTTACTAAACCTGTGGCCTTGACTTTTGGATAAAGGCAGCATAAAATACAAAAAGACTAACTAACGTTCGTTAGGTAAAATAGTGATTGCCGAAAGGTGAATGAGGCTATGAAGAAGGACAACATACAAATACCGGCATCAAAGGCAACGGCAGAGCGTCTTAAGCATGCTGCCTTGATGATCTTTACCGAATTTGGCTACGAAGGAACGTCAATGTCTGACATTGCCAAGGCGGTTCAAATTAAAACCCCGTCTATCTATGCTCATTTTAAGTCGAAGGAACAGCTGTTTTTGGCGTTATGTACAGATGTTATTGCCGAAGAAGGCATGAAATTTGAGGAGCTTATGCAGCAATCGCAAGGCAAGCCCGTTCTGGGGCGGCTGCGCGAGGTATATGATTTTTTCACGGATTTCCCTCATCTGACAGTCGGTCAGTGGTTTCTGAAACGGATGATGCTGATGCCGCCCAAGCATTTGCAGCAGCAGTTTCGCACCGATTTTTTGGAGCATGAGCGGCGAGTAGACACCATCGTAGGGGCATTATTTTTGGAAGGACAGCAAGCAGGCATTTTTCCAAAGCAGAATGTGGAGAAGATGATTGTGGTATTTTATACGCTGCTGGATGGATTGCTCGTGGCCAATCAGATTTATGAACAGTCGGAATTTAGCTCGCGCAAGCAGATCGTATGGGAAATGCTGGAGAAGGAGTGGGCGAAAGCTTAATCAACTTGGCTTCATCGCATCATAACAGGAGGAGATTTATTATGAAAGCTTGGCTTTATGTCATATTTGGGGGCATATTTGAAGTGTTCTGGACCTTCGGACTTAAATATTCGAATGGATTTACAGATCCTTTGATAAGCGCCATTACGCTCGTTTTAATTATTATTAGCTTTGTGCTGTTCGCCCGTTCGATGCAGCTGCTGGAAATTGGCACGGCTTATGCGGTATTTACCGGAATTGGTACGGCGGGTACGGTCGTATTCGGTATTTTGGTATTAGGCGAGTCTGCGGATATTAAGCGCCTGCTGCTGGTCGGAACGCTGATCATCGGCATAATCGGGCTAAAGCTCGTATCGAGCGAGAAGCCGAAGCAGGAGCAGGAGCAGGCAACTGATGGAGCATCGCCGGAAGCGCTGAAATCAGCATCGGTCGTACAGGGAAGGGGCGGAAAATAATATGGCATGGATTTTTCTGATTATTTCCGGCCTTAGCGAGGTCGGCGGTGTGACCTTCATGAAGCTGTCGGATGGCTTTAAGAAGTGGAGAGGGACGGTTGGAGCCATTCTTTTTGGCTTCACCAGCTTTTACTTCCTATCGCGGTCGCTTCAGGGCATTCCGATCAGTACCGCATATGGCATTTGGACGGGAATCGGATCGGTCGGCAGCGTCATTCTCGGAATGATTTTTTTCAAAGAATCGCGCGACTGGCGTAAAATATTTTTCGTCCTTCTCATCGTTGGAAGTGTAATAGGTCTCAAGCTGGTAGCTTAAACGTTGAGAATTGGATAATAGTAGACAATAAACCTAAAGAAGGAGAGCGAGCCTGCATCGCTCTTCTTTTCTTTTCGCCGCGTCCGAATTAAAATAATAGAATAGAGTATAGACATGGCGAGAGAGGCAGGCACGAGGTATGGAAGAGAATCGGCTGAAGAAATGGATCGAGATGACTGAACGGACGCTGCTTGAAGGTGTGAAGCTGCAAAGCATTAACCATGGAGAGCCCATTCAAGTGGATGTATTGCCGGAGGGCTGGGAGCTGCTTGGGGCAGGAAATTATGCCGGGGTATTCGTCCACAAGGATGCGCAGGATATAGCAGTGAAGGTTTATGCTCCGGGCAGAGAGGGCTGGGAGGCGGAGAGGGAGGTTTATCGCCGTTTGGGCGATCATCCCGCATATTCCACTTGCTATCATGCATCCAAATGCAATGGGCTGGAATATTTGATGCTGCGCAGGCTTGAAGGGACGACGCTATATAAGTGCGTGCTTGAGGGCGTCATTATTGAGGAGCGCATTATTGCGGAAATTGATGCAGCCTTGGATTATGCTCGTGAGCAGGGACTGTTTCCACATGATGTTCATGGCAAAAATGTCATGGTATCTAATGATGACCGAGGCCTTGTCGTGGACGTGTCTGACTTTCTTAAAGAAGAGCCTTGCATGATGTGGGATGACTTGAAAAAAGCGTACAACCGGATTTACATGCCGTTTCTATTCAAGCATTCCATGCCCGTGCCGGAATGGGTTATGAATGGTGTACGCAAAGGCTATCGCTGGGTGCGTTCTTCCTCCAGATAGTTCTGCGCAGCCGGGCAACTGCATCCTTCAATGCGTGCCGCCCGGCCCGCGCCTGAGCTTAAGGTTCGGAGTCGAAAGCGTCCAGCTGTTGCTGAGCGGCTTCAACGTTCTTCTTAAGCACATGAAGCCTTTTTAAATTGCCTTCGAGAGTAACTTTTGCCTTAATGCCGCTTGCCTTCAAATGAGCCTCCAATCGGTCAATGATATCCGCCCTAGAACCGCTTTCGGTTCTGATGGCTACCCACCGTCGCCATAGCAGCCCCATCCTATGCACCTCCGAGTTTTGCACAGATTATCCGTTCAAGCTATATATATTCCGGCTCCTCCCGCTACCATGACAGATTTATTCGAGAGCTAAAGGATAAGCTTGCATTTGCCGGAAGCGGCATTATAAGCTTTCCAGAAATGACATGACATAGTATACTAGGTGGATATGTATAATTACGACATCGACCCAGTACGACCAAATAGATGCTGAAGGTGAATGTATAATGGAAGGCATGAACGCTTTAAAGCCTAGATACGAGCAAATGTATCTGATGCTGCGCGAAAAGATTCAAATCGGAGATTATACGGTCGGTGACCGCATCCCTTCGGAGAAGGAGCTGATGGAGGAGTTTTCAGTCAGCCGAATTACCTCCAAGAAGGCGCTGGATATGCTCGTTCAGGACGGCTATATTATGCGTCAGCCGGGCCGCGGCTCCTTCGTTATCGAGCACGCTATGCAGGAGCAGGCGGAGGCTCCGCCAGCGCAAGAATCCGTAACCGCAGCTGTGCGCACGCAGCAAGTGGTATTAGGGCTTATCATGGAGGATTTCAGCGACAGCTATGGCAAGGAAATGCTGTCGGAGATGGAGCGAACCGCGCAGGAGCTCGGCGTTTATTTGATGCTGCGCATCTCGTTTTCCCAGCCCGATGTGGAGGAGAAAGCGATTCAGATGCTACGCCAATATGGGGTAGATGGCTTAATTATTTATCCAACGCGCGGGCAAAACTTCAGTCCGGAAATTTTGAAGCTGGTCATTGATAAATTCCCTCATGTGCTGGTTGACCGATATTTGAAATGGACGGACACAACGGCAATAAGCTCAGACAATGTGGAAGCGGCGAAAATGGGAGTACAGCATTTGTTTAACCACGGGCATCGCCATATCGGGCTGCTTGCTTCGCGGGTGACGGATAATGTAGCGATTGAGGAACGGATTGAGGGATTTGTGCAGGCGCATGCCGAAGGCGGCATTTTGCTGGACCGCTCGTCCTGGCTGACCGATATGAACTGGACGTCCAATGACAATTCCAGCAGCCACCTCATTGATAAATATGTGAACATCATTCAGCAGATGCTGCGCGAGCATCCGCGGATTACCGCATTGTTCGCGATGGAGTATGAGCTGGCGCTCATCGCGAAGGAAGCGGTAGAAAAGATGGGCCTGCATATTCCACAGCAAATTTCGATTATTTGCTTTGATAGCCCGCAGAGCACGTCGGCGCTGTATCCGTTCACGCACTTGGAGCAAAATGAGAAGGAGATTGGCCGCCTCGCCGTCAATAATGTTCTGGAGCTGATTCAAGGCGCCACGCTCCCAAGCAAAATATCGCTGCAAGTAAAGCTTGTCCCAGGCAAATCGACAGGGCCGGCGCCTCAATAGGCTAACGGGCAAGCGTTGAGTTATGTGCGCTTTGCATATTTTTCGGCTAATGTGAGAAGCTGAATACGAGTGAGAAGATAGACAAAACCCTTCTGTCAACCGAGACAGCAAGGGTTTTCTGTTATATATCGTTATGCCTTAAGGGCTCGAATCGGAGGTGTGTCTAGCAAAATGATTAGTATGCTATTTGTTTATAAATAATATAACATAGTATATTGACATGACATGAAATATAGATTAATATCGGTACATAAACCTCTTGAAAGCGCTTAATAGAAAGGGATGTATCAAATGACTGAAGTAATGGAAACGCTGCCGGCATCGGTGCAGTCGTTAATCCAGGAAGTAGAAGGGAAGCTTGGTTCCCGTACAAAGCTGGCCCGGATGTTTGCAAACTGTTTCTCCAATACTTTAACAACGACGTTGAAGCCTCAGCCTGACGGTGCTATTTTCGTCATTACGGGGGATATTCCAGCGATGTGGCTGCGGGATTCCGCGGCGCAGGTTCGTCCTTATTTAATTTTGGCGAAGGAAGATGCCGCGATGGCTCGCCTCATTGAAGGCGTTGTCAAAAGGCAAATTCAACATATATTGCAGGACCCTTATGCGAATGCGTTTAATGAGCACGCCAACAGCAAGGGTCATCAGAACGATTTAACGGAAATGTCTCCATGGCTATGGGAGCGCAAATATGAAATAGATTCACTTTGCTATCCGATTCAGCTCGCTTATCTTCTTTGGAAGACGACGGGAACCACCGCGCATTTGGACGAGGCTTTTAAAGAGGCCTGCTACAGCATTTTGCGGTTGTGGAGAACAGAGCAGAACCACGATCAGCAATCGAGCTATCGTTTCCAAAGAACGGATTGCCCGCCGTCGGACACGCTGCTTAATGAAGGCAAAGGCACGCCGAGCGCAGTAACGGGCATGACCTGGTCGGGCTTCCGCCCAAGTGATGATGCTTGCGATTATGGCTACCTCATTCCTTCGAACATGTTTGCAGTCGTAGTGCTGGACTATATGGCGGAAATGGCAGTTGAGGTGCTTGGCAATAAAGAGCTGGCGAAGCAGGCGGTTGCCCTCCGGCAGGAAATTCAATCCGGTATTGAACAGTATGCCACTGTCGAGCATGAGCGGTTCGGCAAAATTTTCGCTTATGAAACAGACGGTCTTGGCGGTTACAATCTAATGGACGATGCGAATGTGCCGAGCCTGCTGTCCCTGCCTTATCTCGGCTGCTGCAAGCTGGATGATCCAATCTATATGAATACAAGACAATTTGTACTCAGCGAGGAAAATCCTTATTATTTCAAGGGGACGGCGGCACAAGGAATTGGCAGCCCTCATACCCCGGAAAACTATATCTGGCACATTTCGCTGGCTATGCAAGCGCTGACTTCACAGGATGAGGCAGAGGTTGAACGGCTGCTGAGCGTGCTGGAAAGCACGGATGCGGGAACTGATTTTCTGCATGAAGGCTTTCATAAAGATAATCCAAGCGAGTATACACGGGAATGGTTTTCTTGGGCTAATGCCTTGTTTAGCGAATTGATTTTGACGTATTGCGGCTTTAAGGTTCCATCGAGCATGAATGCTCGTTCATTATAGGAACAAATAATAAGCGTAACAAACGGACAATAAGGGGAGCGATCAAGATGGCAGCTAAAAAAAGAATTCTTGCAGGTACGGTTGCAGCTTTAACTGTATTCACAGCAGCATGTTCGGGAAATGCAGGCACAAATGGCACAAATAGCACGGAGGGTGCAGAAGCAACTTCCGCAGCTGGAGCAACAAAGACGGTTAAAGTTGCTTATGGCAAATGGAATGAAACGGATAACTGGGGCAAGTGGCTGACTAGCGTAAAGGCGGATTTTGAGAAAGCGAACCCTGGCGTGACGGTTGAGCTGCAGCCGATTGAAGGCTCACAATATGCAACGAAAATTCCGCTGCTCATGATGGATGGCAAAACGGCGCCTGAGGTGCTTGCTGAAGATTCCTTCATGATTAATGCCGACAGTGAGGCTGGTTACCTAGAACCGCTCGCTGTGGATGCATGGGAAGATTGGGGCAAGTTCAACGAAGGTATTAAAGCGGCTGTAACAGCAACGGACAGCAAGGTTTATGGCGTACCTTTCTCTACTGACGTTCGCGGCTTGTACTACAACAAAGAGCTGTTCAAGAAAGCAGGATTGCCTGTGCCTTGGGAGCCTAAAAGCTGGGATGAAGTACTGAGCGCTTCCCGTACTATTAAATCCAAGCTGCCAGATATTATTCCTTTCTGGATGAACTCTGGTAAAGCTGGTCAAGAAGCAACAACTATGCAAACGTTCGAAATGCTGCTTTACGGAACGGATGACGAGCTTTATGAGGATGGCAAATGGGTTACACAAAGCCCAGGCATCCTGAGCTCGCTGAACTTCATTCACACGATCTACTCCGAGGGCATGGGTCCAAAAATGTCGCAAGTTTTGACTGCGCAAGCAGGTCAAGTATTGGAAACAGATCTGATGCCGAATCAAAAGGTAGCAATCGTCCTGAACGGCAACTGGCTGACAGGCAACTGGGCGGCAAGCGGCAGCAAGCCTTGGCCGGAAGCGCTTGATGTTTATGGCTTCGTGAAAATGCCGACAGAGAAAGGTCAAGCTCCTGGCTTCACTTCGATGTCTGGCGGCTGGACGCTTAGCGTTGGCGCGAAATCGACTGAAAAAGAGCTGGGCTTCGAATTTATTAAAATGGCTACTAATGAACAGCACAACAAAGAGTTCGCCATGCTGGACGGCGCTTTGACGCCTCGCACCGACGTTGCGGCTGATGCGGAATACACAGGCCAGCCTGGTACGCTGTATGGCGTAGCAGCTGAGTTTATTACGTACACGCACGTTCGTCCAACTAATGCGAATTACCCGGCAGTATCGACATCCATTCAAGAAATGGTTGAAAAAGTGGCATCGGGCTCACTTGCTCCTGACGCTGCTATGCAAGAATATGCAAAAAGCGTAGAAAGAACGGTCGGCGCTGATAAAGTAGCGACGAAGTAGCACACAGCTGGGAAGCCGATTGTTGCTTAACAACAATCGGCTTGTCTTTTTCAAAATCAGTCAGGAGGATATCAGATGGAAGCGATAAACTCGCGATTTCCCAAAGCGAAAAGGAAAGGGAACGGCGGTGAACAGTGGAGGGCGGCGCTATTCTTATCGCCTAGCTGGCTGCTGCTTTTACTCTTTTTCTTCGTGCCGGCAGTTTTAACTTTTTATTTCGCATTTACGAATATGGCTTTGACCGGAGCGGCAGCAGCGAATACGCAGTTTGTCGGATTCCAAAACTTCGTGAATATGTTTCAGGATGCAACATTCCGCATTTCTGTAGGTAACACGATTCTTTTCCTCATTTTCTCGGCCGTTATTGGCCAGCAAGTTATGGGCTTCCTTATTGCGTTTCTAATGAATGGTAGAAACCGCGTATTCCGAAGCGTTGTTGGCTCTATCGTCATTTCGGGCTGGGTAGCGCCAGAAGTGGTCTGCGCATTTGTATGGTTTGCTTTTCTGAATGATACGGGAACGGCTAATGCATTCATTCAAAGCATCGGCTTTGAGCCTATTGCTTGGCTGTACACCTTCCCGATGGTATCCGTTATTATTGCAAACGTATGGCATGGAACGGCCTTCTCGATGATGGTATTCCAGGCTGCACTGGGCGATGTGCCTAAAGAGGTTGAGGAAGCGGCAATGATTGATGGCGCTTCGGCTTGGCAAAGACTTATCCGCATTACTATTCCAATGATCAGCGGTTCTGTTGTAACGAATATGGTACTCGTAACCCTTCAAACATTAGGCTCCTTCACGCTTATTTATGCGTTGACAGGTGGCGGTCCGGGAAATGCAACGGAGACGCTGCCCATTTATATGTATCATCAGGCCTTTGTCAACTATCAGCTTGGCTACGGCACAGCTATTTCACTTGTTCTGCTGTTGATCGGTATTGTTGCCAGTCTGTTGTATATGAAGCTTCTAAAAGTGAAGCTGTAAGCCCTGCGTTATGCTTGGATATAGGTTTATAAAAAGGAGGACGCGAGAATGAGCAGCAACGTACGCAAGCGCCCCAGAATGAATCGGTTTATGGTCGGCCGGGTGCTTCCTTATATTATTTTGAGTTTTATCGCTTTATTGTTCCTGCTTCCTATGCTGTGGCTCGTATTGGCCTCGTTCGACGGAGCGGCAACCCTTACTTTGAAAATACCTGAAGAGGTAACGCTAAGCAACTATACGTCTACGTTAGCGAGCTCTGACAATCAGAGGTCCTTCGGCAATGGCTTGCTGCTCGCTCTTGGACAAGCGCTGCTTGTCGTTGCTGCGGCGGGGCTTGCCTCTTATCCGCTGTCACGTTATCAGCTGCGGTATAAACGCCCGTTCATGTATGTCATCCTGTTCGCAACAGGCTTGCCGATTACGGCGGTTATGGTTCCGGTTTATCAGTTTTTCCTGTACATGCAAATTCAGGATTCGTTGTTTTTCACCATTTTGTTCTTGGCTGCATCTGCACTGCCATACTCCATCTGGATGATGAAAAACTTCATGGATTCCGTTCCTTTGGAGCTGGAGGAGGCTGCTTGGGTGGACGGCGCATCCATCTGGACGACGCTTCGTCTAGTCGTTGCGCCACTGATGCTGCCAGGTATTTTCACAGTCGGTATTTTCGCCTTTGCCGGCAGCTGGGGGAACTTCCTCGTTCCATTCATCTTGCTGCAAAGCCCGCAGAAGCTTCCTGCCGCCGTTACCATTTACCAGTATTTTGGGCAAAATGGCATTGTGCAATACGGCAAGCTGGCTGCCTTCTCGATCATTTACACGATTCCAGCGGTCGCGCTTTATGTGTTCGGCCAACGCTTTATGTCCCAAGGCTTTAGCTTTGGCGGGGCGAATAAGGGTTAATAGCTAAAAAATAAAGCCGTGCTACCAGCGTTTTGCTGCTAGGACGGCTTTTATCATATTGATAGATATAACTTATAAATTAGAGGATAGCCAGCTCTCGAAAGATAGTAAAAATATTACGCTTCATAAAATAGTTAATGTATATTTTTTACGTTATGGAGTAAAATATAGAGAAAGGAGTGATGATGATGTTAAGAAAAATAACGATGAATAATTTTCTCTCTTTTAAAAATCAAACAATGATGGATATGAGAGCGACTGGATATAAAGTTTTGTCTGAATCCAATGTATATAATGATGTTTTGAAAGGTTTTTTTTTAGTAGGAGCAAACGCTTCTGGTAAAACGAATGTAATTCGTGCTTTAAAAGTATTACTTGATTTATTATTCGCAGAAAAGAGTATTAATTTAGGAATGCAAGCATGTTTATTTTCTGCCGAGAAATCTTTTTTTGTAGAATATGAATTTGAGTTTTCAGGCGATATGGTTAAATATTATATAGAATATGAAAGAAAGAAAAAAAGCCTAATTGAGAAATTATTTATTAATAACGATATGGTGTTAAATCGTATTGGGAATAATGCCGAATCCGAAATAACGGAGAATAAGATATACAATGATATTGATGAAAATACCCTATTGCTGAGGGAGATTTATTTTAATACAAAATTTAGAAAGCAAATTATTTTAAAACAATGGTTTGATTTTCTGATGAATTCAGTTTACATGGATGGGTATTTAGGGACTATTTTTTCTCCAGGGAAAATTGATTTGGAAATTGAAGACTATCTTGAGAGTCAGGGAGCAGAGGAAATTAATAACTTTTTTGAGAAGTTTAATTTCAATCAGAGGATCGAGTACTCTAAGGCAAGCTCAGGAAAAATGACAAGAATAGAGTCCCCTGATGAGAAAGATATTTTCTTTAAGCGTGAAGGAGTGGGCGAGCCTATTCCGTTTCCGTGGGAATCTTTAGGAAATCAAAAATTACTAAGATTTTTACCTTCTTTTTTTTATGTGGTGAAAAATGGTGGTATGCTAATTGTGGATGAGTTTGGAAGCGGATTCCATAATTTTTTAGAAGAGTTACTCGTGAGATATTTCATGCAACAATCAAAAAAATCGCAATTGTTTATTGTGTCGCACTCTACAAACTTACTATCTAATTCGTTACTACGACCTGATCAAATATATGCTGTTAATTTCAATGGGATAGAAGGAAGTGTACTAAAGAGATTTTCTACAGAGCAGCCAAGAGTAGCTCAAAATCTTGAGAGGATGTACACAGGCGATGTCTTTGGAGGAGTGCCAGAGTATAAAGATGACAAAAACAACTAAAATAAATGCGGATAAAAATATAGGGAAAGTGCTGATAATTGTAGAGGGTTTGAGTGATGAATTTTATATACTGCATAAAATTTTCACCCGAATTTTTGATTTTCAGTTTGAGAAGTTTGATCGTATGTTGAAGTACAGGAAATATAATGAGAAGGAAGGGATACAGTCGTCTGTTTTCGTCGTCAATTCTAAAGAATCCGCAATCTCTTTTATTGAAGACTCAGATGCCTATTTGGATTCAATATTTGAAATGCTCATCGAAGAGTATCAGTTTCCTGTGGATCGTGCTGCAATTTTTTATGTGTTCGATAGAGATGTGGATTCTAATACGGACACTCTTCTTATACAAAAGCTAATTGAATCATTAAGTAGCTCCCGAGAAGATAATGGCTTTAATCGTCAGGGTTTACTGCTTCTTAGTTTCCCTTCTGTGGAAAGTTTTATTGCCTCAAATTTTATTGATAATTCATTTGAGCTTTCATTTAGGACAGGAAAAGAGCTTAAGCAGTATTTAAATGAGTGTAAGGTGAATCAAAGTAATATTACTGCAGCATCAATAAAAAAAGCAACGATGGAGATGGAAAATGCTTTAGCTGAGCTAGGTATTAACCATTACAATTTAGATGATTTCTCTGAAACTAACTTATTGGTATTTAATTTTCAAGAAAATAATTATGTAAAAACTAGAAAATACAAAGTTATAAGTTTAGTCTGTATTATATTATTGGATTTAGGACTAATCGAAATCGTTTCTACAGAAGAGTAAGCATTTTAGTTATTATAAAATTCTAATGATATAGTTCACTCTTGGCTAATGCACGAGGTTGACCCACCCACGTTTTGTTGTTACTATTTTGTGGAAAATAGTTTTATTGCTATCGTCCATCACTTTTCTCTTATATTTTCAAAAAGAACAGGAGGAACCAAAATGACTAAAGCATCAATTAGCACGGAAGTGACGACGCTGCAAAACGGGGTGCAAATGCCGCGGCTGGGGCTTGGCGTATACTTGTCGAAAGAAGGCGATGAGGTTGAGAACGCCGTGCGTTATGCCATAGAGGCAGGTTACCGCAGCATTGATACGGCAAGCGCTTACAACAATGAAGCCGGTGTGGGGCGTGCTATTGCCGATAGCGGTATTGCGAGGGACGAGCTGTTCATTACGACAAAGGTATGGAACCGGGATCAAGGCTATGAGACGACGCTGCAAGCTTTTGAAGCAAGCCGCAAGCGTCTAGGCCTGGATGTAATAGATTTATATTTAGTTCATTGGCCAGTAGCCGGCAAATTTACGGAAACGTACCGTGCGCTTGAAAAGCTTTATAAGGATGGCTACGTGCGTGCCATTGGCGTAAGCAATTTCCTGCTGCCGCATTTCGATGAGCTATTGCCAGGGTGCGAGATTAAGCCAATGGTCAATCAGGTGGAATTCCATCCGCTGCTGACACAGCCGGAGCTGCAAAGCTTCTGCCGCGAGCAAAGCATCCAGCTTGAGGCTTGGAGCCCGCTCATGCAAGGGAATTTAGATGTACCGCTGCTTCAGGAGCTTGCAGGCAAATACGGCAAAAGCCCGGCGCAGGTTGTCATTCGCTGGGATCTCCAAAAAGGTGTCATTACGATTCCGAAATCTATTCGCAAAGAGCGCATTATCGAAAATGGCGACGTGTTTGATTTTGAGCTGACAGAAGCGGAAGTTGCAGCCATTGATGGGTTGAACGAGGGCCGCCGTTATGGCTCCAATCCAATGAATTTTAATTTTTAAAGCGGCCACAGATGGCCCATGCATAATAGACCGAGTGTCATCGCATCCTAATGATGAATTTTAGCGGAACGGACTATTGACAGTTTGAACTGTAATTGATAAAATTACAGTACTAAACAGGGAGGCCGTTCACATTGAACAGCGAATTTACAATTGCCGTACACAGTCTTGTATATTTAGCTCATTTGCCGGAAAACATGGCAAGCAGCGAGATGATTGCCGTCAACGTTGGGACTCATTCGGCCCGCGTTCGCAAGGTGATGAGCGGCTTGCGCCGCAGCGGCTATGTGGATACACGCGAAGGATCGGGCGGCGGCTATCGGCTGACGATTGATCCGAGTGTAGTGACGCTAGCTGACGTTTACCGAGTGATGGCGCAAGGTTCGCTTATTCCAAGCTGGTGCTCGGGAGATCCGGGCATGGAGTGCGTCGTAGGCTCCAATATGAACCAAGTGATGTTCCGGATTTTTTGTGAGGCGGAGAAGCAGCTAGAAGCGCATTTCAGTCACACGACCATTCAGGATGTGCTAGGCCAGATTCATGCATGTGAATAGGCAACTGATTAATAAGACGGTGTGAGGGGTATTCCCTTATCATACAACACAGCTGGAGAGGATGATTGAAATGGCAGTAGCATTAACGAAAGACAACTTTTCATCTAACGTAGAGAGCGGCGTATCTCTGGTAGATTTCTGGGCACCTTGGTGCGGACCTTGCAAAATGCAGCTTCCAATCGTGGAAGAATTGGCAACTGAGCTTGCAGGCCAAGCTACAATTGCTAAAATCAATGTCGATGAAGAGCCTGAACTGGCTTCGCAATTCGGCGTAATGAGCATTCCAACGCTTATTTTGTTCAAAGACGGACAGCCCGTTGACAAAATGGTAGGTCTGCAAAGCAAAGATGCTTTGAAAACAAAAATCAACAACCAACTGTAAGACCTTTTGGCCTTACATGGATGAAATGAAGGGAAGCTGCATTGCCGATGATTATCGGTGTGCGGCTTCTTTTTTTGGATAAAGAAACTAACGGACGACAACTCCGTTTACACTAGGTTAATTATTCTTCAAAAAGACGCAACTTCCCTCAAAGCTCGGGCGTCTATAGGATATTCAGGAATGTATTGGAGGGGGAAGCAGGAGATGGGAAGCAAACAAAGGTTGATTGCATTTGTTGCGCTGATTGCGATTACAAGCAGTGTGCCTACTGCCGCTTTTGCAAATGGGACGAAGGTGACGATTGATCGCCAGAATACTCTGGCAGACCGTATTTCCGGGGAGGGTTCGATGGATTCTACAGTGAATGTATCGGTTTCGAAGGATAAGGCAGAGAAGCTGGCGCGCGAGCTTGTGAGCATTCCGAAGGAATACACGCTGCAAGGCGCATCTTTGGCGGTTAGCGTGCTGGCACAGGGCAAACGTAATATTTGGGGTCTTGATTTCGTCAAGAAAGTAAATGGCAAGCATAAGGGCAGCATTTATGTTCAAATAGATGCTGACGGCGGCCAGTTGCTGTCTTTTCAATCCTATATAGACAATCCTAACTCCAAGCCCACGTATCCTCTTAAGGTAGAGCGTTTGGCTGCCCAGGATATTGCGGCTTCCTTCATGAAGCAAATTGCAGCAAATTACGCAGGCCAGGTGCGCTACAATCCGGAATACGGGGCGCAGGTGCTTCCTCCGCTGACAGGCGAGGTTGTTCATAAAATTCGTTATGACCGAATCGTTAACGACATTCTTTATGTAGACAACTACATTGAAGTCGATGTGGACAGTGAAGGGCATATTACCAACTATAAATTGCAATGGGATGATACGCTGCAATTTCCAACAGCAGACTCGCGTATTACGCTAGCTCAGGCAAATGCAAAGCTTCGCGAGCTTGCCCAGCCAGAGCTTCAATATATTGTGCCTTATAGTCCAGAAGGCCAGCACACCCCTCTGCTTAGCTACGAGATGGGCGGCTTGGCGATAAATGCACTAGACGGCTCGCTTATTAAGAAGCTGTATAATCAAACAAGCAGTGTATCTGCAACGCCAATCGCCCCAGTAGCACTCGGGGAAGCGCCTAAAGCGGGCGATTTGACCGATAAACAGGCGGTTGCACTCGTAGAGTCGACCTTCAAGCTGCCAGCAGGCGCTATGCTGTCTAATACAAGCTACAATGAGTACAGCGACGATACAACAGGCCGTAACCAATCGTATTGGAACCTCAACTGGACGACGAAAAGCGGTGCCAGAGAGACGGGCTCTGTATCGGCAACCGTGGATAGCAAGACGGGGATTATTCGCAGCTATTATGCCTATGCTTATGATGGCGGGGACACGTCGGTTAAGCCTTCCCTGTCCTACGAGCAGGCGGAGAAAATCGCAATAGATATGGTTAAAAAGCAGCTTCCATGGGCGGCAGCGCAGCTGTACGTTGAAAAGCCTGACCCATCGAAGTACAGCGAGGCGCCTGCCGGAACGATTACTTCCTACTACATTTCTTTTGTTCGAAAAATTCAAGGAGCGACGGTGTCCTATGATCGGGTCAACGTCAATGTGGATGCCCGGACGAATGAAGTGACGATGTATGATGCCGAGCTTGCTTCCTTCGAATACCCGGCGCAAGCGCCAAAGGTCATCGAGAAAACGGAAGCGATTGAAAAGTGGCTCACCTACTATCGAACAGAACTGACGTATTATGTAGAGCGGGAATATTCCCTGCAAGGCCAGCCTATTCCTATCGACAAATATAACCTGATGCTCGCTGCTGGCGAACTAGATTCCGAGCAGGTGGAGAGCAAGGCAGAAGTGAAGCTTGTTTACCGTCTTGTGCCCGCTGCTATTGATGAATCCGTATTTCTGGATGCCCAAAGCGGGCAATGGCGGAATCGCGAAAGTGGAGAGGCTACGGCGCTGGAGAAGCCTAAGGCGCTGGATGTGAAGGGTCACTGGGCGCAGCGTCAGCTGGAGCTGATGGTTGCTTACAAAGCGCTGGATGTGAAGGATGGCAAGGTTCGTCCGAATGCGGTTGTGACCCGCGGCGAATTGATTAAAATGCTTGTGCTTGCCATGAACAGCGGGCGTGGTCCGAAGGTGATGGCGAATGCTGAATCAGCAAGCGCGGCTTTTAATGATGTGGCAGCGGGATCAGGCTATTATGTATATGTCCAAAGCGCGCTTGAGCAAAACCTGATTGATATTGGCGACGGCACCTTTAATCCGGCGGGCGAGGTAGACCGTGAGGAAATGGCCGAGCTGATCGTGCGGGCGTTGGGCTACAATACGCTGGCGGAATATGACCAACTGTTTAATCTTAATTTTAAAGATGCGGACAAAACAGAGAAAAAAGGCCAGGCGGCAATCGTTGTCGGCCTGAATATTATGTCGCTGTCGGACGGGAGCTTCCTCCCGGAGCGTAAAGTGACGCGAGCAGAGGCGGCAACAGCATTTTTCCGTTACCTGCAAACGCGAGCGGATTTGAAGGAGGCGCCGATTCGCAATTAACCTGCAGCTAAGCTGCGCCAAGGCGAATGATGTATATGAACAGTCCAAAAAACGGAAGAGCTTATGGGCAGACGAGGAAGCGTCTGACCGCTCTTCCGTTTTCCTTTTTACTGGATGCGAAGAGCGTTAATCCGTTTTTTGCTTATTGTCTGAGAAGTTGGATACGGATTTTGTGTCTTTGATATTGTCGTTTACGAAAGCCATATCCTGATTTTTTGCATGTGTTTTGGTCGTGCCTTTGTAGTTGCCTTTATGGGTATTGTTTTCCATTGTGCCGCACCTCCTTTGTGGGTCTATCCCTGCATTAGTATGACCGATGCGTCTGGAAGCATGCGCTGAAATCGGCAGAAGCCCCTTTTCGCCTATACTGATTGCCTGCTGCGGACATATGCTGAAGGAATGAGCAAAGGGGCTATTGCGTATATGAAGGAGAGGGAGCCGTGGAGGGGCAGATGAAGGAAATAACGAGCATTATTTTGGTTACCCGCAACCAGTTGGATTATACAAAACAATGCGTGGACAGCATACGCAAGCATACGGAAGCTGGAAGCTACGAATTACTGTTAATTGATAATGGCTCCGACGATGGAACGGTTCAATGGGCGTTGGGGCAGCCTGATATGCGAGTGACCGCTAATGCGGAAAATGAAGGCTTTCCAAAGGGCTGCAACCAGGGACTGGAGCAAGCGATAGGAAGCCATTTGCTGCTGCTTAACAACGACACTGTTGTGACGCCTGGCTGGCTCGAAGGATTGAAGGAGGCGCTGCTTAGCGATAGCAAAGTCGGTGCAGTAGGTCCGGTTACGAATTCGGCATCCTATTGGAGCGAGGTTTCGGCGGAGTATGCGTCGTTGGAGGAGCTGGACGCTTTCGCCCAAGCGCGGAGGGGGGAACATGGGCCGCACAGATGGGAGGAGCGTGTCAAGCTGGTAGGCTTCTGTCTGTTATTGCGCCGCTCGGCGTATGAGGCAGTTGGCGGGCTGGATGAAAGCTTTGGTATTGGAAATTTTGAGGATGATGATTATTCGCTGCGGCTGCGGCTCGCCGGCTATAAGCTTCTGCTCTGCGAGGATACGTTCATTCATCATCGGGGAGGCGCAAGCTTCAAGGCGGAGCCTGCCTTGTATCAAGCGGCCTATGAAAGCAACCGCAGACGTTTTATGGAAAAATGGGGCTTTCAGCCGACGGAGGCACTCGTCATTCGTTCGGATATGGTGTCGCTGATTGAACCCCGGCTTGAGCCTTATGAAGGAGCGGCGCCCGCGAGGCTGCTGGAAATTGGCTGCGGCTGCGGGGCAACCCTGCTGCGCTTGAAGAAGCGGCTGCCGCGGGCTGAGCTGTTCGGGGTGGAGAAAAACACGGGTGCCGCGCAAATGGCTGCCGCCATTGGCGTTACAGTGTACGATACGGAGCGGCTCGAGGCTTGGGGGCTTGAAGCAGGCAGCATGGATGGCATTATGATTGGGGATGCCCATCAATATGGAAATTTAGAGCAGCTAAAGCAACTCGCGGCACTTCTCAAGCCCGGCGGCTGGCTGATCGGATCGTTTGCCAATCGCCACTATTACCGCTATATACGTCATTATTTGGCTCCTGATAATTACGGCGCGCAGCAGCAGGCAGCCTGCCTATATGGCGCAGAGCAGCTAGGTCAATTGTATGGGCAGGCTGGATTCGTTGGGACGGCCATTGCGCTTGTGCAGGCTGGCCAAGAGCTGGCTGAGCAGGAGCGTCGTGTGGTGGAGGGTTTGGAGCAGGTCATTAAACTGACTAATGAGGAGTTGAAAGGAAGGCTGACCGCAAGCGAGCTGCTTGCTTTCGGCCGCCGTGCCAAGACAATTACAGCGCCAAACAGCTGGGCTGTACGGGATAGGCAGTCGATTGAGCCGTCTGCGAGTTATGCAAGTGATGAAGCTGAGATAAATGAACAGGGCATTCGCGAGCAAAATGATGTTGTTTTCAGTGGGGAAAGGCTTGTCATAAATCGCGAGGTGAAACAGCAATATAAGGATGTGTACGAGGAGCATCTTGCCCGTTATACCTTGGCCTCCCATTTTGTAGACGGACTGCGGGTGCTGGATGCCGCTTGCGGGGCAGGCTATGGAGCTGCGCTGCTTAAGCGTTCAGGGGCGAGCGAGGTTGTTGGCATCGACATCGACGACCAGTCAGTGAAGCTGGCGCAGCGGGATTATGGCGAAGCCGGTGTATCCTTCGCAGTTGGCGACGTACTGCAATTGCCATTTGACGAGCAGGCATTTGATGCTGTGGTTTCTTTTGAGACGATTGAGCATGTTGCGAATGGGGCGGCTTGGATTGCAGAATCGGCGCGCGTTTTAAAGACGGGAGGATTGTTCATCGTATCCACACCGAATCGGGCGGTGACGAATCCGGCGCTTTATTTTGAGGAGCAGCCATTTAATCCCTACCATCAGTTTGAATACAGAACAGCGGAGCTGGCTGGCGAGCTGCTGCTTCATTACAATATTGTGGAGCTGTACGGGCAAAATCCGGTCGACGATTCACGTATGGCAGCGATGAATGGGCTGCGACGCATGTTCCAGCTGGAGCCGGGGAGAAATGCGGAGCGGGTGCTGCAATCGGAGGGACATGAGCTAATACCGCTGAGCCGCTTTAAGAGCTGCGAGCCCATGTATGTAGTTGCGGTGTGCCGCAAGAAATAAGGGAAGGCGGTATTGCACAGAGATCACAGGCAGTTTCACAGGCAGTTGCCCGTCTGATGGAGACGGGCAACTGCCTGGAGCTGTGCGTTGGTGCGGCGGTCGGCGTTTTTTCTGCGTTACAATGTACATATAACAATTTCGATGTCCGTCTCTGCAAAAGCATCTTTAATGATTTCCCGCACCCGGCCCCATTGGAGCTTATCGAGTCCGCAGCCGATTTGCGGCATAGCAAGCTGGGCAATGCCTTCTTGCAAGCAGATGTCCCTCATGGATTCTATGGCTAGAGTAAGTGTTTGGTAGGTGGGCTTCTGAAAATACTTTGCTTTGGTTACCAAATTTAAAGCTCTGTCGACCTTATAGCAAGTTCCTATAACTAAGGGGCTGCTATTTGCCATATTTTGAAGGGATGCAAGCTTAAAATGCTTTCGGAATAAAACGGCGATTCCCGCCCCCATTTTGGCATCGGAGGAAATGCAGTGGGCCAAGCTGTACGTGTCCGGCATCGTGAATAGATCCTTTTTTATTTCGGTAAATTCCATGAATGGTCACTCCTCTGCTATGATTTTATCATAAGCTCAAGCAGGCTTGGGAAGAGTTTTTACTGGTGGTTGATCTAGCTGGGAAGGCTTATTCGATGGCTGGAATAGGTAGCTCCAATGGCTCCGCATGGGTCTTTTGCTAGACGTGTCAGCGAACTCGCCCTTTTATTGTTTATACGCATCGGGTATAATGACGAGAGCTTGTTACTTCGGAAAATGGGGTGTCTTTACGCATGGCTTTAAAAGCTGGTATCGTAGGCTTGCCGAATGTCGGCAAATCGACTTTGTTTAATGCAATTACGCAAGCGGGTGCTGAATCCGCTAACTATCCTTTTTGTACAATTGATCCTAACGTCGGTGTGGTAGAGGTGCCGGACCCGCGCATGAATAGACTCGTTGAGCTTGTAGTGCCGAAAAGCATCGTGCCTACAGCATTTGAGTTTGTTGATATTGCCGGTCTCGTAGCTGGCGCGAGCAAGGGCGAAGGACTTGGCAACAAGTTTTTGGCGCATATCCGTGAAGTGGATGCGATTGTTCATGTCGTTCGCTGCTTTCAAGACGAGAATATTACGCATGTAGCGGGCAAAATCGACCCGATTGACGATATTCAGACGATTAACCTGGAGCTGATTTTGGCGGATATTGATTCCGTTGATAGAAAGATCGAGCGCTCCCGCAAAAATCTCAAGGGCGGCGACAAAAAAGTTGCGCAAGAGGTTGAAGTGCTTGAACGTGTGAAAGAAGCGCTTTACAATGATAAGCCAGCGCGCAGCCTGGAGCTGTCCGATGACGAGAAGCTGCTTATTCGCGATCTTCATTTGCTGACCATGAAGCCTGTGCTTTATGCAGCCAATGTGAGCGAGGCAGAGGTTGCCGATACGGACAATAATGAATTTGTTAATAGAGTACGCGAGTTTGCGGCTGCTGAAAATGCAGAGGTGGTGCCTATTTCCGCTCGCGTTGAGGAAGAAATTGCTGAGCTGGAGGGCGAAGACAAGGCGATGTTCCTTGAGGAGCTTGGTCTTGCGGAGTCGGGACTTAACCGTCTGATCCGTGCAGCATACAAGCTGCTGGGCCTTTATACGTATTTTACGGCAGGCGTGCAGGAAGTTCGCGCTTGGACAATTCGCAGCGGGACGAAGGCGCCGCAGGCGGCGGGCGTTATTCATACGGATTTCGAGCGTGGCTTTATTCGCGCCGAGATTGTATCGTTTGACGATTTGTCTGCTGCTGGCTCGATGAACGTGGCGAAAGAGCGTGGCCAGGTTCGTTTGGAAGGCAAGGATTATGTTGTAAAAGACGGCGATGTTATTCATTTCCGTTTCAACGTTTAGATTTTGAAGGAGGAGGGAGCTTTCGATCTGCTGCACAAGCGGATTCGGGGGCTCTTTCGTCTAGGTGGACAAGCTGGCAAACGGATAAGTAAAAACTGGGCGCGGCGTAAGGAATTCGCTTGTCGATAGATTGACGCGTATATGTTATAATGGAGTATCAAAGTGTGATAACAGAGGTGAATGATGGTGTTGGACCGTTTACAAGCACTAGCCGATCGTTACGAGAAGCTTAGTGAGCTGCTGTGTGATCCAGATGTAGCAAGTGATCCGAAGCGCCTGCGGGAATATTCCAAGGAGCAGTCCGATCTGCAACAATCTTATGAAGCTTATACTGAATATAAACAAGTGTCGGAGCAACTAGACGATGCGAAGATTATGCAGGGCGAGAAGCTGGATGATGAAATGCGCGAGATGGTCAAGATGGAGATTGACGAGCTGTCTGGCCGCAAGGAAGAGCTGGAAGAGCAGATTAAAATTTTGCTTCTGCCGAAGGATCCGAACGATGACAAAAACGTTATCGTGGAAATCCGCGGCGCTGCTGGCGGCGATGAAGCGGCTTTATTCGCTTATGAGCTTTACCGGATGTACACGAAGTTTGCGGATACGCAAGGCTGGCGTGTAGAGCTGATGGATTTTAATGAAAATGATCTTGGCGGCTTTAAAGAGGTTATTTTCATGATTACGGGCAAAGGCGCCTACAGCAAGCTGAAATTCGAGAGCGGCGCTCACCGGGTGCAGCGTATTCCGGTAACGGAGTCTGGCGGCCGTATTCATACGTCCACTTCAACCGTTTCGGTTATGCCGGAGGTTGAGGAAGTCGAGGTCGAGATTTTCGACAAGGATATTCGGGTAGATACGTTCTGCTCCAGCGGCGCTGGCGGTCAGTCGGTTAATACGACAAAATCCGCTGTCCGGGTGCTGCACGTACCGACGGGCATTATGGCGACCTGCCAAGACGGCAAATCGCAAAATGAAAACAAAGCTAAAGCGCTGCAAGTATTGCGTGCGCGCATTGTCGATGTACAGCGTCAAGAGGAAGAAGCGAAATATGCCGGCGAGCGTAAAAGCAAAGTCGGAACGGGCGATCGCAGTGAGCGGATTCGCACGTACAATTTTCCGCAGAGCCGCGTGACGGATCACCGTATCGGACTTACGCTGCATAAGCTTGATTCGGTTATGAACGGCGATATGGAGGAAATTATTTCGTCGCTGACCATTGCAGAGCAAGCGGATATTATGGAGAGAGAACTGAACTAAGTTGCTTTCCCAAGGTGAGCTGCCGACTAAGGCATGCGGTATGAAGAGGCAGGATTTTCGAGCATCAGTGCTTGGAGAGCCTGCCTTTTATGCGGCTATGTGCTAAATGGCCGAGCATTTAGGGAAGTAAAGAAGGGGACGTTGAATAGATGGGTGACAGGTTCAAGGAGTGGAGCGTTTTGCTGCCTTGTACGATTAGAGAAGCCTGCTTGCAGGCTTCTTCGTTTTTGGCGGGGCAGGGCGTTGAGGAGCCGCGCAATAATGCGGAGCTGCTGCTCCTGCATCTGCTGGGCATCGGGCGCATGGAGCTGCTGCGCGACGGGGGCGAGCCTTTCCCGATTGAGCTGGCTCCGGCGTGGGATGCGCTCATAGGGAGAAAAGGAAATGGCGAGCCGGTGCAATATATTATCGGCGAGCAGTGGTTTTATAGCAGGCCGTTTGCGGTTACGCCGGCCGTGCTGATTCCACGGCCCGAGACGGAGCTGCTCGTCGAGGCCGTGCTTGAGGCGGCGGACCGCCTGTGGCCGGAAGCGGCACAGGCGGAAGCAGAGGGCGCGCCAGTGGAGGGCGCGGCCGGAGCGGGCTTTGCCGCTGCTGTGAGCAGCGGCAGCGGGGGCGAGCAGGCGAAGCAGGAAGAGGCGTCAGCAACAGCTGCTGACGCGATTAAGGGCTGGGCTGCGCGGCCGACGGTGCTTGATGTCGGCACGGGCAGCGGCGCCATCGGCGTGACGCTGGCTGCGCTGCGTCCGCTCTGGCGCGTATGCGCGTCCGATCTTTCGCCGGACGCGCTCGCTGTCGCCCGCACGAATGCGGCCCGCCATGGGGCGGCGGGCCGCATGGCATTCGTGCAGGGCGACCTGCTGGCGCCGTTCCTCGGAACGGGCGGCGCCGCCGCAAACCAAGCACCCGCCGCGGCAGACCTCCGCGTCGATGTGCTGGTGTCCAATCCGCCGTACATACCGGCGGATGACCTCCCGGGCTTGCAGCGCGAGGTGCGGGATTACGAGCCGCGCCTCGCGCTGGATGGCGGTGCGGACGGTCTGAACCCGTACCGCCGCATGGTAGAGCAGCTTCCGCTGCTAAGGCAAATGCCGCGCATCGTCGCCTTCGAGCTGGGCATGGGCCAAGCGGAAGCGGTGGCGAAGCTTCTAAGGGAAGCCGGACCATGGGACGAGGTGCGGACGATTACGGATTATGGCGGCATTGACCGCCATGTTATCGCGGTTCGCACTAACGGATAGGCAGGATGAACAATCTCATTTGCATTCTACTGTTCTGCTATTTCTAGGATTGAAATGCGCCGTGCTCTCAGAGGACGGCGTTAGTTGTTTACGCTTGAAATATAAGCATTTATAAGTTTCACACTTATAAATGGGCTTATATTTCTACGACAAAGCTCTTCATCGCCATGGAGGGACGACGAAGTCGTTTTTGCTTGTCTATTAAAATTTACTAGCTTTGAGGTTTATAGAACGGGAATCGCGGACATACTTACGGATAGATACGTTCCGGAACGCAAGCAGAGGTGCCGACGGGTGCCATCGAGAGGAGCTTGTGTATGTCCCGCCATTATTCCCGTTTTTCTTACCGTAGGTCCGTTGTTCTTATTGTGGTTGTGCTTGCTGTACTTGTGATGAGCTGGGAGCTGCAAAAGGTAGATGCCGCTGTAGCTGGCAGTCATATTCCGAAGGAGTCGATCAGGCTCCGCATATTGGCTAATTCCGACGCCCCTGCCGATCAGGCGGTTAAACGCGTCGTTCGTGATGCGGTAGTAGAGGCGATGAATAGCTGGGTAACTGGGCCGCAAACAATAGAGGAAGCCCGTGCAACGATGCGTCAGCATATGGGCGAGATGGAGCTTGTGGTTGGCAAAGTATTGAGCAGCCGAGGTTTTGATTATGCGTTTCACATGGAGCTTGGTCAGGTTCCTTTCCCTACTAAAATGTACGGAAGCGAAGTATATCCTGCTGGCAGCTACGAAGCGCTGCTCATTACGTTAGGAGAAGGAAAAGGCCAAAACTGGTGGTGCGTGCTGTTTCCGCCGCTTTGCTTCATCGACGCAGCATCCGGGGAAGCGGTAGCCGCTGATGCCGAGGTAGAGGCGACCAATGCAGTAAGCAAGGCAGAAGCGAAAGAAGCGAAAGCATCTGTAAAAAAGGCGTCCGTACAAAAAGCAAATACCGGCGAGGTCGTACATGCCAAGCAGGATTCTGCTCCTAGCAAAGCGGAGGGCGAAGCGCCAGAAGCGAAATTTTTTCTTTGGGAAATGCTGCAAAAGCTGCTTGCTTGGGTGCAAAGCCTGTTTGCCTAGAGCGTGTGTGTAGACTTAAGTAAGCCAGAGCCGATCACATGTAGTGTCAAACATAATGCCTCTCCAGCAAGGAGTGTCATACATTATAAAGGTGAGCATATTTTTTGGAGTTAGTGTCATATTCATCTTTCCAGACGATTACAACCTTTGCAATGATAGGTTTGGTGGACAGAGCGGCCGCTATTTCAACAAGATTACGGGAAAGGCATTGGCGGCGGACTCAGGTGAGGCTAATACGCTGTCTTTAGCTATTTTGACGGGATAATGAGCACGATAACGAATTTCCTGTCCGCTTATGGTTAGAAATCGAGTCAACAGCGAGAATAGCGGATTCTCAGTCCTCAAAAAGAGAGAGGCGTCCCGAGCTGTGCGGTCTTCTGCAATGTACTTTAGTCAGTCACAGCCACATTGGCAAGACAAGCGCGGCAAATGCTCGACAACCGCTGTTTTGGCTCGGCAACTGAGGTCTTTGCGACAATCGTGCGCTTTTGTTTTCAGGCATCAAACCACCAGATGGGCTTGGCTTTCTGTTAAGCTCTGAGCAGAGAGTGGAAGGAGCACTTATGCTTGCATACACATCCTATCATGCAGAAGTCCATACATTGATTTGAGCCGGTGAGCATCCGTGGGCTGCGGTATTGCTGCTGGCTCTGTTTTTATCCAAGCGTATGGTATACTAACGGGAGTATACGGACTAGAAGGATGACTATAACAGCGTAAGGATTGAAGGATAGAGATGACGACAACGAAGGTATGGCGCATGACGGATCAATATGCGGAGGCTTCTATTGCGGAAGCAGCGGAGCTGCTTCGCCTTGGAGAGCTTGTGGCTTTCCCGACGGAGACGGTGTATGGACTTGGGGCCGATGCCCGCAGCTCGGAGGCCGTGGCGCGGATTTTTCAGGCCAAAGGCCGCCCCTCTGATAATCCGCTTATTGTTCACATTGCAAATATTGCGCAGCTCGATGAACTGGTGCTGCCTTATTCGTTGCTGGCGAAGCAACTGATGGAGCAACTGTGGCCGGGACCGCTCACGCTTGTGCTTCCCGTTCAGCCGGGAGCCGTGTCGCCGCTTGTGACGGCGGGCTTATCCACGGTCGGCGTGCGGATGCCTTCCCATCCGGTAGCGCTGCGCCTCCTTGAAGCCGCAGGCTGTCCAGTCGCCGCGCCGAGCGCTAATCGCTCAGGCAGGCCCAGCCCAACGCTCGCAGACCATGTGGCCGAAGACCTTAACGGCCGTATCGGCGGCATTGTCGATGGCGGTGCTACAGGCATTGGCCTTGAGTCGACCGTCATTGAACTGACGGGCGAGCGGGCGCTTCGTATTTTGCGCCCCGGCGGCGTAACGGTGGAGCAACTGCGCCAAGCGGCGCCGCAAGTGGAAATTGATGCGCCTGTGGATGTCGAATCGGCAGCAGAGGAGCTTGCCGTGCCGCGCTCCCCGGGCATGAAATACACGCATTATGCACCGAAGGGCGAGCTTAGCATTGTGCAAGGAAGCTCAGCGGCGAGGCGTGTTGCTTATATGCAGGAGCAGGTGCTGCAAGCTGCACAAGCCGGACTGAAAGCAGGCGTGCTCGTGTTCAATGAGCAGGCCGCTGCCATGGAAGGCGGGTCCGCCCTCGTGCTCACTTATGGAGATGAGCGGCAGCTGGAGCAGGCTGCGCATCGTCTTTATGCGGCGTTGCGCCAGTTTGATGCTGCTGGCGTGCAGCGAATTTGGGCAGAGGGCTGCGTGCCAGATGGCATTGGAGCCGCGCTTATGAATCGGCTGCTCAAGGCAGCTGGTCATCGCATGAATCAAGTATAAGGTGAGACAAGCTTAAGCCAGAGAAGAGCCAGAGCTCTATTTTTCACTAGAATCGCGTAAGTCTGTGCCTGTTGTGCAATCCTATGAAGTGATGTGTTTCAAGCCTTGGAGTTTGCCTTATATCATACAAGGGTAAGATTATGTCAAAAACCGATTAAACAAGCTATAGTATGTTTGTCCCCACACCCGCATATGTTGGAGTATTAATGTTCTTGGACGTGGGGGGAGATCGTTTTGTGGGGTAGCCATATCCTTGGAGGGCAATTTGTTACACTGCTGCTTATGGCGGTTGCGCTTGGCATGGATGCTTTTTCGCTAGGAATTGGAATAGGGCTGCGCGGCATTCGTTGGCTCCATATGATCAGATTAAGTGCCATTATCGGGATATTTCATATTATTATGCCGCTTGGGGGCATGTACGCTGGGGGATTCGTCAGCGGCATGCTCGGTCATGTAGCAACGGCTGCTGCTGGTGTACTGCTGGTGCTGCTCGGCGGGCATATGATTTATAGCTCCTTGCGGGGAGAGGATGCACAAACCTTTGATCACCGCACGATTTGGGGAACGATGCTGTTCGCGCTTGGCGTTAGCGCTGATTCTTTTTCCGTTGGCGTAACGCTCGGCATGTTCGCAGCTGATTTACTGTTGACGGTGCTGCTGTTTGGCTTTTTTGGCAGCATAATGTCGATCATGGGACTTCTGCTTGGCCAAAAGGTCAGTCACAGGCTGGGCGGCTACGGCGAGGCATGCGGCGGCGCGGTGCTGCTCGTATTCGGTTTAATGTTTATTTTCTGAAAGGGGCATGCGGCATGAAGCGCATTTTGTTCATTTGTACAGGAAATACCTGTCGTTCTCCGATGGCGGAGGCGATGCTGAAAAATATGGCAAGCCAGCAGGACGTAGCTATAGAAGTACGTTCGGCAGGCATTTCGACGATTGACGGTTTGGCCGTTTCCGGCCATGCGACAGAGGTGCTGCGCGATTATGGCATTGAACATCAAAGCTCCTCGTGCGCGCTGACTGGAGAAGCGGTGAAATGGGCAGACCTCGTGCTGACGATGACGGCCAGCCACAAAAGAGGTCTGCTTCAATGGTTTCCTGAAGCTGTCGATAAAGCACATACTCTCAAAGAGTATGTCAATCAGGATACGGACGTGCTGGCAGACATTAAGGAGCTGGAGCAGCTGTATACGGAGCTGCATATGAAGCAGACGCTGGGACAGCAGCTGACAGATAGCCAGCGTAATCGTCTGCTCGTGCTGGAGCGCCGCATACCGAGCTTTGATATTATAGACCCGTTTGGCGGGACGCTTGGGAATTACAAAAGCTGCGCTGAGGAAATTCGCAGCTGCTTGCAGCTGCTGCTCGCGCGTTTAAAGCAGGAATAAACGGATGACTGCGGCGGCGCAAAAGTGAAAGTGTGAATTTAGGCGTAGGAACGATTGATTTTTCACAATATTTCGGCTATGATGGGTACAGATATACGGTTTCCGATGTGACTGGCGACGGAAGTGGGTAACCACGGTGGAGCATCGGAACATACGGCCGGTCGCCTGGGCAAAGAGCAGCATGCTGATGAGCATGTCATGCTCTTTTTTCGTCTTTGGGACAAATTTAGGTATAATAAAGGCGTCGAATTGCGGAAGCGGAGTTTATGTGCCGAGCGCCGCAAGTATCATTGCAAGTGCAGCATCGTCATACTTTGGAGGAGGTTTATACGTGAAAATTGCCATTGGCGCCGATCATGCCGGCTATCGGCTGAAGGATGAGATTGTACCATTTCTGCTATCGCTTGGACATGAAATTGAAGATTTCGGTTGTGACTGCAACCAATCGGTCGATTACCCGGACTATGCACTGCCTGTAGCTGAAAAGGTGGCAAGCGGGGATGTGGATCGCGGCATACTCATTTGTGGAACAGGCATTGGCATGTCGATTGCCGCTAATAAGGTTAAAGGCATCCGCTGCGCACTGGTGCACGATTTATTTTCCGCCAAAGCGACGCGCGAGCATAATGATACGAATGTCATTGCACTCGGAGAGCGGGTCATTGGCCCTGGCGTTGCACAGGAAATTGTTCGTATTTGGCTGGAAACGCCATTCTCCGGCGGCGAACGCCACGAGGGACGCATTCATAAAGTAGGCCAAATCGAGCAAAAATATAACGCTTAAGCTAAATGAGTACGGAAGAAGGCTTTGCTGCCTTCTTACATGGAAACGGTTAGTCAGACAAGGAGGCCGCTTGCGATGAGTGCAAACGAGGAAACGTTAGCGATAGCAAGGGAAGTGGAGACGATCGTTCGCGAGCTTGCGGCAGCAGGCAGTCTGCGGGCTGGACAGCTTCTCGTCATCGGCACGAGCACGAGTGAGGTGCTGGGTCAGCGTATTGGAACGTCGGGCACGCTTCAAGCGGCTGCGGAAATTTTCGCTGGAGTAGAGGCGGTACGCCGCGACATTGGCTTTTATCCCGTGTATCAATGCTGTGAGCATTTGAATCGTGCGCTCGTTATCGAGCGTGAAGCCGCTGAACGCTATGGGCTTGAACTGGTCGCGGCGATTCCCGTTCCGAAGGCAGGAGGCTCCATGGCGGCCTACGCATATCGGCACATCAGCGATGCTTGCCTCGTCGAGACGGTAGCTGCTCATGCTGGAATAGATATCGGCGATACCTTCATCGGCATGCATTTGCGCAGAGTAGCGGTTCCAGTGCGGCCTTCTATTCGCAGTATTGGTCAGGCGCATGTCACGATGGCGGCTACGCGGCCAAAGCTGATTGGCGGTGTGCGTGCGGTGTATGAGCTGGGGGGCGTGGCAGACAGCCGTGATGCTGTTGTGTTGACTCCAGAGCAGTCGGCCGGGACTTGCGATTAAGCATTCGTATTTCATTCGTATTTCATTCGTATTTATTATTGGCAGATTTGGCGAATATCCCGTAGAACATGTATCTGACAAGCATATCCTGCTTGATCCTAATTTATATAACAAGTACACACTACTGAGGAGGCAATAATAATGGAAAATCTACGTAAACAAGATCCAGAGGTTTTGAAAGCAATGGGATTGGAATTGCAGCGTCAACGCGATAACATCGAGCTAATCGCATCAGAAAACATCGTAAGCGAAGCTGTTCTGGAAGCTTTGGGTTCTGCTTTGACCAACAAATATGCAGAGGGCTACCCAGGCAAACGTTTCTACGGCGGCTGTGAGCATGTGGACATCGTTGAAGATATCGCACGCGATCGCGCAAAAGAGCTGTTTGGCGCAGACCATGCCAACGTACAGCCGCATTCCGGCGCACAAGCGAATATGGCTGTTTATTTGGCGGCGCTTAAGCCTGGCGACACGGTACTGGGCATGAATTTGGCGCATGGCGGCCACTTGACGCACGGCAGCCCGGTTAACGCCTCCGGCTTGCTTTACAACTTTGTAGCATACGGCGTAAATGAAGAATCCTTCACGATTGATTATGAAGAAGTTCGCAAAGCGGCATTCAAGCACCGCCCTCGCATGATCGTAGCTGGTGCATCTGCATATCCGCGTATTATTGATTTCGAAAAAATGGCTAAAATCGCCAACGATGTAGGCGCGCTATTGTTCGTAGACATGGCTCATATTGCAGGTCTTGTGGCTGCTGGTCTTCATCCTAACCCAGTGCCGCATGCACATTTCGTTACAACGACAACGCACAAAACGCTTCGCGGTCCTCGCGGCGGCTTGATCTTGTGCCGTAAAGAGTGGGCGGCTGCGATCGACAAAGCGGTATTCCCAGGTACACAAGGCGGCCCTCTGATGCACGTTATTGCGGCTAAAGCAGTAGCGCTCGGCGAAGCTTTGCAGCCATCGTTCAAAACATATGCGCAAAACGTTGTGAAAAATGCTGCGGTGCTTTCCGATACACTCGTTGCAGAAGGCATTAACATCGTATCCGGCGGCACAGACAACCATCTGATGCTGATCGACACGCGTTCCCTGAACATCTCAGGTAAAGAAGCTGAGCATGTGCTGGATTCAATCGGTATCACAGCTAACAAAAATGCGATTCCTTTCGATCCTACGAGCCCGTTCATTACTAGCGGTATCCGTCTTGGAACGCCAGCAGCTACTTCGCGCGGCATGGATGAGAAAGCGATGAAGGTAATCGGCGAAGTAATCGCTGCTACGCTGAAAAATCCGAAGGATGAGGCAACGCTCGAAAAATCCCGTCAAATCGTTCGCGATCTGACAGCGCAATATCCGCTTTATCCAGAACTGAAATACTAAGCTTAAACTATGAAAAATGCCGCATAGGGCTTTGGCCTCTTTGCGGCATTTTTGCGTATAAACAAGCGTTTGGACGCTTTCGTCACGCTACAAAAAGGGAATTTTATTCATTTATGGTAGATATGTTATGCAGGAAAGACATTCGGCATGCTACAATAGTACAGACAAAGCTAAATGGAAGGTGATGGTACAGCCATGAGCGATACGATCTTTCTCGTTCTGATTGTCGTTGTCATTATCGGAATAGTAATTGTAAGTGTAACCCGAGCCAATCGTTGGCAACAAAGAAATGAAAATGGCTCCTCGCGGGGCAAACGAAGCTTGTCGTTAACCTCTTGGCCTTCGGAGGAGCCGCCGCTTGCGCTGGGTGTTCCTTATGAGCATCCTGCCCGCCCGGCTGCCGAGCGTCTTGAGGCTGCCCTTACGAATGATTTTGAAAACCGGATCAAGGATCGGGTGCTCAAGCAGCTGCCGAGCCTGTCCGATAAGGAATGGAAATGGACCTTCTTCGAGCTGAAACGGTTTTTCCTTATGTGCGGGTTGCTCCGGGGAGTTCCGATGTACAGCGGCCGCGCGGATCTCATCTGGCATGAAATGCTGATGTTTACACGGGAGTATGAGCAGTTTTGCACATCCTTCTGCGGCAGTCTGATTCATCATGCCCCGCACGCTGAAAATGAACGTCCAAATGTCGATGGCCGAGCGTGGTTTGATTGGGTATACACAGAGCTGTTTCAGCAAACGCCGGCAAGCGGGCGGGTGTGGGGCGCATTTTTCAAGATGCCGCTCCCTCGCGAGTGGATGGATGAGTTTGCCGAGCAATCGGAGCAGGCGCTGATGGAGAAGTGGTTTAATGCAAAGGCAGCGGCAGCATATCCTGATATGCAGAAGACGATAAATTATTTGCAGTGGCGCTTGAAATCGCAGCTTCATAGCAGCGATGAGCAGGCTAAGGCTTATCCGGGGGGAGCCCCTTCCTCCTGGAATGGCGGCTATGATCCGGTAATCGGAGCGACAGGCATGCTGTCCGGCTTGCTCATTTTTCATTCCCTATCCACTTCTTCGCCTAATGACTTTGCCGAGCAAATGCATGCAGCGCAGTCAAAAGCCCAAAGAGATGCCAATAGCAGCGGGTCCTCGACGTACGGCTGCGACGGATTGGGCTCCTCTCATGACCGTGATGATTCCGGCGGCGGTCATGACAGCGGCAGCGACTCATCCAGCTCCTGCGGAGGCAGCAGCGGGGGAGACGGCGGTGGTGGCTGTGGCGGCGGCTGCAGCAGCTGAAAATGGACGATTTTTCAAAGTGAAAAATCACAGGATGCATCAGGCCTTTTACAATGCTATAATATACGGGATTGTGTCTACTGATACAGAAATACGTTATCACACAGGAGGAATAACGCTCCATGAGCAAATTGGTCATCTGCGACCATCCGTTAATCCAGCATAAGCTGACCTTTATTCGGAATAAAGATACGAATACGAAAGATTTTCGGGAATTGGTTGATGAAGTAGCAACATTAATGGCATATGAAATTACAAGGGACATTCCGCTTGAAACGATTACGGTGCAAACGCCGGTTGCGGAGACGCCATCGAAGGTTGTATCGGGCCGGATGCTCGGTCTTGTTCCGATTTTGCGCGCTGGTCTTGGCATGGTAGAAGGTATTTTGAAGCTGATTCCTGCTGCAAAGGTTGGTCATATCGGCTTGTTCCGCGATCATGAGACGCTGCAGCCGACGGAATATTATATCAACCTGCCGACGGATGCTCCGAATCGTCTGCTCGTTGTTGTAGATCCGATGCTGGCGACTGGCGGCTCCGCAATCGCGGCTATTACTGCGCTCAAAAAACGCGACTGTGAGCATATTAAGCTAATGTGTCTCATTGCTGCGCCTGAAGGCGTGAAGGCCGTGCAGGAGGCGCATCCGGACATTGATATTTATATTGCTGCGCTGGATGAGTGTCTGAACGAGAAGGGCTATATTGTTCCAGGTCTTGGCGACGCGGGCGACCGCATGTTCGGCACTAATTAGCGCCTGCCTGGCGCAAGCAGATTATAGGAGTGAATTGTTTTGTCCAAATTAAAAGTAATGACTATTTTCGGTACGCGCCCGGAGGCAGTTAAAATGGCGCCGCTTGTTCTTGAGTTGAACAAGCACTCGGACGATATTGAATCTATCGTCTGCGTAACTGCGCAGCACCGTCATATGCTGGATCAGGTGCTTGATTTTTTTGAAATCCAGCCGAACTATGATTTGAATGTGATGAAGGACCGTCAAACGCTAACGGAAACGACCGTACGCGTTCTGGAGGGCCTTGATCCGATTTTGGCGGAAGCAAAGCCGGATATCGTGCTGGTGCACGGTGACACGCAGACGACGTTCCTTGCCAGCTATGCTGCTTTCCTGAAGCAAATCCAGGTTGGACATGTGGAAGCGGGCCTTCGGACCTGGAACAAGCTGTCTCCGTACCCGGAAGAGATGAACCGCCAGCTTGCAGGCGTGTTGTCTGATGTGCATTTTGCTCCGACCTCGTGGTCGGCGAACAACCTGCTCAAGGAGAATAAGTCGGAATCCACGGTTTATGTGACAGGCAATACGGCAACGGACGTATTCCAATACACCGTTGATCCTTCTTTTGCTCACCCGGTTATCGACTGGGCTAAGGGAAAACGGATGATCCTAATGACGGCGCATCGCCGCGAGTCGCTGGGCGAGCCGCATCGCAATATTTTCCGTGCGGTAAAGCGCATTGCAGATGAGCATGAGGATGTTGCCATTGTTTATGCCGTTCACCCGAACCCAGCCGTCAAAGAACCGGCAATGGAAATTCTCGGCGGTCATCCGCGTATTCAGCTTATCGATCCGCTGGACGTGTTTGAATTCCACAATTTTTATCCACATGCCTACATGATTTTGACCGATTCCGGCGGCCTGCAGGAGGAAGCTCCTTCGTTTGGCGTGCCGACGCTGGTGCTGCGCGATACAACAGAGCGTCCTGAAGGTATTGACGCGGGTACACTTGAGCTAGTGGGTACGGATGAAGAGGTTGTTTATAGTCGGGCAAGCGCCTTGCTTAACGATGCTTCCTTATATGAAAGGATGAGCCATGCGGCAAATCCATACGGCGATGGACAAGCTTCGACACGTATCGTGCAAGCTTTGCTGCATCATTTTGGAAGAAATGCGGAGCGTCCTGATCCGTTCACACAACGTTCATAGTTTACACCTGGTCTTATAAATAGCGGCGCAATGCACAGCATACAGTTGTACTGTATGGTTTTGTCGGCTCTGAATGCTTGATTTGACTGGTTTTTGGGCAATCTGTACAGTAAAACTATACAGGATTATCAATTGACAAACCTTGCGCCGCTTGGATAAAATAAATGAGGATTGACAGGGGTATGGGCCATGGATAAAAAGAACAGAAGAGACAATCCGCTGTTCGCGGCAGGTCTTGTCGGCGGACTCGGACTGCAAGTCGCTATTTGTATCTTTTTAGGGTACTTTCTCGGATCGTCGCTCGGTGAACGCTTTGGCGGAGGTTCGGGTTGGACGGTCGGGGGCATACTGGTCGGTCTGGCTGTCGGTCTTCTCTCAGGCATTCTGCTTGTGAAGAAGGTAATGGAGGATGCCGATGGATAAAATAATGAACACCGCAGTACGGTCTTTGCTCTTCGCGATGGGGGTATGTCTGCTTGTCTGGGCATTGATGCCGGACCTGCGAACGGTCGCTCTTGGTCTTCTGCTAGGGCTTGCAGCGAGTTTCATGAATGCGTTTTTACTGAGGCGCAGAGTGGAAATGATTACGCTTAAAGCAGCAGGAGGAAATTCTCGCAGAATGGGTATGGGACTTGGAAGCCGCATCGCTATGGTGCTGCTGGTTGCCATGGTAGCTTATCGCTTTCCGGAAGACTTCAGCATGCCAGCCGCATTAATTGGCTGTATGGTTATGCCTTTTATTCTTCTGGTAGCAGCTTATATTCATAATAGAAATAAACTTTAGTGGAAAGGGGTGAGAATTTTACATGCATGAATTTCCGGTGTGGCAGCTCGGATCGCTACAGATCGACATTTCAACGTTTATTGCGATAACGGTTTCCGCCATCATCACGTTTATTGTGGCGAGACTTGCTGTGAGCAATTTATCGGTGGACAACCCTTCCAAGATGCAAAACTTTTTGGAATGGGTCGTCGAATTTGTTCACAATCTGATTTCCAGCGCAATGCCGCTTAACCGCGTCAAGCCTTTCATTTCCTTGGGTATGACGTTGATTATGTTTATTTTCATCTCCAACCTGCTTGGTTTGCCTTTCGGTATCGTGACGGATGTCCATCACGCTTACCCGGCGCTAGGTATTACAGAGGAGCTGCTGCAATCGAAGGGCGGACATCTGGAGATGGCTTGGTGGAAATCACCTACGGCTGACCTTTCCGTAACAGCTGGCTTGGCGCTAATCGTATTCATCCTCGTCCATTATCTGGGCTTGAAGATGAACACGAAGCATTACGTGAAACACTATTTCCATCCGTTCCCGATTTTTCTGCCGATCAACTTGATCGAGACAATCTCGAAGCCAGTAACTTTGGCACTACGGCTATTCGCTAACATTTATGCGGGCGAAGTGCTGATCTCGACCATCTTGATGCTGGGAGTTATCGGAACTCCGTTCCTCGCTGCTTGGCAAGCATTCAGTATCTTTGTCGGTGCGATTCAGGCCTTCTTGTTCACTATGCTTACGATGGTGTACATTTCACAGGCTGCAATTCACGAGGAAGACCATTAAGTTAAGCTTTATGCCTAGGATTTAATTACCCCCTAGGTTAGCAATACAAAACCAAAACGAGATATTATTGAGGAGGATTTTAAAAATGGAAGTATTGGCAGCAGCATTGGCAGTTGGTTTGGGCGCTATCGGCGCAGGCGTAGGTAACGGTATGATCGTCAGCAAAACAGTTGAAGGTATCGCTCGTCAGCCTGAGCTTCAAGGCAAACTGCAAACAACTATGTTTATCGGTGTAGGTATCGTCGAAGTTGTGCCGATTATCGGCGTAGTTATCGGCTTCCTTGCATTCTTTAAATAATTCAAAACACGCATCTGGCGGGGAAGGCCTAGCCCTCTTCGCCTTCGCTATGATTGAGACAATTTTGTGGTAGGAAAGGAGTGTCTTTAATGGGATGGCATTGGGAATCGACAGTATATGCGATAGTAGCTTTTTTAGTATTGTACTGGTTGCTGAACAAGTACGCATTCGGCCCGCTGCTCAGCGTTATGGAGAAACGGAGACAGCTCGTGCTTGAACAGATGAATACAGCTGAATCCAGCCGTAAGCAAGCTGAACAGCAAATGGTTGAGCAGAAAGCGGCTCTTGAGCAGGCTCGTAAAGAGGCTTACGAAATTATTGAGCAATCGAGAGTTACAAGCAGCAAGCAAGCTGATGAGATTGTGAATACAGCTAAGACAGAGGCGTCTCGTTTGAAAGATGATGCTCTTAAAGACATCGAAAGCGAGAAAAACAAGGCAATTGCAGCCCTTCGTTCTGAAGTTGGCGGCATCTCTGTTCAAATCGCTTCGAAAATCATTGAGAAGCAGGTCGATGAGAAATCGCAGGAGCAGCTTGTTAATCAATACCTGAAAGAAGTAAGCGGCAAATGAGCCGGGACGCAGCGGTAGCGAAGCGCTACGCCAAAGCGTTGTTCGAGCTTGCACAGCAAGGCGGCATTATTTCTGAGGTAGAGCAGCAGCTGCAAGCTATTGCACAAACGCTTGGAGAAGATCTGGAAATTCAAAAGTTTCTAAGCTATCCGAATATTGATGCTTCGAAGAAGCTGGCCGTTCTTAAGGCCGCTTTCGGTGGAAGCATTTCCGAATTGCTGCTGAATACGCTGGAGCTGATTTTTGTGCGCGGGCGTCAGGAGCTAATTGTAGAAATTAACGAAGCGTTTGCAAAAATCGCAGGCGAAGTGCTTAAGCAAGCGCATGCGACTGTATATACAGCTCGTCAGCTGAATGACGCAGAACTGGCAGAGGTTGCAGCACAGTTCGGCGGTTTGACGGGCAAAACGATTATTGCCGAGCAAGTTGTAGAGCCTGCCCTTCTGGGTGGAGTGAAGGTTCGCATTGGCGACCGTCTCTATGATGGCAGCTTGTCCGGCAAGCTTGAACGGTTAGAAAAACAGTTAAAATCTAAAGCACTGTAGATAGGGGTGAGCGAATTGAGTATCAGACCTGATGAAATCAGCACGCTGATTAAACAGCAGATCGAACAATATAAATCCGAAATTCAAGTCGTGGATGTTGGCACCGTTATTAGCATCGGTGACGGTATCGCTCGCGTTCACGGTTTGGAAAATGCGATGCAAGGCGAATTGCTCGAATTCTCCAACGGTGTTGTCGGCATGGCATTGAACCTTGAAGAAAGCAACGTCGGTGTCGTTATTCTCGGTCCTTACAAGGACATTCGTGAGGGCGATCAAGTAAAACGTACAGGCCGTATTATGGAAGTTCCAGTTGGCGAAGAGCTGCTGGGCCGCGTCGTGAACCCGCTTGGACAGCCGCTTGACGGCAAAGGTCCAATCAACACGAAGCATTCCCGTCCGGTTGAATCTCCGGCTCCAGGCGTTATCGACCGTAAATCGGTTCATGAGCCTATGCAAACAGGTATTAAAGCGATCGACGCAATGGTTCCAGTTGGCCGCGGTCAACGTGAGCTTATTATCGGCGACCGTCAAACAGGTAAAACAGCAATCGCGATTGATGCGATTATCAACCAAAAAGGCAATGGCGTAAAATGTATTTATGTCGCTGTCGGCCAAAAGCAATCCACGGTTGCTAACGTTGTAGAAACCCTTCGCCGTCATGGCGCTTTGGAATATACAATCGTTGTAACGGCGGGCGCTTCTGAGCCAGCTCCACTCTTGTTCCTGGCTCCTTATGCAGGCTGCTCGATGGGCGAATACTTCATGTACAAAGGCGAGCATGTACTCGTTATTTATGATGACTTGTCGAAACAAGCGGCAGCATACCGTGAGCTTTCCTTGCTGCTTCGTCGTCCACCGGGTCGGGAAGCTTATCCAGGTGACGTCTTCTATCTTCACTCCCGTTTGCTTGAGCGCGCAGCTAAGCTGAGCGATGCAAGAGGCGGCGGTTCCTTGACTGCCCTGCCTTTCATCGAGACACAAGCTTCTGACGTATCGGCTTACATCCCGACGAACGTTATCTCGATTACTGACGGTCAAATCTTCCTGGAAGCAGACCTGTTCTACTCCGGTCAACGTCCAGCGGTTAACGTTGGTATTTCGGTATCCCGTGTCGGCGGTTCCGCACAAATTAAAGCGATGAAGAAGGTTGCCGGTACGCTCCGTCTTGACCTTGCGGCTTACCGCGAGCTTCAAGCGTTCTCGCAATTCGGTTCCGACCTTGATAAATCAACGCTTGCTCGTCTGAACCGTGGTGCTCGCACAATGGAAATTCTGAAACAAGGCGTTAACCAGCCGATGCCGGTTGAGAAGCAAGTTATCTCGATCTACTCTGCGGTTAAAGGTCATCTGGATGATATTCCGGTTGCCGACATTTTGCGCTTTGAGAAAGAATTCCTGGCGTTCCTCGATTCCAATCACCCGGAAATCGGCAATTCGATCCGCGATACGAAGGATCTGGTTGCTGACAACGAGAAAGCCCTTGTTGATGCGATCAACAAATTTAAGAAAAGCTTTGCCGTAACGGCTTAATTTTGGAGCTTGCGAGGAACGATAGGTTCCTCTAAGTTCTTATATATGCTGCTCGTACCAATCATTAGGCTTCGCAGCCATCCCTTATAGCTTGCGCGGCTCTATATCCGAGCTTGCGTACAGGAAAGCTGCGAGGCAACAAAGGCGGGTGAAACCAAATGGCTAAAGGTATGCGCGAAATTAAACGCGAAATCAAGAGTAAACAAAATACGAAGCAGATTACGAAGGCGATGGAGATGGTCTCTGCTTCCCGGCTGAGAAGAGCGCAGGAAGCTGCACAGGCGTCCCGCCCGTATTCAGAGAAGCTGAAGGAAGTAGTGGCAAGCATCGCTGCTGGCACGAAAGACGTTAAGCACCCGATGCTGGAAACCCGTCCGATCAAAAAGACAGGCTATCTCGTCATTACGTCTGATCGTGGTCTGGCAGGCGGCTATAACGCCAACGTGCTTCGTAAGGTAACGGACACGATTCGCAGTAAGCATAAGTCGAACGATGATTTCGTATTGTTCGTCATCGGCAAGAAGGGCCGGGATTATTTCCGCCGCCGCAATATGCCGATCATAGAAGAGGTAACCGGTCTTCCGGATTCTCCTACGTTTGCTGATATTAAGATCGTAGCTTCAACAGCCGTTCAGAAATTTGCCGATGGCACTTTCGACGAGCTGTACGTTTATTACAATAAATTCGTTAATGCCATTACCCAAATTCCTACAGAAATGCGCCTGCTGCCGCTTGATTCGGTAGACGGAAGCGCAGCTTCTACAGCAGCTTATGAATACGAGCCATCGCCGGAAGGCGTGCTGGAGGCATTGCTGCCTAAATATGCGGAGACGCTTATTTACAGCGCAGTGTTGGACGGCAAGGCAAGTGAGTTCGGTGCTAGGATGACGGCTATGGGCAGTGCGACGAAAAATGCGACGAAGATGATCAGCGATTTGACGCTTACGTACAACCGTGCTCGTCAAGCGGCAATCACGCAGGAAATTTCCGAGATCGTTGCAGGAGCGAATGCTCAATCTTAGGCAATACACTAGCGGGCAGAGGCCTTAAGAGGGGCTGTTCTGCTGCCTAGTAACAAGAAGGAACCAGGAGGGAATACCATGAAAAAAGGACGCGTTGTATCCGTCATGGGTCCGGTCGTCGATCTAGAGTTCGAACGCGGCAACCTGCCGGAAATTTTGAACGCTGTCAAAATCGAGAAGAAGGGCGAAAATGGCGGTGCAGATATTAATCTTACGCTTGAAGTCGCTGTTCACCTCGGTGACAATAAAGTCCGTGCTGTAGCGATGAGCACAACGGACGGTCTTGTACGCGGTACTGAAGCCATTGATACTGGCGCTCCAATCACCATTCCGGTTGGCGCTCCAACACTTGGCCGTGTATTTAACGTACTTGGACAACCAATTGATGAAGCTGGCGATGCTACTTCTTCCATTAATCTTCCTATTCACCGTGAAGCCCCTGCTTTCGACGAATTGTCGACACAATCGGAAATTCTCGAAACAGGAATCAAGGTTATCGACTTGCTTGCACCATACGCAAAGGGCGGTAAAATCGGCCTCTTCGGCGGCGCGGGCGTAGGTAAAACGGTAACGATTCAAGAGCTGATCAACAACATCGCACAGGAGCACGGCGGTATTTCCGTATTCGCGGGTGTTGGTGAGCGTACGCGTGAGGGTAATGACTTGTACCACGAGATGAAAGACTCCGGCGTACTTGGTAAAACAGCAATGGTATTCGGTCAAATGAACGAGCCGCCAGGCGCACGTCAGCGTGTAGCTTTGACAGGCTTGACAATGGCTGAATATTTCCGTGATGAGGAAGGCAAAGACGTACTTCTGTTCGTCGATAACATCTTCCGTTTCACACAAGCAGGCTCCGAGGTTTCGGCCCTTCTAGGCCGTATGCCGTCCGCGGTAGGTTACCAGCCAACGCTGGCAACTGAAATGGGTCAACTGCAAGAGCGTATTACTTCGACGAAAAAAGGCTCGGTTACTTCGATCCAAGCGATCTATGTACCTGCCGATGACTATACGGATCCAGCTCCAGCTACAACGTTTGCTCACTTGGATGCAACGACTAACCTTGAGCGTAAAATTTCCGAGATGGGTATTTTCCCAGCGGTAGATCCACTTGCTTCATCTTCCCGTATCCTTAGCCCGGATATTCTAGGCGAAGAGCACTACAATGTAGCTCAAGGCGTTAAGAAAATTCTTCAGCGCTATAAAGAGCTTCAAGATATTATCGCGATTCTTGGTATGGACGAGCTGTCCGAGGAAGATAAATTGACCGTTGCTCGCGCACGTAAAATTCAACTCTTCTTGTCCCAGCCGTTCCACGTTGCCGAGCCTTTCACAGGCATCAAAGGTAAATATGTACCAGTTAAAGAATCCGTGCGCAGCTTCAAAGAAATTCTCGAGGGCAAACATGACGACCTTCCGGAAGAAGCTTTCCGGTATGTAGGTGTGATTGAAGAGGCCGTGGAGAAAGCCAAAACGCTGTAGTAGCGAAAGGCGGGAGGAATCCACATGAGTACCTTTTTGGTAGAAGTCGTTACTCCTGAGCGTAAAGTGTACGCGGAGAATGCGAATATGATTAGTGTGAAGGGTGTCGAAGGCGAGCTTGGCATTTTGCCAAACCACATTCCACTTGTAACACAGCTTCGTATTGCACCAGTTGTAATCAAGCGCGATGGAAAAGTTGATGTTATTGCTGTAAATGGTGGTTTTATCGAGGTTCGTAAAGATAAAATCGTTATTTTGGCTGAAAGCGCCGAGCTGGCGACCGATATTGATCTTGATCGTGCGAAAGCAGCGAAAGCACGCGCCGAGCAGCTTCTGTCGGCCAAACGCGATGAGATTGATTTCCGCCGTGCGGAGCTTGCTTTGCAGCGTGCAATGAACCGTATTGGCATAGCGAAAAAATAATACCTGATACCCAAACACCGTTAATGGCCTGTAAGAGGCATTAGCGGTGTTTTTTGAAATATAGGAAAGTATATGATTTTGCCCTCCTTTCTCTATTTTCCTTGGAATGAATCGCACTGTGCCGCCAAAGGACGGCTTTCGGCTGTTTCACCTTGTAAATTCACATGCAGGAGAGGAGCCCTCCATTATGATTGATATTCATACACATATTCTTCCCGGTATTGATGATGGTGCGGCCCGCCTGGAAGATTCGGTTGCACTGGCAAGAGCGGCTGCTGCCGAGGGAATCAAAACGATTATTGCAACTCCCCATCACTATAATGGGAGATATATGAATCCAGCTCGAGCTGTAGAAGAGCTTACTCGTACGCTCAATGAGCTGCTGCAGAAGCTGGATATTCCGATTGTTGTGCATACTGGACAAGAAGTGCGGCTGCATCAGGAGCTGCTGGATCACTTTCAGCAAGGAAGCTTGCTGTCTTTGGCCGGTTCATCCTACATGCTGCTGGAGCTGCCGTCGTCTCATATTCCGAAAAATACGGAGCAGACCGTCTATGAGCTTGGTTTGCGTGGCATTCATGCGATAATTGCGCATCCAGAGCGGAACGCAGCCATCATTGCGCATCCAGAGCGGCTTGAAGAGCTTGTGCGTCTAG
Source organism: Paenibacillus sp. KS-LC4 (assembly GCF_036894955.1). Classification (NCBI taxonomy): domain Bacteria; kingdom Bacillati; phylum Bacillota; class Bacilli; order Caryophanales; family Paenibacillaceae; genus Paenibacillus; species Paenibacillus sp. KS-LC4. Next base: position 5,818,865 of record NZ_CP145905.1, on the reverse strand, counting down.
GAGCATTTGGGCAAGTGACGAGCCATTCCCTGCTTGGCGCTTTCGGCAAGACGGTGGAGCGGGCCTCATGGAGGCTGTGTGAAGCGGGACTTATTCATCTCGTGTCATCTGATGCACATCATGTGGAGCGCAGAGGATTTAGGCTCAAGGAAGCGTATAACCGGATACATGAGGTCATGGGCGGGGAATGGTCGGATTATTTTCAGCAAAATGCTGCTTCACTATTAAGGAATGAGGCTATTGCCGATGCGCCAGATTGGCAGGGCAGTGCTGCGGCAAAACGCTGGAGAGCTTTAAAAGCATTTTTCAAAATATAAGAATTTATAAGTTTTTCATTTATAAATAGGCTTATATTTCTAAGGCAAAGCTTTTCGCACGTCCTAGAAGGACGACGAAGTCGTTTTTGCTCGAGAAGTAAGGGATATTCATTTATATTTATGAATTAAGCCTTTTGAACTAATCATTCAATATAATGAGCAAACCAATCAATTGTACGGAATTCGTACAGATGATTGGTTTTTTTTCGTTCATATCGCTGTTATCTAAACATATTTGGCTGAAAAAGCTAACATTTATCTATGAATAGGATGGAAATGTATGTTAATATACTTTACATATAAGTAGATTAAGGAAGGGTATAGGGGGAGTTCGTATGTTTGATTGGCTAGGTACAAGGGCGGGGTTTCCACTGTGGGTATCATGGAAGCTCAATTCTGGCATTAAGGAAGATGTCGAGCATATTTTCGAGGGCGTTGCAGATACTCGCAAGGAGCTGCTGCTGCAATGGGCAGATGAGTATTGGGGGCATATGGAGCGCTTATCGAATCAATTAACGGATGGCCTATCTGCACTGCAAACCGCTGCGTTCTCAAAAGAACAGCAGAAATGGATAGCTCCTTTGCTCGAACGATCCTATGCGAGGGGGATGGATTTTACGGAGCTGTTCCTCCTAGACAACGACAACCATGTAGCTCACTCCACCTATCCCGCACATATCGGCACACATTATGGAGAGGGCAGTCCCCTTTCTCCAGGTATGCAATATACCCAAATAGGCAGCCCAGCGGACAGACGCTGCTTCTTTGGCCCTTTCGAAGACGTGATTACACTCAAGCTAGGGGCTCGAACGTCCTCTTTTCACGACAAAATGACGATCATGTTCATGCAGCCGCTGCATGTGAACGGAAGCAGAGTCGGAACCTTATGCGGGAGGGTTCCTAATGATGTGCTTGGCGATCTGATTCAGCGTGAGTCAGGGCATGTATATCCGGATTCAGGCGACAATTATTTGTTTATGGCAGAGCCTGGCCTGCAACGTAATATTGTTCCCGGAACGGCGTTGTCCCGCAGCCGCTTTGAGGATCGTACATTTACACATGGCGAAAATTTAAAGGATGGCGTAACGACAGACTGGGGTACCGTATCCATTAAGGAGCACACGGAGCTGGAAATTATTTTTACCGATCCGGCAACGGGCGAGCTGCATCCTGGCGTCGCAGGCACCATTCGCAATGGCAGTAATTTGTTCGCGCAGTTTCCCGGCTACTCGGACTATCGCCACATTGCCGTCATCGGCAAAGGATTGACCTTCCGAATGCCTCATTGCCCTGATCTATGGGGGATGATGTGCGAGGGCGATCTTGAAGAGGTTTACCGACTGCGCAGTATTGGCTGGCGGCAGCGCAAGCTGCAAATGTATGCGGCGATGCTGCAAAGCCTGCTGACGTTTCTGCTTGCTTCTCTGGTCATCGGCTATATGCCGCTATGGGGAGCGGCCGCTGTGCTTGGCGGATTTAATTTGCTGTTCGGCATTTTGTTTGCAATGTCGGTGCAGCGCAAGGAATCACAGCGGGTGACGGGCCATATGGAGCGAATCAACCGTTTTATTCGCATTAATGCCGAGGGGAAGGGTGATTTAACTCAGCGGCTGTCGACGAAGGAGTTTGATTGCGACGAGACGCAGGAGCTGGCAAAATGGATCAACAATATGATTGATTCCCTCGAGGGCATTATGCTGCAGGTGAAGCTCACTGCTGCGGAGGTGCTGAGCAGCCAGACCGTTATGAATGAATCGTCTGTCCATACCGCTTTGTCAACGGAGCGTGTAGGAAATAAGGTAGGCGATATGATCGGCAGCCTGCGCCACCAATTGAAGGATATTGACAAGGCGAAGCAGGCGGCTGGCGAAATGCGCGATACGCTGTCCATGCTGGAGAGCCAGGCGGCAGAGCAAATCGCAGTCGCGCAAACGGAGGTTGGCCGTATCGGCGAGAAGATGCAGCATATTTCCTCCAAGGTAGAAGATACGAACGGTACAATTCGCAAGTTTATGAAGACGGTGGAAGATATTCGCGATGTGCTGCAGGTTATTGAGGAAATATCGGCACAAACCAATTTGCTGGCATTAAATGCTTCTATTGAGGCGGCGCGTGTCGGTGAGCAGGGTCGCGGCTTCGCGGTCGTCGCTTCCGAAATCCGCAAGCTAGCGGAGCTGACCAAGAAATCGACAGAGGAAGTACATGGGATTACGCGTCAAATCTATTCGGAAGCTGAACATGCCTATCATTCTATGGACGAAGGTACGAAGGTTGTAGAAGAGGGAACGGAACTGGTAGCCGCCGCAGCCCGCACCCTGCAATCAGCGCAAGCGGATGATCAACGCAAAACCCAGGTGGTAGAGGAGGTTGTCAGGCTGATGGAACAAATTGCGGAGGTCAGTCTGCAAAATCGCTCGGTTTCCTCTGATGTGGAAGGACAAGTGCAGGAGCTGATTGTGGAGATGGACAACGTTCGCCATACTTCAACGAATGTTGAGTCTATTACAGTGCTGCTCCAGCAGCTCGTAGGCCAATTTAAATTAACGGAATCCAGAATCCGATAATGCTTCCAAGCATAAAGGTAATAGAATAGACGGTAGTGAGAGCATTTGTTATAATTTTAGCTATTAGTAGGATTGGAAAAAAAGCAAAATGCAACCCTTTTTCATCGGATAGTTAAAGGTGACGGCAAAGGGAAGATAGCACCATGCTAAGCTGGCATGCATGGGAGCAGCAAATCCCTTATTGCAAGGACCGAAGCTAATGATTAGCTCGGTCCTTTCATGTTAAACTTAGAGAGGGAGAGTGCGGTTCATTGTTTAATGGATGGTTTGCGGCAGAAACAACCGTGTTCTTCCTTTATTCGGCCCTTGTTGTCGTGGGCTCTTTCATTATGATTCACGCCAGAATGCTGCCCAGGCTGGCTCTAGGTGCAGTCTTCACTATTATTGGAAATTCAGGATTGCTCGTCCGATTGGACGCTGGTCTGATCGCGCTTTTTCAAGCCTTCCTTTATGTGGGGATAACGGGAATTTTGCTAGGCTCAGAGATTAGGAGACATTCGGAAATAGGCAGGCATAACCGGGCGATTGCAATCGCTTCCCGCGAAATGGTCGCTATTGCCGGTATTCCGCCTTTACTCGCTATTTTATTCTATGTCATTGTAAAGGCTCCTTATTCTGGGGCTGAAATGCCGCTGCTTCCCGCTCATTTGATGATAGCGGCGATGCTGATGGCTATTGGTATGTATGGGGTAATTGTCAAAAGAAATTCTTTAGTGGCCTTGCTGTGTGTAAGTATCATTTTATGTGGTGTCCAGCTGAATATTGCTGCTTTAAGCTTATTTAAGCAGGGAATAGCGGAGGGGCTTCGAATGCTTCCTTTGGTGGTTTTTTGCGCTCAAGCTTCAATTGGAGTGGCCGTATTAAATGCCTTATATAAACGCGACTCCATCTCTAAGGAGCTGCGAGGAAATTAGTACCCACTATTGTTAGCAAATTAGCGGTACTTTTTTCATCATTTTTAATTGTGAACCATAGTTGGACAGGAGGTGATCATAGCAGATGCAAATGTATGCAGAGGTTGCTTTTCTTATTCCACTGCTCCCGCTTGCTGCTTTTTTGATCCTGATGGCACTTGGCCGAGGGTCTCATCCTGCGGGCGTCTTTGTGGGAACGGGAGGCGCAGCTGCTTCGCTGCTGTTGTCGCTTCTGGTATGTATCGAGCGGCTGCGCGAGGGGGCGGTCGATTATAATGATAGCTTTAACTGGATTTCTATAGATCGCTTTACATTGCGACTTGGATTTGAAGTTACCAATTTGAGCGCGCTGCTGCTGGCAGGTGTCAGCTTGCTGAGCGTGCTTGTTCATGTTTATGCCGCTGGTTACATGAAAAAGGATGAACGCTTGACGGTGTTTTACGGCTATTTATCCTTATGCAGCTTCTCGCTGCTAGCGCTTACTCTTGCAGATAATTTACTCGCCTTTTATTTGTTTTGGGAGCTGGCCTCCGTCAGCTTTTTTCTGTTGGTTGGTTTCTGGTACGCGAAGAGCGCAGCGCGAGCCGCTGCCAATAGAGCTTTTATAATGCTGCGCATAGCTAGTGCGGGACTGCTGCTTGCGCTGCTTCTGCTGTTCTGGTTCATGCCGGAGCATGCGCTCGATTTCGCTGCTATACATAATGTATTTGAAGGCCAATCCGGTGCGATTGCAAAAAATATAACGCTGCTGATCGCAAGCTTGCTGCTGCTTGGAGCGGCTGGAATGGCTGCGCAGCTTCCGCTTTATGCTTGGTTAATTAGTGCCAAGCAAGCCCCTGCTCCAGCGAGCGCAATGCTGCAAGGTGCCGGTATGATAGCCGGGGCTCTGCTTCTGTACAAAACGATAGAAATATTCCAATTAGCTCCAAATGTAACGAAGGCAGCGCTCTATATTGGCGTTGTGACAGCGGTCTATGCTGCTGTAAGGGCGCTCATGGAGCGGGATATAAATAAAATAATGATTTATTCGACGATTAGCCAGTTAGGAGTTGTTCAGCTTTCGCTAGCTTTTGGGGCAGCTGTGAGCAGTATGCTTTATATGCTGGTCCATGCGATTGTCAAAACGCTGCTCGTACTGGCAGCAGGCTATTTATTGCAGACAGTAGGAACAACAGATATCCGGAATATGGGCGGTTTGCGTAAGCATATGCCTCTTGCAGCGTGGACATTTTTAATTGGCGGCTTGGCCTTGTGCGGGTTTCCCCCTTTTACGGGCTTTTGGCTGCACCAGTCTATTTGGGTGGAGGCATCGGAGCGTAATAGCGTATGGGTGGCCGCGATCATGCTTGTACTGCTTTTGACAGCAGCTTATATGGCTCGTATGTATTTTCTTATATTTGAAGGCAGGCCGCGTTCAACTGCTGCTGCAACACTTGTTCAAGGGCAAAAGCGTTCACGCCTTATGAGCTATGCGATTGCTGCACTGGCCTCAATCATTGCCCTTTCGAGCTTCCTTCAATTGGTCTGGGGCAGCTTGCCTGAACGATGGCTTGATGGAGAAGCGGCCAGCAGGACGGGCAGTATGTCCATAGTATGGCTGCTTGCTGCTGTGGTGATCCTTCTAGGCGGAGCTTGGCTTGGATGGCTGAAAAACAAGCGAGAGACGAGCGAGCTGCTGTCTGAAGATACGAAGCTCCGGGATGCTTCTGCCGGATGGACGGCAGGCAAAGCGAGTGCGCTCCAGCGGATGCTCCAGTCTGCTGGAGCGGTATTAGCGGCGATTGAGCAAGCTATGGGTGCACTGCCCAAGCTGGCGGCTCAGCTATTGTATGCGATGGGGAGGCTGGCTGTGAGCTGGAGCGCTCGCAGTACGATTCGAGGGATGGGACTGGCGATTATACTCGGCCTAGTCATCACCATCATCATCATGGCAGCAAAGGGGGATTGGTAAAATGACATTTTTGACAGAGCTGCCGCTTTTGTCTTTGATGTGGCTGACCCCAGCTGTCGGGATGCTGCTTATACTGCTCATCCCAGCAGGGCAAGGACGAGCGTTGCAGCTGCTTGCTGTGCTGGCGGCGCTGCTTCCGCTGCTGTTTGCCGCTTTTTTATATGCGACGTTTAATCAGCAGCAGGGAGGCGGCGCTTATGCGGAGCAGCATCCGTGGATAGAAATTCCGCTTCCATTTGCTGCATCAGCAGGACAAGCACATAGCGAAGCAAAATTATCCTTCTCCTACGCGCTCGCGGTAGATGGGCTCTCATTGCCTTTGCTGCTCGTCGCCTCCCTAGTGACAGGGCTTGCTGTTGTGACAGCTGTTCAGCTTAGAAAGCGGCGCAAAGCTTTTTATTTTTGGCTGCTAGGGCTGGAGGCTTCACTGATAGGCATGTTTATGGCCAGAGATGTTTTGCTGTTTATTGTATTTTTACAGGCTGCGGTCGTCGCTCTTTATTTTCTGGTTGGCATTTGGGGTCATCCAGATAGCGAGCGTACGGCGAATCGGTTATTGGCAGGAGCTGGACTCAGTTCCATGCTGCTGCTTGTCGTATTCCTTATTTTGACCTGTACGGCGGGTCTTCGTGTAGAAAAGGCTGGCGAGCAGCTCCAAACGGTATATAGCGGGGGATACGGGGGAATTGCCTATGGACTGCTTGCGGGAGAAACGGCAGCAAGCCAAGCCGTACAGGGCCGGGTATCCGCCGAGCCATTGTCAGAAGGCGTGAGGATGGCGCTGTTTATGTTGCAGCTTGTCGGTTTCGGGCTGTTTATGCCGCTTCTGCCTGTTCATAGTTGGCTTTTGAGAGCGCAGGCTAATGCACCACTGTCTGTAGCTATGATTATTTCAGGTCTTCTACCGGCGGCGGGAGCTTATGGACTGTTGCGCTATGGGGTGTTTCTGTTTCCAGAGCAAGCGGAGAAAATGGCGCCGGCTATAGCTGTTATCGGTATTATTCAGCTATTGTATGGGGCTTTGCTGGCGCTGCGTCAGACGGATATGAGGCAATTGCTTGCTTACGCGTCACTTAGCCAAATGGGATTTGTTTGGCTGGGTATCGCCGCCTTTAATGAGATTGGGCTGCAAGGGGCAATTTTTCAGCTCATGGCGATCAGCTTATGCTTTGCCCTGCTATGGCTCGTTGTCGGCAGCTTGCAGGAGAGAGCTAAAACAACGGCGATAGGTGAGCTTGGCGGCTTGGCCCGTTCGCTTCCGTTTATTTGCGGCATGCTTATGGCCGCCGTGCTGTCGTTTGTCGGCATTCCGGGCCTAGCTGGCTTTCCCGGAATTTTGCTGTCGCTGCTTGGCTTGTTCGATACGCTGCCATGGCTTGCGGCTGCTGCAATACCGGGAATCATACTCACTGCGGTTTACATGCTGAGAGGCCTGCTTAGCGTAAGCTTCGGGCCGATTGATGATCGGCATAGCGCCTTCAAGGATGCCCGCTTCATTGAGGCGATGCCGATGATTATATTGCTTGCTTTTATCGTCCTGCTGGGCTGCTTCCCGTCATTTTTGACCGACACGGTTCAGCAAAGCATTACGGGACTTTATAGTCAGCTGCTGTCAGGCAGGATGGAGGGATAAGCTTATGACAAATAATGAAGCGCTAGGATCGCAGCTTTGGTTGGCTGCGGTACAGCTTATTCCGGAGCTGCTCCTCCTTTTGCTGCTGATTATACTGGCCGCGGGTGACCGGCTTCGCTTCATGTACCGCAAGGGAGCGCCGTCAGTCTCGCTGATGCTGCCATGGCTGGCCGTTGTATTTGCGTCCGTTTTATGGCGCATGCTAGCAAATGGCACAGAGGCGGCATCGGCTAATGCAGAAGGCAGACCGCCCGGCGAAGTCGCGGGAATCCAGTATCTTGCCTTGAATGCGGAAAGCATCATGTTCTTGCTGGCTATTGCTGGTGCATTCATAGCGGTGCTGCTAAGCCTTGGAGAAGAGCGGGAGCAGCGTATCAACCATTATTTCTTTATTCCTGCTGCTCTGCTTGGCATACGTCTGATGCTGACGCCTTCCAATCTGATTACCCTGTATATTGGACTTGAGCTATTCAGCTTGGCGGCGCTCAGCCTGATATTTGCTACGCTAGATAAGCGTTATAAGCACCTTTCGCGGCCCTGGCGCCCGGCATTGCGCTTCTCGGCTCGTTCTGGAGCCGCCACTGCCCTGCTGCTGTTCGGCATGTCTTATATTTATGGCTTGACTGGAGAGCTGGACTTTTCTTCTATTCGAGCGGGTGTTTCTGATTTAAAGCCTTATACTTCGCTTGTTTACATGGCGATTTTGCTAATGGCATGTGGTCTTGGCATAAAAGTGGCAGCTCTGCCATTCGGTATTTGGGTATCAAACGATGAAGATACTAACACAGGTTTCTCTTATACAGCTGGTGCAATATTTCTAACTATAGCTGGCCAAGGTGCAACTGCCGCTGTATTATTTCATTTGCTTGAAGAAATGGGCATTGTTCAACTATTAGGTTTAAATAGCGCCTACATCGGCTTGCAGGCCATTGCAGCCAGTCAAATAGCCTGGGGCACGGTCGCCCTGCTGAGGCAAAAGCAGGCTGCTCACATATTGGGCTGGGCAAGCGTCATCAATAGCGGATATTTGCTTGTTCCGATTGCACTTAGTCTTGCACCTGCTCATAGCGGCTCATTGGCACCGCTCGTCTATCATTTCTCCGTGTATATGCTGGCGATGTTTGGGGCTACGGCTGTTTTGTCAATCGTTCAGAAAGCAGTGGGACATGGCAAGCTTAGCGGTATGGCTGGCTTGTATCATCGGTCGCCTGGGCTTGCGGCGGCTATGGCTGTTTTCGTTCTGTCGCTTGCAGGGCTGCCCGTTTCAGGGGGCTTTTTTGCTAAAGTGTATATTTGGCTGGGCAGCATTGCAGCAGAGGCTTATTGGCTGCTGGGTGTCATGGCGGTATGCAGTCTGGCAGCCGCCTACGCTTATTTTGGCTTCATCCGGCAAATGTTTATGAGAACAGGCAGCGACGAGCGAGCGCTGCCGCTGCCGATTGCCGTCTCTGCGGGCATTGCGATTTGCGCCGTTACTCTTGTCGTGCTGGGCTTGTTCCCAGGCTTGCTGATGAAGTAGTCGGTGCTGCTGATTGGAAGGCCACCAACTGGGTAAGAAGACAGTATGGTCCCGACAAAGGGGGTCTTTAGTCACTATCTTAAGCGAGAACAAGGACATGTCTACTCGAAGCGCGAAAATTAATGGTAGAGTTAAATGAGAGAGCTAACGGAAACAACGGCGTAAAAATGAGAGAGTCAGCGGAAACAATTGCAATAGCAATGAGAGAGTCAGTTGAAAAAACGGCAATAGCAATGAGAGCACGAAAAGCATGAGAAAATGACGAATGCAAGTGCGAGAAAAGTACGAATGCAAAGTGCGAGAAAAATACGAATGCAAAGTGCGAGAAAAATATGAATGCAAGTGCGAGAAAAATATGAATGCAAGTGCGAGAAAAGTATGAATGTAAGTGCGAGAGAAGTACGAATGTAAGTGCGAGAGAAGTACGAATGCAAAGTGCGAGAAAAATACGAATGCAAAGGCAGAATAATAACATGTTGCTTAATCATGGTAGGTTCCGCAGTTTGCGCCGCCAGCTTGCCTCGCTGCTGGCGGTTATGTTGCTCTGCGGCGTTGTACCCGCCGCAGTGCCCATGGCGGCGGAACGCATTGACGCCGCCTGGGGTGCACAAGAGGAGCCGCCGCAAAGCTGGCTCCTCAAATGGCAGGGCCCCGCGCAAGCAGCCGCGCTGCGCGGGACGCACGTGATCCGCCGCCAGGCTGAGGCGGCGGTGGACGTCGTACGTCCGGCCGAAGCATCGGCGGACGTCGAAGCATGGCTGCGCCGGCTGCGAAGCACGCCGGGCGTCGAATACGTGCACCCGAATGGCCGGGTGCACGCCTTAGACCTGCCCGCCGCACAGCAGGCGGGCGACAGCCCTCCAGCCGAAGCTGCCGCAAGCGGGGCTTCGGCGCTCTCAGCCGCCGCCGCGCTAAATGCGGCGGCCAGCGACCCCGAGCTTGCGAAGCAAGGCTATCTCAAGCAGATTGGCGCGCTAGCCGCTTGGAAAACCGTGAGCGAGCAAACCGCACTGACAATCGCGATTGTCGATACGGGCATTGATCTCGACCATCCCGATCTCAAGAAAAATCTTGTCCCCGGCATAAACTTGATTGATACGGACATGCCGCCTGAGGACAATAACGGCCACGGGACAAGCGTGGCCGGAGTAATCGCTGCATCCGGCAACAATGGTATCGGCATCTCTGGTATTTTGTGGAAAGCAAAGCTGATGCCAATCAAGGCGCTTGATCATCATGGTGATGGCACGGAGCAGGATTTGGGCGAAGCGATTTTATATGCCGTTCGCAAACAGGCTAAGATCGTCGTGCTCTCCGTCGGATTATATCGTTATTCTCCTTATATGCAGGACATTGTAAATTATGCCGAAAGCAAAGGAGTGCTGCTAGTAGCGGCCGCTGGCAATGACGGTCAGTCGCTCGAAAGCAAGGCTGTTGTAAAATACCCTGCCGCTTATTCGACGGTGCTTGCCGTTGGCGGCGTGAAGGCTGACAATTCGCCAGATTTACGTTCGAATCCCGGTACGGAGCTGGATTTGTCAGCAGCCTGGAACGTTTATACGACGGCGGTAGGCGGGAGCTATAAGAAGGAGGAGGGCACGTCGATGGCTGCTCCTCAGGTGGCAGCGGCAGCGGCACTCCTATGGGCCCGTTATCCGAAGCTCAAAACGTATCAAGTCAGGGAGCTGCTGCGCCAAACGACGCGCAGCATTGGTCAGTCCGGCTTCGACAATCGAACAGGCTATGGGCTGCTGCAAATTGATAAAGCATTGAGCACGCCAGTTAATGCGGACGGCTATGAGCCGAATGACACGAGGGGCTCGGCGGCTTTTCTACCCTTGAACAAGCAAATAGCTGCTTTTCTGAATACAGGCAAGGATATAGACTGGTATACGGTGGAGGCTCCGTATGACGGCAAGCTCACGATGAAGTACCAATCGCTTACACAACCCGGAGCGGCAATTCCGCCAGTTCGGCTCCTGCATTATGTGAATGGTGTCCAAAAAAATACGTATACGACGAAGCTTGCCAGCGGCAATGCCGAGTTCATCGTAAAGAAAGGGCCGCAAAAAATAGGCGTCCAGTTCATGAACAGCGATAACGGAGCTCGCCAGCCTTATTTGCTGGACTCTTCTTTTATTATGGAGCCTGATGCTTATGAATCGAATGATCAGACGTATGAGGCATTCGCTTTGTCGCCGCGCAGCCAGACGGTAGTGGGCAACTTCCATCAGAAGGCGGATCGCGATTGGTATTCGGTTACCTTCAAGCAAAGCGGCACACTGCGCCTTACTCTGGAAGGGAATACAGCGCGAATAGATGCAGGTCTTGCGATTCAGCGAGCGGGACAATCGCTTCGGACCTATGATGAGGAGTCGGAAGGCCAAGCTGAAGTTTCACCAATCTTGACAGTAACACCCGGGAAATATTATATTCGTGTGCATAATGCGATTTCGTCTGAGGCGAGCCCCGTTATTGGACAATACACGCTTAAAATGAATTATGTGCCGAAATACGATGATCCTAACGAGCCGAACAATCAGTATTACGAAGGCTTGAGCATACGCAGCGGTACAGAGTATGTAGGTGTCATTGATAGCAGCACCGATGTCGATTGGTTCCAACTGCGCCTCACCAAAGCGAGCCAACTTGACTTGCAGGTGTTTAATGTTCCGTCAGGAAAGGTAATGCAAGTCATAGCATACGATAAAAAGCAGCAGCAGCTGTTCGCGCAGAAAACAGGCAGCACAGGCAAGCTGGAAGTGAAAAACAAGCAGCTTCCTGCGGGCGTTTATTATTTTAAATTGACAGCCAATGAGCCCTTCGACAAGCAATATTACCGCTTCAAGGTCACGGTCAAAAATGCAGCTTCGGGAGCTGCTGCGATGACTGAGCAGAAGCTTCCGGTAACCGGAGCGGGAGCCGATGAAGCACGCCGTATGTTTGGACTGGAGGAGCCTGCCTTGGAAAGCAGAGGGCAGCTATTTGCTAAAGAGCGGCTGCTCGTGCATTAGCTGATTATAGGAGTAAACAGGCGGCACACTGGAACTTAAGGCGAATAAAAGGAGGCTTCTGGAGCACGGATGGGTTTGACTCAGGATATGCTGAATAGTATGCAGACAGCCACAGGAATAACAGGACTGTTCTCCATTGTTGTAACGCTTGTTAGCATCATACTTATATGGTTTATTATGCAGGAGCTGAAATGGGAAGTTTTTTTTGCCTTTCCCCGCAGCCCGAAGGCTCGCATGCTGCAGGCAGTTATTGCTATCATACTCGGGCACGCATTTGCCAGCTTCATTTTGGATTACTGGTCTTGGACGACAATGCTGAAGAGTTTTGTCGAATAACGAGAGCAAAATATGTTAACAATGGGTAATACATGACGGACTCAAAATCCCGCCCGCGTCCGAACGCTATACAAGTGTGGGAATTTTGTTCCAGTATCAGGCAGGGCAACACCTAAAAGCATCGTTCAGCATAGGATGTTAGGGTCAGGATCGGGCTGCTTTAAATGCTGCGGTTACAGGGAAATTTAAAGCTTGTCGATTAGTGTAGATAAGTGTTAATATGGAGTTTGGATTAAGACGGGAATTTTTCACTTTTAAACAATAATTTTAAAGCGAGAGACAGAAATTCAGTTCGCGGAGGGAACCATAAGATGACCAAAATTATCGTCCGCGGAGGCAAGCGTTTATCGGGAACGGTACGTGTCAGCGGTGCAAAAAATGCAGTACTCCCCATTCTAGCAGCCTCTTTACTTGCGACGGAAGGAGACAGCGTCATCTGTGACGTTCCCCTCCTCGACGATGTCATGACTATACAGAAGGTATTGGCATCATTAGGCGCAACGATATCGTATCAAGATACAACCATGAAAATATCGGCGGGTACCATTGCTTCTTATGAGGCGCCCTATGAGCTGATTCGCAAAATGCGTGCTTCCTTCCTTGTTATGGGACCGCTGCTGGCACGAATCGGCAAGGTGCGTATATCTCTTCCAGGCGGCTGCGCGATTGGCACACGTCCAATTGATCAGCATCTGAAAGGCTTCGAAGCGATGGGAGCGGAAATTACGCTCGGACACGGCTTCATTGAAGCGAGCACAAGCACGCGTCTGAAGGGCGCAAAAATATATCTCGACGTAGCAAGCGTAGGCGCTACCGAGAACATTATGATGGCTGCTGCACTTGCAGAAGGCACAACACTGCTTGAAAATGCTGCGAAGGAGCCGGAAATCGTCGACCTCGCCAATTATTTGAACGCGATGGGCGCGAAGGTTCGCGGCGCGGGCACGGGCCTCATTCGCATTGAAGGCGTTGAAAGCTTGCGCGGTGTGACGCATCATGTTATTCCTGATCGTGTAGAAGCGGGTACCTATATGATTGCTGCAGCCATTACAGGCGGCGACGTATTTGTAGAAGGCGCGATTGGCGATCATTTGACACCGGTCATATCCAAGCTGCAAGAAATGGGCGTCGAGGTGCTGGAGTCGGATAATGGCATTCGGGTTAAAGCGGATCATCCGCTGAAGTCGGTAGACGTGAAGACGTTGCCGCACCCAGGCTTCCCAACAGATATGCAATCGCAAATGATGGCGCTCTTGCTCGTATCCGAGGGTACGTCGGTTGTAACCGAAACGGTATTTGAGAATCGCTTTATGCATGTGGAAGAATTCCAGAAGATGAATGCGCATATTAAGATCGAAGGCCGTTCCGCAATCGTTAGCGGCAATATGCCGTTAACTGGCGCGAAAGTATGTGCGACGGACCTCCGTGCAGGTGCAGCCTTGATCTGTGCGGCATTGCGCGCGGATGGCGAGACGGAAGTAACGGGTATCCACCATGTTGATCGCGGTTATGTAGATATTACTGGCAAGCTGGCATCGCTTGGAGCGCTTATTCACCGTGTAGAAGCGGAGGAGGAAAAACAGCAGGCGGCTGAAGTGGAAAATGCACTTCAAGCTAAAGCGGTTGCTGCTGTAGAGCAAGCGAAAGAAACGGCCGCTGTCATAGCAGCAGTTGAGCTGGATTCGTCTTCAAGCTTCAAGCGTGAGAAGGAAGCAACGGTTTTGAAGATTCAGCCTACTTGGGCCTAACCATTTAATCAGCATAAGAGCAGAGCTGTTTGCAGACGCGCCGGATGGGGTGATGTGAACAGCTCTTTTTTTGAGAAGGAGATTCTATGGCAACTATTCATGATGTCGCGAAGATGGCTAAAGTATCGGTAACGACGGTCTCCCGCGTATTAAACAACAGGGGGTACATTAGCGAGACGACCCGCAATAAGGTGTTCCAGACGATGAAGGAGCTGAATTATCAGCCGAACGAGCTGGCACGTTCTTTGCTGCGCAAGCAATCCAATGTCATCGGGCTTATTATTCCGAACGTGGCGCATCCTTTTTTTGCTGAGCTGGCCAGCCACGTCGAACGTTATGCCTACGAGAAGGGCTATAAAATTATGCTATGCAACTCGCACCTTGATCCTGTGAAGGAGAAGGAATACATTGAAATGCTCAAGCGCAACCGAGTAGACGGCATTATTATGGGCAGTCATACGCTTGAGGTCAAGGAGTATAGGAAGCTGCATTCTCCGATTGTGACGATAGATCGACAGATCAGCGAGGAAATTCCGTTTATATCATCGGACAATTACAAGGGCGGCAGACTAGCTGCACAACTGCTAGTAGACAAAGGATGCAGAAAAATTGCACATATTTGCGGAAATCTTGAGCTTCAGCTGCTGGCGAACCAGCGAACGACTGCTTTCCGTGATATAATGGCTGCCAATGGACTCGAACCTATTATCATTCAGACGGATATGAACGTATTTGACGAGCAGCAGTATGAGCAGATTATGAGCCGTCTGTTTGCGGAGCATCCTGAGATTGATGGTCTGTTTGCGACAAGCGATATTATCGCCTCCTTCGCGGTGAAGGAATGCCGCAGGGTGGACAAGTCTATTCCGGAGCAAATCAAAATAGTCGGCTATGATGATGTGAGCGCGGCCAATTGGATAACACCGGCGTTAACGACGATTCGCCAGCCGATTGTCGAAATCGGGCGGGTTGCGGTTGATTCAATCATCCGGCAAATGAACAATGAGCCGCTGGAGCATCGGTATGTTTTGGATGTTGAACTAGTGGAGAGACTGACGACTTAGGAAAGGCCGAAATCCCTTATACAGCAAGGGATTTTTATTTTTTATGTGGAATGTCAATCGTTTGACATGTCAAACGATTGACATATTTTTTAGCACAGACTATAATACGTAATGAAAGCGGTTTACAATTTATTTTCAGCATAGAATAGTTATCATTTTGAATCGGGGGACGATTAAATGAAATCTTGGAAAAGCCTACAGACTCTACTTGCATCATTTGTAATGGTAACGGTTGTAACAGCGTGCGGAGGAAATGCAGGCTCAACGCCTGCAGCTTCAAACACAGCTGAAGGAAGTGCTAATAGCGGGAGCGCCTCTGGCGATGTGAAAATTACGCTGCTGAATTCTAAAGGCGAAATTCAAACGCAGCTTGAGGATGCAGCGAAAGCCTTCAAAGAGGACTATCCGAACATCACTCTGGAAATTATTCCAGTTCCGGCAGGACAATCGCCATTCGAGAAAGCATCAGCGTTATATGCGGCGAACAGCCCATCGACGATTACGATGCTAGACACAGGGGATGTCGAGAAGTTCAAGGATCGCATCCTCGATCTAAGCGGGGAAAAATGGATGTCCGACAAGGTTGATGGCAGTACAGATCTGACGACCTTTGACGGTAAAAACTACGCATTCCCGCTTTCCATTGAAGGCTACGGATTTATTTACAATAAAGCAGTCTTAGACAAAGCGGTTGGCGGCAGCTTTGATCCCGCTACCATTACGACGACGCAGGCACTGGAGGATTTGTTTAAAAAGACCGAAGCCTCCGGAACGGGCGCGCTGATCGTCTCGCCAATGGATTGGTCGCTGGGCGCACACTATCTTCCGCTTGCTTACGCTGGACAATCCGCGGATAAAGCGGTGGTTAATCAGTTTATCGCGGATTTGAAGGCTGGGAGTGTAGACCTGTCGTCGAATACAGTATTTAACGGACTGATGGATACATTCGACATTATGAAGGAGCACAACATTGATAAAGCATCGCCGCTCGCGGGCACCTATGAGAGGGGGCCTGAGGTGCTGGGTAAAGGTGAGGTCGGTATTTGGTTCCAGGGCAATTGGGCTTGGCCGCAAATTAGCAGCTTCGATACGGCCAGCGGTGCATACGGCTTTCTGCCCGTGCCAATCAGCAACAACCCAGATGATTTTGGCAACACGCAAATTTCTGCCGCGGTTTCGAAGCGTCTCGTTTTAGACAAGGAGAAAAGCACACCAGAGCAGCAGTCAGCGGCGAAGGCATTCCTTGAGTGGATGGTCTACCAAGAGAAGGGTCAGGACTTCCTGATTAATAAAGCAAACATTGTTCCTGCCTTCAATAACATTACGCTTGAGCCGAAGGACCCGCTTGCCAAGTCGATTCAAGCCTATATCGCTGGCGGCAAAATTCAGGAATCAATGAGTGCGCTCCCAGCAGATCACTGGAGCAAGCTTGGCGCCTCGATGCAAAAATATTTGGCAGGAGCCGCTGACCGCGCCACGCTTGCTAAGGAAATTCAGGATTACTGGCCGACTGTAAAGTAACGTCAAATAGACGATAAACAACAGCTAAGAAGAGGAAGCAGTGGAGAAGTCCATGTGACTTGTCCATTGCTTTGCTTCAAAGAAACGTTAGCGAGGGATAACGATGATATCGGAAAAAGGACTTTGGAGCCGTCTTTGGCTAAGGCTATTGTTCACTGGCCCGACCCTGTTTGCTTTTGCCACCGTCATGATTGTGCCTTTTCTGTATGGCATATATTTAACGTTTACGAATTGGGATGGCATTTCGACAACGAGCACGATGGTTGGCTTTGAAAATTATGCGCATGTTTGGAAAGACGCGGTTTTTTGGAAGTCATTTTATTTAACGCTAAAATATGTGGTTATTAGTGTGGCGCTCGTTAATGTGGTGGCTTTTTTGCTGGCTTATTTTTTATCAAGCGGCTTGAGGGGCCAGAGCTTTTTCCGGGCTGGATTTTTTATTCCAAATTTAGTCGGCGGCATTGTGCTTGGGTTCGTATGGCAGTTCATCTTCTCTAACGTTCTCGTATCCATTGGACAAAAATCGGGCATCGCCTTATTCGGTACCTCTTGGCTTGCTGAGCCGGATAAAGCGTTTTTCGCACTTATTATTGTCACAGTATGGCAATATGCCGGATATATGATGGTTATTTACGTCGCGGGCTTGATGAATGTGCCTAAGGATATTATGGAGGCGGCCAGCATTGACGGGGCAACGGCATTCCGCAAGCTGCGGACGATGATTTTACCGCTTATGGTGCCGTCGTTTATCGTCTGTGTATTTTTATCGCTGCAGCGCACGTTTATGGTTTACGATTTGAACCTGACGCTGACGAAGGGCGGACCGTTCAAAAGCACGGAAATGGTCTCCATGCATGTATATGAGAAAGCGTTTCTTTCAAGGGATTATGGGGTAGGGCAAGCGGAGGCGCTTGTATTGTTCCTGCTCGTAGCTGGCATTACGTTATTGCAAGTGTATTTCAGCAAGAAGCTGGAGGTGGAGGCCTAATGAAACGCTTGAAAGCCTCTATGGAATGGAGCAAGTTTATTGTATTGCTGGTTGGCCTTATCGCCTTCGTTTTTCCATTTATTTTGCTAATCGTCAATTCCTTTAAGGAAAATAAAGCGATTACGGCATCGCCGCTTTCTTTGCCTGCCAGCTTTAATCTGGCGAATTACGAGTCGGCGTTTACGAAAATGAATTATGTATCCGGGTTTACAAACACGGTTATCATTACTGTGCTGAGCGTTTTGCTTATCTCGGTGCTCGCGGCCATGACAGCCCATTTCTTTGTGCGAAATCAAAGCAAATTTAATCAATATACGTTTTTCCTGATGGTGGCGGCGATGATAATCCCATTCCAAGCGATTATGATTCCGCTCGTAAAGGTGTATGGAAATCTGCATTTGCTGGATAACAAATGGTCGCTGATTTATATGTATCTCGGCTTCGGAAGTCCGCTTGCGGTATTCATTTATCATGGTTTTGTGAAAAGCATCCCGGCCGAGCTTGAGGAGGCCGCAATGATTGATGGCTGTACGCGGACGCAGACGTTTTTCCGCATTGTGTTCCCCGTGCTTGCGCCAACGTCAGTGACGATTGCGATTTTGAATGTGCTGTGGATTTGGAATGATTTTCTGCTTCCATCGCTTGTGCTGACTTCGTCGGAGCAGCGTACGCTGCCGCTTTCAACCTTTTACTTCTATGGAACCTATACCGTCGATTACGGGCCGCTGATGGCGGGACTGCTGCTTACGATTTTGCCGGTACTCATCGTCTATTTGTTTGCACAGAAATTTATTATTCAAGGCGTCATGCAAGGCTCCATTAAATAAACGCGTAAGAATAGGATGATTGAACATGTTGTATACGCTTGAAAATGCGGAGCAGTTTGTGGCGGGAAGAAAGCATTTGCTGCGCCAGCAGTACCGTCTGGGCTATCATTTAATGGCGGAATTCGGCTGGATGAACGACCCGAACGGCTTTATTTTTCATAATGGGCATTATCATTTATTTTATCAATATTATCCGTATCAGCCTGCATGGGGGCCGATGCATTGGGGTCATGCAATCAGCCGTGACTTGGTTTCGTGGGAGTATATGCCGGTGGCGCTCGCACCAGATCAGCCTTATGACAGCGGCGGCTGCTTCTCTGGAAGTGCGATTGTCCATGAGGGCAAGCTCCATCTTATGTATACGGGGCATGTTGTGACGGGGCCGAATGGAGATACGGATTATTATCAGACGCAAAATATTGCGGTATCAGAGGACGGCGTACATTTCGCTAAGCTGGCGAGCAATCCCGTGCTAGGGCTGGAGCAGATTCCGGCTGGAGTGAGCCGCAAGGATTTTCGCGATCCGAAGGTGTTTGTTAGGGATGGCTTCTATTATACAGTCATTGGCTCGAATGATGGCGCTGGGCATGGCCTGATTTTGCTCTACCGTTCTCGAAATCTCGTGAACTGGACCTTAGTTGGCGAGCTGGCGCGCAGCAACGGTCAGCTGGGTGACAATTGGGAATGCCCCGATTTGTTCGAGCTTGACGGCTATGATGTGCTGATGATGTCGCCGCAGCGAATGCCAGCTCAAGGTGACCATTATCGCAATTTGCATTCCACCACTTATATGGTAGGAAAACTAAATTTGGAGTCAGGCTCGTTCGTATATGCTGGCTATGAGCCTGTTGATTTTGGCTTTGATTTTTATGCGCCGCAAACGGTGCTGGATTCGCAAGGCCGGCGCATTGTCATCGGCTGGATGGAAACGTGGGAGCAAGAAATTCCGACCCAACTCGGGCATTATTGGGCCGGGGCGATGACGCTGCCGCGTGAAGCCGTGCTGCGCAGCAGCGATAGGAAGCTGCTGTTCAAGCCGCTGGAAGAGCTGAAGGCTTACCGCCGCGATGGCTATGAGCTGAACGGACTTGCGCTTGCAGGTGAACAGCTGCTTGCTGCCGAGGGCGACTGCTATGAGCTTGAAGTCGTGCTTCGTACCGGGAGTGCTCGCGAGCTCGGTTTGAAGCTGCGGACGAATGGGGCGGGAGAAGAGACGGTGCTGGCTTATAATGTGGAGGAAGGGCTGTTCCGCTTCAATCGGGATCACTCCGGAATCGGGCAGGGCGGCGAAAGGAGGACGGACGTTGCGCTGGCAGAAGGCGGCGAGCTTTCGCTGCGGATTTTCGTCGATCAATCGTCGGTTGAGGTATTTATCCAAGGCGGGGAAAAAGTGATGACGGGACGTATTTACCCAAGCGAGGCTTCGACAGGCATTGCAGCCTTTGCCTTGGGCGGAACGAGTACACTCGTTTCATTAAAAAAATGGAATATTGAGCGCCAGCTTTAATGAGCGCCACTGGCGCAAGGCCAGGCTTAAGAACAGGACAGAGGAAGTGTCCTGTTCTCTTTTTTATTTTCAGTAGACTAAATAATGAGGGTTCTTCCTATACGGTACTGGCTAGGGCGATTGTACTGCGTGACCTGTTCATTCTCCGTTCATTTTTTCATGCTATATTCGTCACGAATATGTCAGTCGGAGGGTGGAATACAGTCGATGAAAAAGTGGAAGCTATGGCTAGGTATTATTCTTGTAGTAGGCGCGGCCGGGGGAGGCGGTGCCTATTATTATTTGAACATGGGGCAGTCGGAGACTGTGCAGGCGGCAACCTCGCAAACGGTGAAAGCGACGCGGGGCAACATTGAGCTGAAAATAAGCGCGACAGGCAGTGTAGAAGCCAATTCTCGCGAAACCGTAACGTCCGGCGTATCCGGTACGATTGCAAAGCTGAACTTTAAAGTCGGCGATAAAGTGAAGGCGGGCCAAGTGCTGGCAACGTTTGAATCCGAGAAGGACTACGATAGCCAGATTGAGCAGACGGAGCTTTCCATTAAGAAGCAGCAAGTGCAGATGGAGCAATATCAGACCAAATATAAGGAAGCTGCGGGCACGGAGGATGAGCTGACGACTCAGCAAAGCATCAAGACGGATATGGACATGCTGGCGCTGGAAATCAAGCAAAACCAAGACAGCCTGAAAACCATGAGGGAAGATCAGCTAAAGGTGACGGAGGTTGTGGCGACGATTGCTGGAGAGGTGACGGAAAGCGAGGTTTCCGTTGGAGACGAGGTTGTAGCAAATACAGTTATTGCGTCTATCGTCAATTATGATTTGCTTGATTTCGTCGTGCAGGTCGATGAGCTGGATATTCCGTCGGTCAAAACAGGCCAAGTGGCGCAGATTTATTTGAGCGCCCTGACAGATAAGACGATTGAAGGCAAGGTAACCAGCCTGGCTCGTGAGGGCACAGCATCAAACGGTGTATCCGCCTATGAGGTCACCCTTTCGCTGGACACAATAGAGGGCGTGATGACTGGCATGTCGGGTGAAGCGGACATTATTTTGGAGTCCAGAAATGATGTCGTTGTGGTACCGGTAGATGCGGTTATTGAACGTGGCGGCAAATCCTTTGTTCGCGTGCCAACGAGCACACAAGGTAGTGCAGGCGCAGCCGGCGGACAAGGTACGGGCGGTGCTGCGGGAGTGCAAGGTGCGACTGGTGCGACTGGGGCGCCAGCTGCGCAAGATGCAGCTGGCGCGCAAGGCAGCTCCAGCGCACAAGGCACACGTGGAGCGCAAGGTGCAGTGGGCGCGCAAGGCAGCTCTGGCGCACAAGGCACACGTGGCGCGCAAGATGCAGCGGGCGCGCAAGGCAGCTCCGGCGCACAAGGCACACGTGGAGCGCAAGGAACGGCGGGTGGTGCTCAGGGTACAGGAGCGGCAGCGCAGGGGTTAACTGGTACGGGCGCTGCATCGCAAGGCGCGATGGGTACACAGCGCGGCGGCGCTCAAATGGAAGGGCAGCTAGTCGAAGTGGAAGCGGGAATCAGCGATGAGACGTATGTGGAAATTATTTCGGGGCTGAATGAAGGCGACTCGGTGCTTATTCCAACACCGCAGGGCACAGTTGGCATGACGACAACGACGACTCAGCAAAATCAAGCGAATATGGGAGGCGGCATGATGCCAGGTGGCTTCGGCGGTGGAGCAGGTGGCGGATTCGGCGGCGGTGGCGGCGGATTTACTGGCGGCGGCGGAGCAGGCGGTGGTCGCCCATGATCAGCGAGAGCAACGGTACTTTAATCGACATTAACCATCTCGTCAAAAACTATGTGATGGGCCGAGAAACGGTGACGATTCTTAAAGGTGTATCCTTTCAGGTGGAAAAAGGCGATTTTGTGGCGATTGTCGGGCCTTCCGGCTCGGGAAAGTCAACGATGATGAATGTCATCGGCTGTCTGGATACGCCAACCGACGGCAGCTATAAGCTGGATGGCATTGAGGTAAGAGGCATGAGCGAGAATAAGCTGGCGGATATTCGCAACAAGAAGATCGGCTTTATATTTCAAGGCTTTCACCTGCTGCCGCGGCTTACCGCGCTTGAAAATTGCGAGCTGCCGCTCATTTATCGTGGCTTGCCTGCCAAGCAGCGCCGTGCGATGGCAATGAAGGCACTGGAGCAGGTCGGTCTTGGGGAGCGAGTGCATCATCGTCCGAGCGAGCTGTCGGGTGGTCAGCAGCAGCGGGTTGCCATTGCCCGGGCGCTGGCGACGAATCCACCGATTTTGCTGGCGGACGAGCCGACTGGAGCGCTCGATATGAAGACGGGGCAGGAAGTTTTGCAGCTGATGGAGGACTTAAATCGGCAGGGCCACACGATTGTACTGATTACCCATGATATGGAGGTTGCTCATCGGGCAAGCCGTACAGTCATTATGCGGGACGGCGTGCTGACCGAGGAAAGGAGGAACCGTGATGAAGCTGACGCAGGGGTTCAGGATGGCAATCAAGAGCGTCTTGTCAAGCAAGCTTAGAACGGCCCTCTCGATGCTGGGTATCCTGATCGGCGTAGCGACGGTTATTGCGCTGGTCGGTATGGGGCAAGGCTCGACGAAGCAGGTGGAGGAGCAAGTAGCCAGCCTTGGTACTAATTCCTTGTCGGTAACGATAACGGGCCGTGGAACGGCAACCTCGCTTTCGCTCGAAGATGCACTGGCTTTGGCTGATATTCCGAATGTAGAGGGCGTGTCTCCAACGGTAAGCGGCAGTGCGACAGTGAAGTATGGGAAAAATAGCACGAGTGTCACGGTAGAGGGCATTACACCGAATTACGAGCAGGTCAGTGATTTTAGCGTGCAGTCCGGCAGATACATCGCCGCGATGGATGTTAAAAACACGCAAAAGGTCGCCTTAATTGGGGTGGAGACGGCAACGGAGCTATTCGAAGAAGAAGACCCGGTAGGCAAAACGATTCAAGTAAACGGCAGCCGATTTACGATTGTCGGGCTGTTGGAGGCGAAGGGGAGCACGCTCACCGGCTCCAACGATGAGAAAATTGTGATCCCGATTACGACAGGACAAAAGCTTTTTGATAGTGTCGGTGTGCGTACGGTTGCTCTGAAGGTGACCGATCTGGATCTAATGGATTTAACAGTAGCGGCGCTCAAAGCCAAGCTGCTGGAAAAATTCAGAGGCGATGACAGCAGCTACCGGGTATTCAACCAGCAGGATGCGGTTGAGACGCTTAATTCGGTCAACGAAACGATGAATACGATGCTGCTTTACGTGGCAGCCATTACTCTGCTCGTCGGAGGCATTGGCGTCATGAATATTATGCTGGTGTCTGTCACGGAGCGAACGCGGGAAATCGGCATTCGCAAGTCGCTGGGCGCAAAGCGCAGAGATATTTTGTTCCAGTTTCTTGTGGAGGCTGTCGTCATTAGCGGTATGGGCGGCGCACTCGGCATCGGGTTTGGTTATTTGGGCTCCTATGTCATTGGGGTGGTGAATGGGACGGATACTTCCGTTCCGTTTAATACGGTCATTTTGTCGTTTGCCTTCTCTGCTTTTGTCGGAATCGTGTTCGGCATTTTCCCGGCCAATAAAGCTTCGAGACTGAAGCCAGTCGACGCGCTGCGCCACGATTAGCTCTCCTTTCTGTTCTACCCTATTAAATCCGCTCATAGAATGGACTATCCAGTTAAGCAGGATGACATTGCTATAAAAGGAGCGGAAGGAGCAGGAATGAGACGAGGGAGAGTCGAACGCAAAGTGTCAGAAGCGCTGCAACGCTTGAAGAGCAGCCGATGGGTGCATGTTTTTTCAATAGGTTTATTGCTTGGCATTACTGTAGCTTTAATGAAAGTTTCCCTTGGAGGCATGCCTGATCGCATGCCCGAGACTCTATCGAATGCGCAGCCGGCAGGGGCAGCGGGAATGGCTGTTGAGCCACCCGGCACAGGCAGCGGCAGCGGGGCGAATAAAGTCGAAGCGGCCAACGCCGTTATCGCCCAGCAAATGGGCGGGCTATTGCCTAAAACGACAGGAGCGCTGAACAGGCTCATCGTACGCACCTATATGATGAAGGAGCAGCGGACGGAAAGCTTGCCTCTGGAGGAATATGTGCGCGGCGTTATCGCAGCGGAAATGCCGGCCGATTTTGAGCTGGAGGCGCTCAAGGCGCAGGCGATAGCCGCACGCACCTATATCGTGCGCCGCCTCGCTTCCGGTGATGACAGCGGCGTAGAGAATGTAGAGGCAGACGTAACGGACACGATTGCCCATCAAGCGTATTTGCCGCTCGCGCAGCTGAGGCAGCATTGGCAAGGAGCCAAGCAGACAGCTAATATGAAAAAGCTGAATGAAGCGGTGAAGCAGACAGAGGGGCTGATCGTCACCTATAAGGGCGAGCCGATCCAGGCTGCTTTTTTCTCCACAAGCAGCGGCTATACGGAAAATTCCGAAGACTATTGGTCGTATCAGATTCCATATTTGCGCAGCGTCGCGAGTCCATGGGATATCGAGCTTTCACCGCGATACAAACAAAGCGTGAAGCTGACGCTGGCGCAATTTTATGAGAAGCTTGGCCTTCAGGGGGAGAGCAGGGTTCAGCCTTCCATTCGGGTATTAGCCGCAACGGCGGGAAAAAGCATCAGCAAAATCGAAATTGCCGGAACGGTGTTCACTGGCCGCGAGGTGCGCGAGCGTTTGGGACTAGCCTCAGCCGCGTTTACGTGGATCATAAATGATAAGAACATTACCATTACAACCTATGGGTACGGGCATGGCGTGGGCATGAGCCAATGGGGAGCGAACGGCATGGCAAAGCTAGGCTACTCGGCGAAAGATATATTAACCTACTATTATACGGATGCAAAGGTAGAGCAGGCTTCCAAGTTCTCGGCCAAGCTGCTGGAGCGCTCTTAACCCCATGAAGCATAGGCTTTTTCAAAATCTTAAAGTCTCTATATTTTTACCCGGCATTCCATTTGCCTCACGTATAAACCTAGCGAATCTGGCAACAATGGCTAGTGAGGTGATAGAAATGAACAATCAAAACAAACCAAAGCAAGGATCAGAGGAAACTCCCAAAAATGGACTGGGAGCATCATCTGCCGCGGGTTCAGGCAATGGATTTAAAAGGCTGCTGGCACGCAAATGGGTTTCGCCAGCCATATTTATGGCCGCGGCAGCAATTATCGTAACCTTAATGTGGGCCTACCAGGGAGCGGATGACAGCAAGCAGACGACAGCTACAGAACATCCGGGCCAAACGGAAGCCACAGTAGACGAGGGTACGGCAGTACAGCCGGAGAGCGCAGTAGATGAAGTCATACGCGAAGGCGAGCAATTGCAATGGCCGGTTGTGAACAAGGATTCGCTGCAAATCGAGACACCTTTCTATGATGCTAACGCAAGCAGTGATGAACGCCAGGCAGCTATGGTACAGATGGGGAATACATTCTCGCCGCACATGGGTATTGATCTTGTAGACCCGAATGACCAGCCATTTGATGTTGTAGCCGCTATGTCGGGCAAGGTTAGCTTAGTGCTCAACCACCCGACAAATGGAAGTATTATCGAAATCAATCACGGTGAGGGTCTTGTGACCACTTATCAAAGCCTTAGCGACGTAAACGTGGCTGTAGGCGATGAAGTGAAGCAGGGAACCATTATTGCCAAAGCAGCTCGCAATGAGCTGGAAAAGGATCTGGGCGTCCATCTGCACTTTGAAGTGCGTGAAAACGGAAAAGCCGTCAATCCAAGCACTGTAGTCGGCGAGCAATAAGCGCGGGCAAAATAGGTCTCTGGACCTTGCAGGCAGGGGAATATCCCCTGCCTGTTTTGTATTTTTATGAAAATTTTATGACAAACTGGCTTGTCAGGCTTGACCACAAAGAATATATACCCGCTCCCCTCATATAATGTACCAAACTATCTCGAGTAGGGAGGCGGGAACGTGCACGATTACATCAAAGAGCGAACCATTAAAATAGGCCGTTGCATCGTGGAGACGAAGCATACGGTACGAACGATCGCCAAGGAATTCGGCGTATCCAAGAGTACGGTCCATAAGGACCTAACCGAACGCCTGCCGGAAATAAATCCCGACCTGGCGGATCAGGTGAAGCACATTTTGGAATATCACAAGTCAATCCGCCATCTGCGCGGGGGAGAAGCAACGAAAATCAAATATAAGAAATCGAGCACGAAGAAGAGGGAAGTGCTGACGGCCGGAAAAACCTAAATTATTCGCAAATTATTACAAACGGGTAGAGGATTTTATAGTTTTTTGGCGAATAATGTACGTTAGGGGTTTCTACGTCGTGGGAACTAATTGACCGTAGCGTTTACACTATTCGTTGGAGGACTTACGCCTTATGCTGAGCAAGGACATTGGAATTGATTTGGGAACGGCTAACGTATCTATTCATGTAAAAGGGAGAGGCGTTGTGCTCGATGAGCCGTCTGTTGTCGCG
Source organism: Paenibacillus sp. KS-LC4 (assembly GCF_036894955.1). Classification (NCBI taxonomy): domain Bacteria; kingdom Bacillati; phylum Bacillota; class Bacilli; order Caryophanales; family Paenibacillaceae; genus Paenibacillus; species Paenibacillus sp. KS-LC4. The sequence continues at coordinate 5,792,492 of NZ_CP145905.1, read as the reverse complement.
ATTGAAAGCGACACGAAGAAGGTGCTTGCCGTTGGTGAGGAAGCTCACCGAATGGTGGGTCGTACGCCAGGCAATATTGTTGCAATCCGCCCATTAAGGGATGGGGTTATTGCTGACTTCGAAATAACGGAAATTATGCTGAAAGCATTTATTAATCGGGTGGAAGGGCGCAAGTGGCTGAGCCGTCCGCGCATCTTGATCTGCGCGCCAACGAATATTACATCCGTTGAGCAGAAGGCGATTCGTGAAGCGGCGGAACGCAGCGGAGCCAAGGAAGTATTTTTGGAAGAGGAAGCTAAAGCTGCTGCTATCGGGGCTGGAATGGACATCTTCCAGCCTAGCGGCAACATGGTTGTGGATATTGGCGGAGGCACGACGGACGTAGCTGTCCTGTCCATGGGCGACGTCGTGACCGCTTCTTCTATTAAAATCGCAGGAGATAAGTTCGATGCTGCGATCATGAAGTATATTAAAGATAAGTACAAGCTGTTGATCGGCGAGCGAACAAGCGAGGACATCAAGATCAAAATCGGTAAAGTTTACGACGATGGACAACGTTCAGAAATGGATATCCGTGGACGCGATATGGTAACGGGCCTGCCGCTTACGATGACGATTCATTCGGAAGAGATTCAAGAAGCGCTTTGGGATTCGGTCATGTCGATTGTGGCTACGGCGAAGTCTGTACTGGAGAAAACACCGCCTGAGCTGTCGGCAGATATTATTGACCGGGGCGTTATATTGACCGGTGGCGGTGCACTGCTTAATGGCCTGGATACGCTGCTTGCAGAAGAGCTCAAGGTCCCGGTGCTGATTGCGGAGGATCCGATGCATTGCGTCGTTAAAGGTACTGGTATTCTGCTTGACAACCTGGACAAGCTCGGCAAGAAGCCTCGTTTTTAGAAGACAAGGCAGGAGCAGCGCTTGCATAGCCGTTTGCGCAGGTAGGGCGTTTAAAAGGGGACGCGCCGAGGCGTAAATTGAGTCAAAGGTCGCATAGGATGCTATAACTGAAGACATGCCTTCAACCGATATATAAATAATGGCATATACAGCGAGAGGGAACAGCCTTATACGATCTTCGAGGAGGCAATTGCAATGCTTAGAGGGCTTTATACAGCAGCTGCAGGCTTGACGGCTCAGCAGCGCAGACATGATACCGTAACGAATAATATTTCAAATATAAATACACCGGGCTATAAGCAGACGAATGCGGTCACGCGTTCATTCCCGGATACACTGCTTTCCATGACAGGGGTACAGGGCGAGCCAAGCAAGTCTATCGGCCGTCTCGGCATGGGGGTTTTTGCAGAGGAAAGCTTGTCGCTGCACGTTCAAGGGGACTTGTCCCAGACGGACAAGCCTACTGACTTTGCACTCGTGTCCAACATTGCGGTGGAGGGTGCGGCTTTTGACGAGTCCGGTAAATACGTAGCGGATGACGGTACAGTGACGTTCCAGCCGCAAGCGTTCTTTACGTTGCAGGATGCGCAAGGGGATATTCGTTATACGCGGGGAGGCTCCTTTACGCTGACGGCGGACGGTTTTCTCGTTAACGGAGACGGCGCCAATGTGCTTGGAGCTGATGGGAACCCTATTCAATTCGCAGCAGGCATAGGGCTTGAGCAGCTGTCACTGACGAAGGATTTGCGTTTTGTTAATTCGTTAACTGGTGTGGATAGTGGGGTGCAGCCGCTTCTGGTGACACGGATTAATGAGCCAAACCAACTCGTACGCGCTGGAGACGGCCAGTTCCGTTTTAATGGAGATACAGCACAGGCTGTTGCGCTTCAGCAAACGGATCAGGTAGAGGTGAAGCAAGGCTATGTGGAGCGTTCCAACGTAGATGCGGCACAATCCTCCGTTGATTTAATGGCGGCGCTTCGCGCTTATGAAGCCAATCAGAAGGTTGTACAATTTTACGATCAAAGTCTGGAGAAGGCTGTAACGGAAGTAGGCCGCGTTTAAGACGAAGTCAGCAACGGAACGTGAAGGAGGCAGACGATGAACGGCTCAATGATTAATGCAGTAGTCTCGATGAGTGGACTCCAACAGAAGCTTGATATGATCGCTGATAATATCGCCAACGTGAATACAGTAGGTTATAAGCGGAAGGAAGCAACGTTTGAGGATTTGTTGACGAATGTCAGCAAGCAGCCAAATGATTTTAAACAGCCAGGTCGTATGACGCCGCTTGATTTCAACCAAGGCTGGGGCTCCCAGTTGACGATGATTAAGCCAAATTTAGAGCAAGGAACGATTGCCAAAACAGGCAAGGAGACGGACTTTGCGATTGAAGGAAATGCATTGTTTGAGGTCATTGTGAACGCTAATGGCGACCGCGCCTATACGCGCAACGGTGCGTTTCAGTTGACGGTTAATGCAAACGGTGATAACATTTTGGCAACGGCTGAAGGCTATCCTATCGTTTCGACAGTGGTGACCCAGCCAGGCAATGTAGTAGTTGAGCAGCCGATAACTGTTCCAGATGGCTATAAGCTGGTTATCGGTGCTAATGGCAGCGCACAAGGTGTTGCTGCTGACGGTACGACTATTAATTTAGGCACAATTAAATTGATGCAAGCAACCCGGCCTTCTGCTCTTACTCAGCTGGATGACAATTTGTTCTCCGTAGCTGAAGGACTGAATGTGGGTGATGTAATCCAAGGGGTTACTCCTGACGCGGATAATGCGATCGCGCTGCGCCAAGGCTCTCTTGAGCAATCCAATGTGGATATGAGCAGCGAGATGACTGAGCTGATTAATGTCCAACGTGCTTACCAGCTGGTAGCTAGGGCATTAACATCAAGCGATTCGATGATGGGATTGGCGAACGGCTTGCGCAGATAGATAGGGTGATGGTGGTAATGAGTACGACGAATGAACGAGCTGATTTTGCAGATGGCAGTCTGGAAGATGAACAATCAGAACAGACCAGCAGCTCGCGCAGGAAGGGGCAGGGCTCCACTCCAGAGAAGAAGAAACGGCCCCTGGTACTGAGAATCATATTATGGATTTTGCTCCGCAGCATAGTGCCTTGCATCATGGTCATTATGCTGATTGCCGGCCTCTACATCGGCTACACGGTGCTGGGCAAGCAATCGGGGGATGACGTGTTCGAGTGGTCAACCTGGCAGCATGTCTATGATCTTGTATTCTCGGATTCGTAGTTCGCACCGTATGAATGGTTGAAAGCGGTATTCGCAGCTTGTTGCGGATGCCGTTTTTTTGCGTCGTCAGCAGGTTGGGAAAATCAGCATGCGAAAAAACACCGATCCGTTTGTTAATAAAACAATACGGACGGTGTTCTTTTTTTAAATATATGCATTGATAAATGTTATCCTTGCTTATTTTACAGTTACACGCATGGATACTGTCTTTCCGTCAAAGGTAGCTTTAATAGTAGCTGAACCTTTGCTCAAAGCAATAATTTTGCCATTCGATACAGTGGCTACGCTCGCTTTGTTTGTTACCCAAGCTGCGCTCGTTGTTACGTCTACTGGATTGCCAGTCGTATAGTTGGCCTGAAGCTTAAGCGAATAAGAGGTGCCTGGGCTTAGTTTAAGCGACTTATCCGACAAGGTCAAAGATTTAAGCTTAGGCGATACAGTAATCGGAATTTCCAGCGTTTTTCCTTGATAAGAGCCAGTCAATTTACCGCTGCCTACTGCCAGCGCTTTAACGGTGCTTCCAGTAACAGTGGCCAGAGTGCTGGAAGAAACAGTCCAGTTCATTTTAGAGCTCAAAACGACCTTCTTGCCGCTCACATAGTAGCCTGTTACCTTTACCGACTTGCTCTTGCCTGGGAAAAGCTCCAGACGGGATGGTTCTGCTTCGAGCTTCTCGATTTCTTCTTCAACATAAGCTTTTACGGTAGTCGTTTTAGTTAAATAGGTTGCCGTCAACGTCACTTTAGAGGATTCAATCCCTTTTACCTTGCCATTAACGACAATCGCATTGTCCGAGGACGCTTTCCACGTTGCTTTTGATGAAACATCCTCTTCCGATCCATCCTGATTCACAACGGTAATCGTAGGCAACGCCGAATCTTTGCCGATTACTACGCTAAGCTCTTTTGTGCTTGGGACAAGCTTCACAGGCGTAAGGTGCACATTTAGCTCGAATGTCGTTTTCAGTCCATTGAGCTCAGCTGTTATAATCGTTTTGCCGACAGCTCCTGCTGTCCATTTGCCATCTTTAATAGTAGCAATTTTTTCGTTGGCAACGGTCCATGTTACGATTTTGGAAACATCTGCTGTATCCCCTCCGAAGGTAGTGCCGCTGACCTTAGGCAGCGTCTCGCTTTTCTCAGGGAAGGTGTCGATAGATTCTTTATCTATTGTCAGCTCATTGACGCTTGGGAAAACGGTAATGTCGATGCTGCGGCTGATGCCTTTAATGGATGCAGTTACTTTAGTTGTTCCAACTGCCTTAGGTGTAACAAGGCCATTCGTTACTGTTGCGACCAGCAAATTGGAGGACGTCCATTCCGCTTGCGTAGTAACGTTCTCGTCATTGCCGGAAAGCTCCTGAACTTCAGCCGTAATTTGCAAGCCAGGGCTGTTTAGCATCATTTGATATTCCTTGGCTGGCGACAGCTTGATTGATTGGTAGGGTGTGCGAACGACAACATCAATAGTCGAGCTTACTCCCAAATAAGTTGCGGTAATTTTAGTTTGACCAGTTGCAACTGGAGTTACAACACCATCCTTGACGGTTGCAACAGCAGCGCTGCTAGTTGTCCAAGTTGCTTTCGCCGTTACGGTTTCTGTCGATCCGCTAGTAGTTGTAGCTATGGCATCGATCTTCTGATCATCGCTGCCCATATCAATTTCAAGTATTGTCTTTGGCGACAAAGCCAGTGATGTATAAGGGGAAGTTACGACGAGCTTTACAGTGTCGGACTTTCCTTTGTATTTTGCTGTAATCGTTGTTGTCCCTGCGCCTACAAGCGTAACTGTGCCGTCATCAACTGTAGCGACAGAGGAGTTGGAGGATGTCCATGTTGCGTTAGTAGTAATGTTCTCATTAGATGAGCCGCTTTTAATACCGCTTAGTGTAAACACTTGCTCTGCTCCAAGATTTACATCGTAGCTTTCTGCGGCGTTGCTGCCGTTTTTCAAAATTTGTACAGAATCATATACGTAATTGGATGTAACTTTAATATTTTCGGTGTATCCGCCATAAGTAGCGCTAATCGTAGCCGTTCCTTTTCCTACAGCCGTCAGGACGCCCTTGTCCACTTTGACGTAGGAGGTGTTGGACGACTTCCAAGTAGCGGAGGCGCTAACGTCCTTCTTGGTAGAAGAGCTTGAAGTGGCAGCCAGCAAGGAAACAATAACGGCATCATCCTCAATGAATACTTCCAATGATGAAGTGCTGTTATTGTAATCCCAAGAATCATAGCTTAGTTCAATGCTTGTTACAGTTTCGTCTGCAGCACTTGCGATGCCGCTGAATGTGGTAGCGATGAGCATGACAGATAGAACGGCGGCGAGCCATCTCCTGATTTCTCTGAGCGACTGGTTTCCGTTTACACTTAAATTCACTACATCCTATCCCTTCGTCTATAGAATAAAAAACTCTCTAGTCTATATAACGGCTTACATATAGAGGAAATGAATAAAGATGTCGTATTTTGTTTGAAAAAAATCATTAGTTGCCGTATTTGTACCTGCAAGTCCCAAGTTTAGCCATACATGGGCCGTGGCAGTTTTATTTTTGATACGGTAGTTGTATAATGGTTTGGAGTCTTAATGCCGCGCCCGTCAAGGGGGAGAATGCCTATCATTCTTTACTTGCGTGCCGCGAAGGAGTCCAGCGGGATTAGCGGTAAAATGAAAGAAGCTTGGCCGCAGACGCTTCGGGTCCGCATAGCCAAGCTCTCTATCTCAACCTTCACAAACTGCAGCTTCATGAAGGATATCTATAGTGTCAGTAAAAATTGTGTTTTTTATACCCTCGATAACAAGGAAGGAGCTTTTTTCATGCTCGATATTACTCAAATTCAGGAAATTATCCCCCATCGCCCGCCATTTCTGCTCATAGACCGTATTTTGGAGGTAGAGCCGGGTGTCAGAGCGGTTGGCCTTAAAAATGTAACGATGAACGAACCTTATTTTGTAGGACATTTTCCAGGCTATCCGGTTATGCCTGGCGTGCTTATCGTTGAGGCGCTGGCCCAAGTCGGCACTGTAGCGATGCTTATGCTGGAGGTTAATAAAGGCAAATTAGGCTTTTTTGCAGGTATTGATGGCTTTCGGTTCCGCGGTCAGGTAAAGCCTGGCGATACACTTACCCTTGAGGTTGTCATAACCAGATTAAAAGGGAGCATCGGCAAAGGACGAGCTACTGCAAAAGTTGGAGACCAAGTTGTTGCTGAAGGCGAGCTTATGTTTGCTCTGTCAGACCCAGCCTAAAGTTTCATTATATATAAAGGAGAGATGGCTATATGAGTCAAAATGAAGTGGCAATTCAGCGTTACAAGGCATGGTTAAACGATCCATTGATTGATGAGGCGACGAAAGAGGAGCTTCGCAGCATCGCGGGCGATGAGAAGGAGATTACAGACCGTTTCTACCGCGATCTGGAATTCGGAACGGGCGGTCTGCGCGGAGTTATGGGCGCTGGCACGAATCGTCTTAATGCTTATACTGTCGGCAAAGCGACACAGGGGCTGGCGAACTGGCTGCTGGGTCATGCTGCGGGCGATGCTCCCTCAATGGTTATCGCTCACGACTCGCGCAACAATTCACCGGAATTTGCGCTCGATTCAGCGCTTGTGCTGGCGGCTAACGGCGTGAAAACGTATTTGTTCAAGTCGTTGCGCGCAACGCCACAGCTGTCGTATGCGGTGCGCTCGCTTAAAGCTTCGAGCGGTATTGTCATTACGGCGAGTCACAACCCGCCAGAATATAATGGCTATAAGGCGTATGGCGCTGACGGCTGTCAGCTCATTCCTGAGGATGCGGAGCAGGTTATTGCGTCCATTCAGCAGGTGACGGGTTTTGATCAGGTGAAGCGTCTGAGCCGTGAAGAAGCAGAGGAGCAAGGCTTGCTCGTATGGCTGGGCGAGGATGCTGACGAATCCTACATTAATACGGTGGTTGGGCAAAGCTTGAATGCAGAGCTTATTCGCAGCGGCGTAGGCGAGCAGTTCAGCGTAGTATTCACTCCGCTTCATGGAACAGGCAATATGCCCGTTCGCAAGGTGCTTGCGAAAGTCGGATTCAGCAATGTACATATTGTCGCTGAACAGGAGCAACCGGATGGCTACTTCAGCACTGTGAAATCTCCTAACCCGGAGGAACGCGAGGCGTTTACGCTGGCAATCAAGCTGGCGCAGCAGGTAAATGCCGATATTATTATCGGAACTGATCCAGATGCCGACCGTATGGGCGCCGTTGTAAAAAATAATAACGGTGAATATGTTGTGCTGACAGGCAATCAATCAGGTGCTTTGATGGTGAATTATGTGCTCGACCAGCTCAAGGAGCGTGGACAATTGCCGGATAACGGCGTTGTGATTAAAACCATTGTTACGAGCGAGATGGGTGCGGATATTGCTCGTTCTTACGGCGTAGCTGTTGAAAACACGCTTACTGGCTTTAAATATATCGGCGAGAAAATGACCAGCTATGAAAAAACAGGCGAGCGCTCCTTCCTTTTCGGCTATGAGGAAAGCTATGGTTATTTGACTGGAACTTACGCGAGGGATAAGGATGCTATCGTAGCGGCTATGCTGATTTGTGAAGCGGCAGCATATTATAGAAGCTTAGGTAAGACACTATATGATGTATTGCTTGAGCTGTATGAGAAGCACGGCGTTTATTTGGAAGGTTTGGAGTCGCGGACACTGAAGGGTCTTGACGGCGTGCAAAAAATTGCTGGCATTATGGACAGCTGGCGCAATCAGCCGCCCGTTGATATTAACGGCGTGAAGGTAGAGCAGGTGCTTGATTATAAGCTGGGTCTGGATGGTCTCCGCCCGGAAAACGTGCTGAAATATATGCTGGCTGATGGCTCATGGTTCTGTCTTCGTCCATCGGGTACTGAGCCGAAGATTAAAGTTTATTTTGCAGTTCGCGGTGAATCGACCTCGCAAGCTGAAGCAGCGTTGAATGCTTTGCGTCAGGCGGTTATGGCAAGAGTAGACGGATAGGAATATGAGGCTTCAACCGTGGACAGGTGCTCGGTAATAGAGCGTTAGGAAGCGGAATGAAAAGGATAGATGAACGGAGGATTTTCGTGCTTCAAAACTGGCTGCAATGGAATCGCAGAGCCAAGCAGTGGCTCTGGATCATTACGCTGATTGGCGTAATGGCGGCACTTCCTATTGGTTATAATCGAATGAATACAGAGTCAACGTCTAAGCAAGTGGAGTATGTGTTTGATTATCGTGACTTGATCGAAATTGCGGAATATTCGGCGAAGCCGCAGGATTTTCTGGCACAGCATCTCATTTTTATGAAAGAAGCCGGCGTATCGACCATGGCCGTCTATGAAAGCTCGCTTCGCGAGCTGATGCAGGCGGGCAGATTGACCTACTATAACTCCAAGGATGCAGCTATGCTTCAAGGCAAGCTGGAGACGCCGGGACAAAATTTCACTTATATTTTGTATACGGGAGCTGTTGAGAAGGAGCAGATTGGGCCGATTATTCGAGCGGCATTTGACCGGATTGGCGTCGTTTATCGGGACTGGTCGTTCGATGGACGCGATGGTCTTGTGGTGGAGCTGCCGCTGCAAAATTCACTGCTTCAACCGCTTGGTTTTGATCCGATGTCTCTGGAAAGGATTAAAGCGGCAGGCTTCAATGTTCTTCCTCGTTTGACTGACCGGGTGCTTCCGTACTCACAGTCAGAAGCAGAGGCTACTCTTGCTCAGTTGAAAAATTACGGCGTTACACGGATTTTGTTCGACGGCGATAAGGTAAAAGGCTACACCGATAATGCCGAGGACAAGAGCTTGCGCGCATTTGCGGAGCTGCTTAACAAATATCAAATCGGTGTAACGACTATCGAGAATTTGAAAAAAGAGCAGTCGGGCATGACTACACTCGCCTACCTGACGGATTATAACATTGTACGTCTTTATTCGTTGTCTCCTACAGATGCGATGAAAATGAAGCCGGAAGATATTGCAGATCGCTTCCTGCTCGCGGCGAAGGATCGCAACATTCGGATGTTTTTCCTAAATGGTGCCCCAACGTCGAGCCAGGATAAATCAGCTGTTATTAATCCACTGGATAACCTCTACCTGTCTCTTAAAGGGGAGGATGGCAACAAAGGCACGATTCAGCGTTTGGCGGATGCCGGATTTGCTCCGGGTATAGCGAAGCCATTTGATCGGGAATATCCGTCATGGGTTAAAATGCTGAAAGGAATCGTGGTTATTGGCGCGATTGCCTTAATTGCACTTTTAATCAATGCTTTTCTGCCAGGGACGCTTATCGCGGTATTCCTGCTCGGTATAATCGGAAGCGGCGGCTTATATGTGCTTAGCAGCTCTGTGCTGGAGCAGGCGCTTGCGCTTGGAGCCGGGATTAGTGCGCCGACGCTTGCGCTCATCTGGGTCATGAACCGGATTTATTCCAGAACCGAAGGAAACCAGCGTTTTGTTGGCGGGGCAGATTGGACGTTCCGCAGCAAAGATAAAGGAAAGGGCGTAGTTATTCCGCTGAGCAGCGCCGGTGATGCTGGCGGCAAGTGGGTATTCGAGGGCTTGCCGGCGAGCCGCCGTCTGGGACTCGCTTTCAGCTGGTTTATTGTAGTAGCGCTCATGTCACTTATTGCAGTCCCTTATGTGTTCGGCTTGCTGAACAATATTACGTATATGCTTGTGCTTCAGCAATTCCGCGGCGTAAGCCTGCTGCATCTTGCGCCGATTGGGCTCGTTGCGATCTATGTAGTGTTTTATACAGGACATGCTCCTATCGCCCGCATTCGCAAAATGCTGTCTACGCCGATTAATGTGCTAATGGTTATCGTTGGTTTAATTGTTTTAGCGGCGGGTATGTATTATTTATCACGTACAGGTAATGAGGGACAGACGCTACCATTTGAGCGTCCTTTCCGCGAATGGCTGGAAGGCACGTTTGGCGTTCGTCCGCGAAATAAAGAGTTTTTGCTGGCACATCCATTGCTGCTGGTGGGATTGTTCGCCGCGCTGCGTTATCGCGCAGCATGGCTGTTCGTTATTATTGGCTCTATTGGCCAGCTTTCAATGGTCGATACATTTGCGCATATCCATACGCCGCTGCATATTTCCATCATCCGCGTATTCCTTGGCCTTGGCCTCGGCGCGGCAGTTGGGTTTATACTCATCGGAGTGTGGAAGCTTCTGGAAGGAGTTTGGTCTAAATGGTCGCCAGCTCTCAAACGCATATTCGCCGAATAGCGATTTCTGGCTATTACGGCTGTCACAATAGCGGCGACGAGGCGGTGCTGCGCTCGATTTTGCTGGCGCTTGCCGAGCAGAGCAAGGCTCATGGGCTTGAGGTGCAGCCAGTCGTGCTGTCGGGCGACCCGGCCTGGACGAAGGCGATGTACGGCGTAGAGGCCGTGCATCGGATGCGCCCCGCGGATGTGTGGGGCGCGCTGCGCAGCTGCGATGGGCTGATCAGCGGCGGCGGAAGCCTGCTGCAGGATGCTACAGGCACGAAGACGATTCCGTATTATACCGGAATCGTGAAGCTTGCCCAATTGCTGGGCAAGCCGACGTTCATTTATTCGCAGGGCATCGGGCCGGTGAACCGCCGATGGATGGACCCGATGATCCGCCATATTATGCGGCGGAGCGCGTATGTTTCAGTGCGGGACGAGCAATCCGCCGCTTTGCTGGGGCGGATGGGCGTGCCGCATGACCGGATCGAGGTTGTACCCGATCCGGTTATGGGCTTGCCGCTGCCGCTAGGCGCAGCGGCGGCCGGGGCGCCAGGCGGCGGGGCAACCGCGGCGGCTGCGCCTAGCGGTGCGGGGACCGCGCAGGCCGGCAGCGAAGCGATGCCGGTCGTCGGCGTGTCCCTGCGCCGCTGGCGCGAAGACGGCGCGGATCTTGCGCGCGCCGTCGATGCGCTAATCGCGCTGACGCGCCGCCGCCCAGTGCGGCTGCGGTTTCTCCCGTTCCATACCCCAGATGATGTGGAAACATCGAAGCAGGTCATGGAACGATTGCAAGGGAGGCTCGCCAGCGGAAGCATCGCTGAGCTGGCGTCGCCGGGCGACGACCCGCAGCAAATGCTGCTGGAAGTGAGTCATTGCGCTCTATTATTCGGGATGCGTCTGCATGCATTAATTTATGCGGCAAACCAGATGGTGCCCATGCTTGGTTTATCCTATGATCCCAAAATTGATCAATTTCTGAAAAGAATCCATTTGCAGCCGATTGGCTCAACGGAGCTGCTCGATGCAGAAGCTTTCGCCGATGAGGCGGAGCGGATGCTTGAAAATGGCGACAGCTGGCGCAGATCTCATCAGGAAGCGATTTCGAAGTTGAAGCAACAAGCGCAGCAGCCTGCTGAGCAAATTATGAAGCTGCTGCTCCATCCCATATCGAGGTGATATTCGTTTGTCGAACCATGTTCCAACCGTATCTATTTACGGCATACCCTTCTCTAAAATGACAATGGATGAGACGGTCAGCTATTTAGTGAAAGCAATTGAGGAGAAGCGTCAAACGCATGTCATTACAGCTAATCCGATTATGGTGATGTCTGCTCTGGAGAGTGCTGATTACTACCGAATGATGACAAAGGCGGAGCTTATCGTTCCTGATGGCGCAGGCGTAGTATGGGCGGCTAATTATGTAGGTACGCCTGTTGCCGAGCGGGTTGCCGGCTTTGACCTGATGCATCGTTTAATGCGCGAAGGCGAACAGCGCAAATGGACGGCTTATTTGCTCGGAACATCTCAGGAGGTGATTGAAGCAGCAGCCGAAAAGCTGCAGCTTCAATATCCGCAGGTGCGAATCGTAGGATATCGCAACGGATTTTTTGGTCCCGATCAGGATCAGGAGGTTGTGGAGGAGATTCGCCGGGCAGCGCCGCACATATTGCTCGTTGCCAGAGGAGCAGAGACGCAGGAGCCTTGGATTGCGAAATATAAGCAACAGCTTGGCGTCCCCTATATAATGGGCGTTGGCGGCAGCTTCGATATTATTGCAGGAAAGCTGAAGCGTGCGCCGATGATTTTTCAAAAGCTGCGTTTAGAGTGGTTTTACCGCTTGCTTCAAGAGCCAAAAAGGCTGCCAAGAATGCTCGTTTTGCCGAAATTCGTTGTGAAAGTGATGCGCGACAAAGAAAACGTAACAAAACCTGGGCCATTATCGTAAAAACTCGTGAAAACCGTTGAAATTGAATGAAAACGGGATTGGAGTTTCTTTTTCGATCGGAGTATAATTCACTTCGGTAGAAACAAAAGGGGAGCTGCATTACATGCCAGAAGGCTTATTGTATTCGATTGGTTTTATTCTTGCTCTGACGTTAGCGCTAGTCATGACACCGCTTGTTAAAAAATTCGCTTTTTTCGTCGGTGCGATTGATAAGCCGAATCACCGGAAGGTTCATACCCGCATTATGCCACGCATGGGTGGTCTGGCAATTTATGCTGCATTTGTCGCAGGATTTTTATTGCTGTTCCCGTTCATTCCTGATGGAATGCTGACAGATGCAAATATGAATATGATTAAAGCGCTGCTTGTAGGCGGCACGATTATTATTTTGATTGGCGCTTTGGATGATCGGTTGGAGCTGTCTGCCAAAGTGAAGCTGCTGGGACAGCTCGTCGCGGCAAGCGTTGTCGTATTTGGCTTTGGTATCAAAATTGATTTAGTTAACATTCCGTTCGGTGAGGCTATGCAACCAATTGCTGGTTGGATCGCTGTTCCGATTACGATTCTCTGGATTGTCGGCGTAACCAATGCGATTAATTTAATTGATGGCCTGGATGGGCTCGCGGCGGGTGTTTCAGGTATTGCGATCTCTACCATATTGATTATGGCGATCGTAATGGGCAATATCCCTATTATTCTGCTCAGCAGCCTGCTGCTCGGCGGCATTGTCGGATTTTTATTTTTCAACTTTCATCCTGCAAAAATCTTTATGGGCGATTCGGGCTCGCTGTTCCTTGGATTCAGCCTAGCTACGTTGTCCATGATCGGCTTTAAGCAGGTAACCATTGTTTCGTTCGTTACGCCATTGCTCATTATTGGTGTTCCGCTTTCGGATACCTTTTTTGCAATCGTTCGCCGCTGGGTGAACAAGCGTCCGATTTTCGCACCGGATAAAGGACACCTGCATCATTGCTTGCAGGAGCTTGGCTTTAGCCATCGTCGTACGGTGCTGATTATTTGGGGTGTGGCGGCAATATTTGGAGGTTTTGCGATTTTGCAGTCTACTGTTATACAATCAACCGCAGCCAACTGGGTTACGTTCGCCGTTATTTGCTTGCTGATGTTTGGCCTGCAAATTGGCGCCGAGCTTATTGGGATCGTTGACAAAACGCGCCGACCGGTTATTAATCTCTTTAATCGGCTGCTGCTGCGAACAAAGGTAGATGCGCAATCGCGTTCGAAATAAATTAGGATTTCTGCTATTATTTTATATTAGACTTTAATAATGAAGCTCCACAGCCTTTGCAATGGCTGTGGAGCTTTTTTGCGTAACTTTCCCAAATAGACTAAAAATCTAGGCTGTAATAACCGATAACTACAGTACGGAACTTTTCTTGGGTCTTTGCGTCTAATTGTAACGACTAATGACAAACATTCGCTCAAGAGGGAGAAGGAGGAAAGTTTATAGAGTAGAGAACGATAAGCTCTTCTGTGCGATATCAACGTTTATTTATACAGCAAGTTCATAAATCATTTTTATGAAGAGTAGGTACTGGTCATCAGGGTGCTTATTCAAAAGCAATGCATATAAGGGGGAACCAGTGCGATGAGAAAGTGGAAACAAATGCTAAGCTTATTTTTATCAATTGCCTTGATTGTAACGTTGGCTCCGCTCCAACCAGCGAAGGCTGCGTCGATCTATTTTCAGTTTACTGATTTTAGTACAGTAGAGGCAAGCCCAACTATTGTTAATACGAGTACAGTTGATTTGCGAGGCTCTTTCAGTGATGTATCGGCTAACTCGATTACCTTCAAAGTAGAGCGTCTCGTTAATGGCGCTGTAGTTGCTTCTTCTAATGGAGCACTTACTCCGTCAATTGTAGGCAATACCTTTTTGTTTGCAGGAGTACAGCTCTATGAGGGCTTGAACAGGATTACAGTAACAGGTATGAGTAGCAGTATTACAGGTAACGGTGGGACAGTGGAGGGCGTAAGTTACGTCAGCTATGGCAATGTTCCGGTTATCTCCAGCATTGCTCTTGCTGATGGGACTGTTCTTCAGGAGGGACAACCTAAAATTGTCACCGCTGCCCGTCCGTCACTTCTTGTCAAAGCCGCTAATGCGACTGAAGTTTTAATTAACGGTACGGCTATGTTTAATGGTGGCGCAGGCACATTCGTTACTTCCGATCTGGAGCTGCAGCTTGGACTGAATAAGCTAACGATTGTTTCTCGTAATGGAGACAAAAGCTATACGTTGAATCGCGAATTAGTATATTTTAGGGCCAATACCCCAGCTGCTTATAATGTGTTTGCCAATACTACGCAGTTGGATGGGGATCCTATCATTTCACCAATTTCCAATCAAACGATTACTGGTAAAGTTTTATTCTCAACACCAGCTGCTGCAACCGCAGCTCCTACAATTACTTTGGAGCTTTTCGATGACACAGGAACCGTTGTAAGCACTCATGCAACTACAGTAACTTCAGGTACATCAAATACTGATTATACAGAATTCAACTTTACTTCAGATACTACTTTAACGGCGGCAATTAGCGGTAAATACCAACTGCGTGTTAAAAGCTCGGCATACAGTGGTCAGCAGGCTAATTTTCCGGTGAACTTTACAGTTAGAACAGCAACAGCGCCTTATATTACAGGACTTAAGCAAGTGTATGATGCCGTTCCATCAGGAACGACTGTAGGCTATACATCAAGTGGAATCTTTTCTAATAATGCTGCAGTAACACAGCTTCCGTTATATGTAGCTATTGATACATCTAACTTTAGCTTGGCCGGCGGGTCGACAACACTGACTGCGAAATTGAATGGCAATGCGATTTCGGGATCTTCGTTTAGCTCTACAGCATTTACTGGACCGAACTCCGAGCGTGTGTATCGAATTGATAATATGCCTCAAGGGGAAATTGAACTAACCTTTACTATTATTAAAGGCGCTGAGAAGGACGTTGTTACTAGAACGTTTAATTTTAATCCGATTTCCTCCATTCAGGTGACCAATACCTATAATGGTGCGGTATATTACGGAAATGGTTTAGCAACCTTAAATGGTAAACTGTTGAATTTTAACTTAACGACGGATATTTCTTCTATTACATTTAAGCTGAATGGAACAGATGTAGCGCTCAATGCAGCTATGTTCAGTGGTTCTGAATTTACGATTCCATTAACAAATGCTGATACAAGTTCAAAGCTTGTATTTGGTAGCAATGAGTTGGTGTTAAGTGGACGGGCCAATGGAGTTTATGTAACTAATACGCTTCTAATTTACCGTTTCTCCGACCAACAGCCGGGAGTAACGAAGCTTATTCCTGTTCCATATGCAATCGATCCTACAACGGACTCAACCAATAGTCGTTATCAGAGTGACATTGATAATAAGTTTATACCCGGCGACACAGCGGATACCTTCACAACTACCGAGAAAAAGGTGGATTTGCTCTTTACTGTAACGAAGCTGGCTAATTTGATTATTTCCGTAGATGGACAGACATTTACGACAGCATCTGTGGATGGTAGCAATAATATAGTTTTCCCAACGCTTAACAATAATTTATATTTAGAGCCAGTGGGAACAGATTCGGCTAATAAACAATATCGTTTGCGTCTTTACAACATTGCATTGCCGGCAACCGGAACTAAAAGCATTACGGTTACCTCGCAAGTAGGTACAGAAAGCGTCAGTCAGACAGTCACGATTACAAGAGAACGTCCAACTTATGAGCTTTTATCACCTAAACTGCCGCAGGAGGCTGTTATTAATCAGAACTTCTTGAATGTAAGTATTCGCGCAGAAGGTGCTGACAGCATCGTAATCGGTAAAGCAGAAATGAATAAAAGCATTACTGATGATATCTTCCGTTATGAACTAACGGGTCTTAAAGCAGGTGTTAATAAGGTTAAATTTACTGTTCTTCGGGGGACACAGAAGATTAATGGTGAATTTTCCGTAAACTACGCTGCCGATAATTCGTCCGGGGCACAGTACAAAACGTCGATTACCAAAGCAGGTAAAGCAACGGCTTTCAAAGGGGAGTTGACGGTTAACTTTCCTAAAAATACGTTCTTACGCCCAGCTAATGTTAGCCCAGGGCAAGATGTAACAACGATCGATATGTTTGATTCCCAGCAAATTTTATTCTCCATCGCTGATCGCGCAGATGGCAGAACGACAAAATTATATAATGCAGTCGGGGAGTATACGACAGGATCTGATCCAACAGCAAAAGATGGGACCTTTACAGCTATTGGTTATGATGACTATGGCGCAGCTGTGTTAAGACCTTCCGCACATTTTGGTTACGCTTCTAAACTATTCTGGATTGATCCAGGCTATGTAGAAGGCTCAAAGGGTACGGACTATACTTTTGTGGCGGGTCAGCAACCATATGCATCAGGGAATGTATTCCATACAAGACCGTTGACACGTTGGCTGGAAACTACTAATCAGGGTACTATTACATTGAAATATGATTCAGGTATTATAAATACGGCAGCAAACACATTAAGTATTTGGCGTTATTACAATGGTCAATGGAGCAATATGGGCGGTAAAGTAAATACAGGAAGCAAAACCATTACCGCACCAATTGATGGATTTGGTTATTATGTCGTTATGCAGCTGCGCTATAGCTTTACAGATGTTATCGGGCATTCTTATGCTCGAAACTCAATGGAGCTTATGTTTGCAAGAGGAGTAATGGCATCGACGAGCAGTAATGAATTTGGAGTTTATGATAATATTACCAGGGGTGAATTTGCTCAACTTCTCGTGAAAATGTTCCAAATTCCATTGGATTATAATCCAAACGATATGACCTTTGATGATGTAATACCAGTGATTGGAATAAGTCGTTTGTGGGATTATCGCTATATTGAAACGGCAGTAAGAAAAGGCATTATTCGAGGTAAAGGTCCGCGTCAGTTCCTGCCGAATGAAGCTCTGACAAGAGAGGAAGCCGCAGTTATGATCGCTCGTGCTGCTAATCTTCTTAAGGATGGCAAGGACGATCAAACTAAAGATCGAGCAACGCTGCAAAAACAGTTTACGGATGCCAACTCTATTGATGGGTATGCATTAAGCTCGGTTATTGCAGTCGTGAAATCCAAATTTTTAGAGGGGTTACCTAACACGACCACTGGGACAGCTAAAGCGACCTATCGCTTTGATCCTAAGGCTAATCTTAAACGCGGTGATGCTTCTATCATTGCTGAGCGTGTTATGAGAAAGAACAAACTTCTATAAAATTCAGTAGTAATGGTGCAGGGAAGGGTTCGCTTCTGGCTGATCCTTCCTGTTCATTAAAGAAATGAGTAAGATTATCCATGGAAAATCTTTTGCATCGACGTAAGGCGTCCAGCCAAGCTATACTGAACAAGTAATAAAACATAGAAGTGAATTAAGAACTAGAGCGACCGTTTTCTTGAAGATCGCATGCAGTTGTTTCGAAGCTACATAGCGAGGGTAAAACTTTTTTGAAATTATTTTTAAGATGAGCGCAACTTTTCTGAGACCTGTGCGTCTAAATAAGTGGTGTTACATCAATCGGCAAAAATCACTCTTAAGACTTGCCTAATATCAGAGTTAGTTGGAATGAATTCTCAACTTTCTCTTTACGATAAGGGTATGCCATTGTATAATGTTATAGTGGTATAAGGGTCTAGCAATTTTCTGCGTGTTTACGAGTTTCTGCGACATGTTATTACATAGGGTTAAACATGGCGACAGACATTATTTATACTTAATACTGCTCAACTCTGGGAAGGGGGTGACACACACATGAGGGAAACGAGCAATTCATTTTCTAAACAAAACTCTCAACAACCGAAGCAATTTAGAGGAGGAGAAAAAAAGGTTATGAAGAAAAGTTTATTGGCATCCGTGCTATCTCTCTCCCTTGGTATGTCTCTGGCAGTTCCAGCATTCGCTGCAACTCCTACTGACGTAGCAGGCGTGAAAGAACAAAGTGCAATTGAGGAGCTTGTAGCTCTTGGAATTATCAATGGTTATACTGACGGTACATTCAAACCAGGCAACAGCATCACTCGTGCTGAGCTTGCTAAAATTATCGTTATCGCAACAGGTAGCGAGCAAGCTGCTACTGCTCTGCAAAACGTTAAATCCCAATTCTCAGACGTTAAAACTAACGAATGGTACACTGGTTACATCAACGTAGCAACTGGCAAAGGTTTGCTGCTTGGTGACAAAGGTACTAAAAACTTCCGCCCGAACGCTAACATCAAGTTCGAAGAAGTTGCTGCAATCGTGGTTCGTGCTCTTGGTTACCAAGACTCCAACCTGACTGGCTCGTGGCCTTATAACGTCACTTTGAAAGCTGAAGAAGTTGGCGTATTCAAGAAAGTTGATCTAGCTCTTGGTACTGCAGCAACACGTGGTGTTGTAGCACAACAAATTAGCAACGCACTGGGTACTGACCTGGTACAATGGATCGCTGATTCCAAAGTTTACAGCAGCACTGGCAAAAAGTTGATCTCCCGTCTGGGAACAACAACTGAAGAAGTTGTTACTTCTGCGGTTCTTGATGACAATGGTCGCCTTTCGTTGAACGGTCTTTCCAAAACTTTGGCGCCTAACTTCATCATCACTGGCGGAGTGAAACTGGTTGATCTGCTTGCTCACAATGTAACAGTTTTGGCTGATACTGATGGTCGTATTCGCGCTATCACTGACAACCAAAATGAAAACAACGTAGTAACTGGTACACTGAATGCTGATTTCAATAACGCTCCACAAGTTGAAGTTAAAAACGGTACTGCTGTTACTAAATACAACACTGTAGGTAACTCGGTTTACTACTTCAACAGTGATTCTGTTGCAGGTACTGACTCGAACCTGAAAAAAGACGCTGATGTGTCTGTTTACCTGTACGATAACAATTCCACTAACGTTAGCGCTGGTGTAGTTGGTAAAGTACGCGCAGTAGTTGTTTCTAAAGCTAACGGCGCTGACAAGTTGCTTGATTCTTATGTTGCTGCAACTGCATCTGCTAAAGCTCGTATCCTTACACAAGATAACCTTTCTGTATCGCTTAACGACTCCACTTCTATCGTTCTGAACGGTGAAGCTAAAGCTGCAACTGATCTTGCTAAAAACGATGTTCTTGACATTGTTTACAACAAAGACAGAGTAGCGGTTAAAGTTGTTGCGACTCGTAATGTTGTTGAAGGTAAAGTAACTCTTGTAAGTACATCTGTTGATGGTACATTCGTGTACACTATTGATGGCAAAACTTACACAAGTGTAAAAGGTGCTAACGCTAACCTTACTGGTTCGAAAGAAGTTACTAAAGATGGTACTTTCAAACTGTTCTTGAACAAAGACGGTAAAGTTGCTGGTGCTGAATTGTTGAGCGGTGGAAGCTCCGATGCTAAATACGGTGTTATCCTGAACGCTGAAAACAAAGTGTCCCCATCGGGCGCATTTGGTGACAACAAAGACGTATTCAAGTACTACTCGATTAAAGACAACAAAAACTATGAAGTTAGCTTGAATGAACTTACTTGGATTGGTGGAACTGATGTCAACAAAGCTGTTCAAACAACAATTCGTTTGGGCGATGCTGTAGATGCTTCTCCATTTACTGGTGCTACAACTGCATTTGACAACAGTGCAGCTGCATTCGTTACTTGGACTTTGAAAAACTCCGATGCAAGCATCAATGGTATTAAAGAAATTACACCATTGACTCAAGTATGGGAAGTTAAAGAGAAGAAAGATACTACTCTTAAAGTTACAAACACTACTACTAGCGCATCAGTTACTTTTGAAATCAATGCTAACACTGTAGTTCTTGATGCTAGCACTTACGACAAAGCAACTGCTGGTGATCGTAAAGTTGAAACAAGTACTCTTGCAAACCTTGCAGTTGGTAACAGAGTAACTGTCATCCCTGATGGTACTTCTACTTTTGCTAAGTATGTCCTGATCACTAAAAAATCGGCTACTGATGCTAAAGAAACTAAGTACGGTTTGTATGTTGGCGCTGCTAAAACTGGTGACGACTACTCGATCACTATCAACGTAAAAGGTACAGAGGAAACTCTTGCTTTGACTGGTACTGAAGGTGCTGCTATCTACAACTCGATCGTAACTAGCGTATCTGCTGGTAACTCGACTTACAACAAAGATTCCAGAACTTTGATTGAAGTTAAAGACTCTGTAATTGCTGGCGCTGCTGGTAACCTTGCAGAAGCTAGCACTGCTTATGACACAGTTAATGTGTATGCAGCTACTAACGCTTTGACTAATGTAAACAACACTGATTCGACTGTAACTGTTAACGGCGTAGTATACTATGTTAACAGCTCGACTGCAATCTATGTTTACGACGAAGCAAATGATACTCTTGTAACTGATGGTATCTTTGCTGATGTAACTGCTCACCTTGGTGAAGCAACTAGCAAATACGGTATCGCTATCGTTGGCGATGCAAGCTATGGCAACTTCACACTTGCTAAAGCAATCGTAGTTGTTAAAAAGAAATAATATTTCTTTAACCCAAAGAAGTCGATGAGATATCTCATCGACTTCTTTTTTTGCGTTCACACTTGATTCATAAAAGTTTGTTATACTTAAAGTAGAAAAAAATGTTCCGAAGGGGTGAATTGCTCGGCATTGCAGCGAAACTTTTTGTTGGGTATGAACGTCTATATAAAAAAAGATGTGGAGTGATATTTTAATGCAGACGGTTTTTTCAGCAAGCTCGAAATTGAAATGGCGTTTTTATGTAGGCATGTTGTTAGTAGTGGCTCTGCTATTCCCTACGTTGCCCGCTATGAGTGAGGCGGCCTCTACGGCAAGCAGTATTAAACCTGTGTACATAAATAGCAATTCGTATGTAAAGCTCGATAGCGCGGATATACTGTCGACTAGCAAAGGAAAAACAGCCAGCTTCACGATCACGTTTTATAACGGAGGAAGCAAAGCGATTAATCTGCAAGACTATTGGTTCCGTTTGGCTTCTACTAGCGGTACTAAATATACGTTGTATATGCTGGATAGTGATAAGACGAAAAAAACCGTTCAAGCCAATTCGAATGTTACTTTGACTTTTTATAGCGAGCTGCCATCAAGCATGACTTTGCCTAAGCTCATTTTTAAAGTGGTGAAGTTTGATTTCAGTGTGGCCGGTTACGAGAAGACATTGGGACAATTTAAGTTTCCAGCAGACTATTCTACGGATGTTAAAGCAGGCGGCTACAGCTCTGTAAAGTTGAATAGTACTCCTGTAAATATTAGAATTAGCAAATCGACGATGTCGACGAGCACAGATAATAACACGGTTAATATTGAGCTTGCCATGCGAAATACTAGCAGCTCGGAGCTTTCGATTGCCAATCTGCAATTTTTGGCTCAGTCCGCAGCTGGTGGAATGTACAAGATGAAAGTCACTTCGACTACTTCAGGTACTGCGGATGCTATCGTCTTGCGTCCGAAAATTCTGGAAACGATTAAATTAAGCATCACTCTTCCTAAATCTGTTTCTACAAAAGGGCAAAAGCTTGTTATTACACAAGGTATTAGCTCTGGAACTGGAGAAGGAGCATCTAGTTTATCTCTGCCCGTTTCTAAAATAGGGTATAATTTAAAAACAGCGAATACAGCAACATCAACTAGCTATGAATATATTAAAGATGATTACACTTATAAAATGAACGTTGCTTCTATTCAAAGAAATACTTGGGGCGGTGAAGACAGCCTGATCGGAAAGCTTGTTATTACAAATACAAGCTCCAAAACAGCTCCAATTCCAGCAATTGAGGGTTCATTGTATCTTGGGGATAAAGCGGCTGTGAAAACAACCATTATTCCATTTACTAACCCTGTAGCTATTCCAGCTAAGAGCTCTATAACGATCTATTATACGGGTACAGTTCCTACAACTACTTCGTTAACTGATCTTAAGCTCAAGCTTTTTGAGAAGTCTGGTGAATCACAAACAGAATTGGCTGCATTGAAAACACCTGCGGCTATCGTACCAAAATCAATTGCAATTGGCAGTGAAAATAATGTTAATGATATTGGAGAAAACTTCGCAGTAAATGTAATGAAGACACAATTACTCGAAGGCAATTCGAACAATCTGTATGCTGTATATTTAGATGTTACAAATAAACAATCCCGCGCAATTGCAACTTCCAAGCTTGTCGGTTTTCTGAAAACAGCTGATGGAGACAAATACGATATTAAATTGTTGAAAACAAGCAATTTGATCAATCCTGGCAAGAAGGAACAAATTATTGTTACTACAGAAGTGCCGAAGCAGCTTGATTTAACAGGCGCATCGGTTGTGCTGGGTAGTGCTTTTAATGCACAAGGTATTGTTAAAAAAGATGATGCTGAAATTTCAGGCTTTGTAAATCCAGTGAGCTATGCATTGCCACAGTATAGCCAGACGATAACATCCGAATTTAACAAGGTTCAAGTTGGTCCTTATACGATTAATATGGATAACATTATTACTTATTTGACTGATGATAAAATTGATGTTGATTTCTCTGGTCAAGTAACGAAGGATCTTAGCTATGAAGGCTTTAGCGCTAAGAAGTTCACTTTTGCTATCGAGGACCAATCTACTAATATTTCCATGATTAATGCTCCATTTGAACTCGAAGGTGCAGGTGGCACTGCAGGTCAATATGTTTGGAAAGTTGGCAACAACTATACGAACATTGTCCAAAGCGTCACAGATAAGCTAGTTGCCAAAACCATTCAGCTCAATATTTATGAGGAGATTAATGGTTACAAAACAAAGCTGGTATCCAAAAATATTAAGTGGTCGGCATACCTGAACTGGGCTGACCCAAAAAATAAGGAATTTTAATTTCATAATAGCTAATTAAAATATTGTAGTTAATTTTTAAGAAATCAGGTATCTTAATAGGATACCTGATTTTTTTCTGAGAGGAGTAATAGAGTTGAAGAAAAAAGCAATGAAAGTGGCTATTGGTGCAGCACTCCTATTGATAGGTTTCGGTATTGGTATCCTCAATCCAAAAGCTATCGAAGCAGATGGCGTATCAACAACTCCAGGCTCTATCGACGATCCTGTTATTACCAAAAGTTATTTAGATGAGCAGCTTGCTAAAGTTTCTGGTGGCAGCAGCTCGGGGAGTGGCTCTAGTGGCTCCTCGAACGCTTCCAGTGCTCAGGCCTCACTGCAAGTCGTAAATGTACCTAGCGGCAAAGTGCTGCTTGGTGAGGAAGGTACAGAGATCATTCTTCGTGTGGGCAAGGCAGTAGCCTACAGCTCAGATAGCAGTGGAATTGTGGATATAACGGATGGCAAGGATCTGGTTAAAGGGAAATCCATTACTAACAATCATCTTTTACTGATGCCTCGCTCAGGCAGGGGCGTTACGGCCGCGACAGGCTACACTAAATCGTTGACCGTATTGGTTCGAGGCGGATATAAACTGCAATCCGTTAACTGAGTTAGTATAATTTGTACAAGTTGACATTAGATTATACGCTTGAACAAATGCCTTGAGGTTAAAATAAGAGCATGCTCCAATCATCCAAAAGTGAGGTGTTCTTATAATGAGTCGTTCTAATAAAGTAGCCGTTCCATTAAGCAAAGCAGCATTACAGCAAATGAAGTATGAAATAGCTGAAGAATTTGGACTTTACTCCTATGTATCCGACCCGTTCGGTGATGATACAGAGTTTGCTGGCGAGTTAGGAGCAGTACCACAAACGAGAGGCTCGGTGCATTGGTCACAGCTTTCAACAAGGCAAGCCGGTTCTGTTGGCGGTGAAATGACGAAACGCCTTGTAGCTCAAGCAGAGTCCGTTTTAAACGGTTATATTTAAAATATATCTTTACTCAAATTTAATTCTTATCGGGATAGTATCCATTGACAGGAAGCGACATTTTCGGTAACATACTTTATTAGAGAGTTGTAAAACAACCTTTTCCCTAAGGAAAAGGTTCGTTTTTTGTTTATAAGTTCTGAACTTATTTATACTAAATCTGTAGGAGGTTGATACGGGTGTCAATTAAAGGCCGTCATTTATTTACATCAGAATCAGTAACGGAAGGTCATCCCGATAAAATTTGTGACCAAATTTCTGATGCAGTTTTGGATGCATTCCTGGAGTCAGATCCTTATGCGCGTGTAGCGTGTGAAGTATCTGTAGCGACAGGACTTGTTCTCGTTATTGGTGAAATTAGCAGCCGTGCGGACTATGTCGATATTTCGGCAATCGCGCGTCGTACAATTAAAGAAATTGGGTACACTAGAGCTAAGTTTGGTTTCGACTCCAGCACTTGTGCGGTTCTGACTTCGCTTAATGAGCAGTCCGCTGATATTGCTCAAGGCGTTAATGCTGCGCTTGAAACACGTGATGGCAAAGATATTCAACAAGAGAACGAGGATATTGGTGCTGGCGACCAAGGCCTGATGTTTGGCTTTGCAACTAACGAGACACCTGAGCTTATGCCTCTTCCGATTGCTTTATCGCACCGTATTGCGCGTCGTTTGTCCGAAGTTCGTAAAAACGGAACTCTCGAGTATCTTCGCCCAGATGGCAAAACTCAGGTTACAATTGAGTATGTCGATGGCAAGCCGGTACGTGTTGATGCAATCGTTGTGTCCACACAGCACGCTGAGGAAATTAGCCTTGAGCAAATTCAAAGCGACATTCTTGAGCACGTTATTAAACCAGTTGTGCCAGTTGAATGGCTGGATGCTGAGACAAAATATTATATTAACCCTACAGGCCGTTTTGTTATCGGTGGCCCTCAAGGTGATGCAGGTCTTACTGGCCGTAAAATCATCGTTGATACGTATGGCGGTTATGCACGTCATGGCGGCGGCGCCTTCTCCGGTAAGGATCCTACAAAAGTTGACCGTTCTGCAGCGTATGCGGCTCGTTATGTAGCTAAAAACATCGTTGCAGCTGGTCTTGCTGATAAATGTGAAATTCAGCTTGCTTACGCGATTGGCGTGGCGAATCCGGTTTCCATCAGCGTGGACACTTATGGTACAGGCAAAGTGGCTGAAGAAAAGCTAGTTGAAGTGATCAGCAACAACTTCGACCTTCGCCCTGCCGGCATTATTAAAATGCTGGATCTTCGTCGCCCAATTTACCGCCAAACAGCTGCATATGGTCACTTTGGCCGTACAGATGTGGATCTTCCATGGGAACGCGTTGACAAAGCGGACAAGCTGAAAGCAGATGCTTTGGCTTAATTCATTTTTCTAAACTAAAGCCCTTCAGAAAAAAGTTGAGAACATCGGTTCTTTACTTTTCTGAAGGGTTTTTTGTGTAAATTAAGTTTGGAATATTGTTTGAAAAAGAAGTTAATTTATAAAAAAATAGACTCGAATATGAATAGACTTCCACTAAGCATTATCTCGAATGAGAATGCCATTCACAGAATATTTTTTAATGAGAAATGACGAATTATTCAAAATGGATGGAAATTATACGGAAAACCTACATTTTCGGCGCTCAGAAGCCGACAAATAAGGTACGAGTGTAAATTTTTGGGGAGTGAATGAAATGAGTCGTTACAAAATTAGTATTCTTCTAGTATTCGTACTCTTGCTACAAATTGCATTGCCGCCAAGCAGCAGCCTACTGACCAATGAAGTGCATGCGGCAGTCACTGGACCTGTTATTACAAGCAAATCACCAGCTAATACTTTTGGCAGCGTCGGCCTGTCTGCTCCGCTTTCCTTTACTTTTGATGAAAGTGTAATAAAAGGAACGGGTCCTGCTTCGATTACCATCTACAATTATACGAATAATTCACTATTTGAGACGTTTAATGTTGCGACAAGCAATCGTGTTACCCTTGATGCTGCCGGAAGAACGGTTACGGTACAGCCGAGTGCTTCCTACACCTTAAACACCGAATATTATGTATTTATAGACCAAGGTGCTTTTGTGAATGCGTCCAATGGTGCGAATTTTAGCGGCATATCCAATGCTGCGGAATGGAACTTCAAAACGGTAAGTCAGGTAGATAGTACACCTCCCGATTTGCGGTCTGTGGTGTCCCCTGCTCCTGAGTCGGGTGGAGCACCTATTACAACAATAATAACGCTCCCATTTAATGAGAATGTATATACAACATATGGGGCGATTACACTTGTTTCAGCTCCAAGTGCAACGGCGTACGACTCCAGAGAGATAGCCGTCAATTCTGTGCAGGTAGTAGGCAGCGGCACCTCAACCTTAACAATTAAGCCAACTGAGGCGCTTTATCCGAATACGACCTATACCGTTACGATTCCTAGTCATGTCATTCAAGACAGCTCGGGCAATCGCTATGCCGGAACGACATGGCGCTTCACAACTGCACCAGCACCAGTGAATGCAACAGGCTTATCCCCTGCAAACTCCGCAACATCTGTCGGAGTAAGCAGCTCCTTTAGCATGAGCTTTGATAAAAATGTGATAGCGAATGCTGGGAAATACATAAGTCTCGTACGCGTAAATGATAATTATGCGGATCGCTATCAGGCAACGGATACGTCCCGTATTATCGTTAGCGGAAATACCGTTACCTTTACGCCTCCAAAGCTGCTCGCGAACACACGCTATTATATTTTAATTGATGCAGGAGCCTTCGCAGACAGCTCGACTCGGGACTGGTTCCAAGGTATATCCAATGCTGCTACGTGGAGCTTTACGACGAGTCCAGGCGATGAAACCGATCCACCGAGGATTCAGAGTACGTATCCTGCTCATACGGCAGCAATCGGTACACTTAACTCCGGCATTGAAATTAACTTTACAGAGCCGGTTTATCCGAGCGCAGGCAACATTGAAATACGCAACTCGAATAATACGATTTTTGCCACTATTCCTGTCACTTCAAGCTATGTAACAGGTGGTGGAACGAGTAAAATTACGATCAACCCGAATAAGACCTTTATTAACAACTCGCAGTATTATGTGGTTATTGGCAGCGGTGCTTTCCGCGATGCCGCGGGGAACTATTTCGCTGGAATTACAGCAAACAGCTGGACGTTCAGAGTGACTCAAGATACGGTAAGACCAACAATTGAGTCGCAATATGCTGTTAATAATACGCAAAATGTACTTACAGATGCCTATTTCTCTGCTATTTTCAGCGAAACGATTGTAAAGGGCAGCGGAACAATAACGATTAGACCGGTCACCCCAGCGACAGGCGTAGTTGATATTCCAGCTAATTTCTACATTAATCCGGATAATAGCCGTCAGTTGGTCATCACGCTTCCAACAGGAACGACGATGGTTCCGAACACGAATTATTATATCGAGATTAGCCCAACGGCAATTTACGATCTGTCGGATAATGCGTTTCTAGGTATTCAGAACGCTTATCAGTGGGCTTTTAAAACAATAGGTGTCGATACGACGCCTCCTGCGGTCAGCAAGATGGAGGTCAGGGGCTCTACTATCGTCATGACGTTTAACGAGGATCTTAAAGCAAGCTCTGTCCCGGCCTTAAGCAGCTTCTATGTTACAGTTAATGGCGAGCGGCGGGAATTGCTGTCGGCCGTTGTAGCGGGTAGTACTGTTACATTGACGTTAGCGGGAACGCTCGTTAATATTCAGACAGTCAAGCTTTCCTATTCCAAGCCTACGACGACAACGGGCGGTATACAGGATATCACTGGAAATCAAGCGCTCAGCATTGCGAATCAGGACGTGGCATTTGCCGTAGATGCAACAGCGCCAACACTTTCCAGCGGGACGGCAACAGGCAGCGTTGTGACGCTTACGTTCAATAAAGCGCTGGCTTCCGTCAATAATTTGGCGTATCAGCAATTCCGTGTCAATATCGGTGGTGCTTCCTATACACCGACGGCTATTAGCATCAATGGCGCAGTTGTCACGATGAGTGTAAATGCGACGATTGCCAATCAATCCGTTTACGTTTCTTACACACCAGGCAGCTATCCGCTTAAAAGTACGGATGGAGGCACTGTGGCTGCCTTTAACAGCTACTACATTACGAATACGGTTGATGTGACGGCCCCAACCCTGCAAGGCGTATATGCAAATGGAAGCATCATTACGCTAAGCTACAATGAGTCGCTGAGTACAAGTGCCATTCCCCCTGTTAGCAGCTATACAGTCAGTGTGAATGGAAGCATTCGTTCAATTGTGCAAATTTCTGTGTCAGGCAGCCAAGTACTGCTTACACTGAGCTCGTCCATTAGCTTAAGCGATACGATCTATGTATCGTATAATATGTCTTCGCCTAGAGTAGTGGATTTGGCTGGAAACGCGGCAGCAAGTTTCTCTACACAAAGGGCATCTATGGGAAGCACAAGCAGCTCGCTGTCTTCAGCCGTCATTAAAGGAAACTCCCTTGTGCTTACATTCGGAGAAACGATGAATAGCTCCTATGTACCCTATACAACGCAGTTTTCAGTTCTGGCAGGAAGTACTACGGCGACAGTATCCAGTGTGTCCATTAGCGGATCAACCGTTACGCTGACGCTTGCAACGGCGATTGCTTCGACCAGTTCGGTAACCTTTAGCTATTATGCTTCAGGAACGACGCTTCGTACTTCATCGGGCAAAATCATTGAAAATATATTAAGCCAATCGGTGACGAACAGCTCGTCCATCATTGATTTGATTCCAGGGGAGTTTACCCAATCGTCCGATGGCGGGGTTCTAATGACGAGTGGTGCTTTTACAAAGACGTCCCATCAGACCGCATCAGGCAGATCGTCAGTGAAATATTCTATCTCAGCGGATAAGCTTGCTCCTGCCTATCAGGCGGCAAGAACGGCTAATCTCACGAAATCGCGAATTATCGTAGAAATTCCGAGTTCGGAAAATGCGGCTGTTGTAGCTGTGCCACTATCAACATTGCTAAATGCAAGCTCTATTAATACGAGTCCGTTTTTTGTTGTGAAATATAATGGCACATCATATGAAATTCCGCTGGGAGCTTTGAACTACTCAAGGCTCACTAGCACCGTGGGCTCCACGGGTGAGTTGCTTATCGAGATCGAGCTTGGTACGACATCACTCACAACAGCGCTGACGAATAGGCTGAATGTATCAACCATTTCGCTACTATCAGGAATTGTACATTTTCAGCTCTATGCAGTTAGTGGTACAATGAAAAGCGAGATTACAGAGCTTAACGGCTATGCGACTTTAAGCGTGGATACATCCTTGGCTGTAACGAGGAAAAATACGGCAATCGTACGGGTTGACCCTGTTGCGGGTGCATTGACCTACGTACCGACGATGTTTTCCACGTTGAGCGGCAAGACGGTTGCTACCTTTAGAAGCAAAAGCATCGGCGCCTTTGCATTAGTTAGCAATTCGGTCAGCCTTGTAGATATTAGCAGTCATTGGGCTGGACCAACTGCGCAGTCACTTGCCAACAAAAATATTGTTGCAGCGCGCACAGGCAACCAGTTCGTTCCAGACAGGCCAATAACACGCGGTGAGTTCGCAACGTATATTGCGAAGGGGTTAGGGCTTCCGGGCAACCAGGCAGCGGCTGCCAAATATTCGGACGTCAACATAGGCAGCGAGCTTGCAGCCTATATTGGAGCGGCCTCCGAAGCAGGCATTGTGCTTGGCTATACGGACGGAACGTTCAAAGCAGATAAATACATTCAACGCCAGGAGATGTCGGCAATGATGACGCGCGCAGCAAGTGCAGCTGGCGCCACCATTCAACTGCCATCTTCAGCCTCCACGTATTTGCAGCCATTTACTGATCGCAACAGCATCAGCTCATGGGCGCGTACGGATGCGGCAAAAGCGATTTATACCGGCATAATCGGCGGTAAAACTACAAAAACCTTTAGTCCTTTGACGAATGCAACCCGGGCAGAAGCAGTCGTCATGATCAAGCGTTTATTAGAGCATATTCAATTTTTAAACACGTAGTCCATTGTTACCAGCCCCGGGAAACCTTGCATAAAGGTTGTACGGGGCTTTTTTTAATAAGTACTTACAAATTTGGGGTTACATTTATTTGAGAGAGGACTGATGCCGCAGCGACAGGCGCTCACAGCAAGAAGCAGGCTCAGAGATGAACGCTGTTGCCATACGACAAAATTCGCAAAAATCGGAAGATTAGCGGAACTTTTTGCACCTCTTTATAGTCTATATTTAATAGACTTAGTAGATTAGGCTGCTGCCAACCTTCCTTTTTACTATTTTTGGCATGGGTGGGGCAGGGCCTGAGATGGGAGAGTTGCGAAAATAATGCGCAAGCTAGTAAGAGGATACGACCAAGATAAACGCGGGCTAGGCAAAAAGGTAGCTATTGTTATAATCGGAGGAGCGTTGCTCCTGCATCCCATTTCAGAAATTGCTCCGGCAAGCTGGAAGATGCTTAAAATAGAAACGGCCGCAGCGGCAGGCAGCGGAACGCTAAAACAGCTGCAGGAGTCCTATGTGACATCCGGCGCCAAACGAGTCGATTATCTTTGGACGACAACACGCAGCGGGAAAACGGCGCAAGCGAACGTCCATGTCATAGAGGTCGATCTCACGAATAAGTACGTGCAGTTGAATGCGCTGAGCGGCAAAAACAATACGATTGGCGATCGTGATACGATTTTGAATATGGCAAAAACGAGTGGAGCGGTAGCCGGCATTAACGGCGACGTCTATGTGACGACGGGCGAAGGCTCGCCGATGGGGGCGCAGATTACTAGCGGAACGCTCATGACGACGCCGATGCAAATTAAAGGCATGTATGCTTTTGGAGTCACGAAGGACCGCCAGCCGAAAATCGACAGCTACAGCTTCAGCGGCACGGTAACTTCTGCAGGCGGATCTTCCTTTGCCCTTTCTGGCATTAACCAGTCGGCTTATACGCCGGATAGTGGAGACTCTACATACAGCCACGCCAACACGATGTATATTTATACGAGCGCGTGGGCAGGCACGGAGCGTCCGAAAAATTCTGCCGCCTTGCCGACCGAAGTGCTTGTTCGCAATGGCGTTGTCGAGCAGATTTCTGATGGGACTGCGCTCACGATGGCGGCACCTAAAGACGGGTATATTTTACGCGCCAACGGTACGGCAGCTAAATTCATTCGTGCCGAGATTAAGGTTGGGGACAAGCTGAAGTCAGACTACTCGTTAGTCTCCCAAACGACGGGAAGCAAAGTAGATCCTAATCAATTCGAAATGATGGTTAGCGGTCATACGATTCTGGTTAATAATGGGGCAGCATCAACATTCTCGCGAAGCATTACAGGTGTTAGTGGAGCGGCGTACCTTTCCCGTTCAGCCGTGGGCTATTCCAAGGACGGTACAAAGGTATATCTGATTACCAGCGAACAGTATGGAGACAGCAAGGGCGTGAATTTGGCGGAGCTGCAGCAGATTATGGTGAAGCTTGGCGTCTACAAAGGCATAAATTTGGATGGCGGCGGGTCAACAACGATGATCGAGCGCCCGCTGGGGCAGTTTGCCCTGCAATCGGCGCATTCCACGACTTATGGGACGACGATGCGCAGCGTAGCCAGTGGAATAGGCGTGTTTTCTACAGCGCCTAAAGGAGAAGTAAAAGGCATCACAATAGGAGGCACGAATGCCCTGCTTATTGGACAGCAAGCCACCTTTACGGTAAAAGGTTACGATACCTATTACAATCCGGTAGCGGTTGACGGCACCAATGCTAAATGGAGCAGCTCCTCGGCGATCGGCACCTTCAAGGGCGCGGACTTTACGGCCACTAAAGCGGGCTCTACGACTATTAGCGTCAAGTCTGGGTCAGCGAGTGCTACCTACAAGGTAGATGTTGTCGGACAGGATCAAATTGCGTCGATGACGATTGACAGTGCAGCAGGCATGCTTTCCAAAGGAGCAACTGTATCGGTGCCAGTAACGATGACCTTGAAAAATGGCAAAAGCTATAAGCTGAGCGGCGATTCGCTAAAATGGGAGTTCGTAGGCTTTACCGGCAAAGTATCGGGCGATACGCTTACCGTGCAATCGGTCAACGAAGGTGCAACAACTGGTTATGCCATCGGTCGTTATGATGGCTATCCGACAATGCTCCCGCTTACGCAGGGAGGCTCGGAGAAGCCGCTTGAGGATTTTGAAAATGTGAACTACGGCATTTCGACACAGCTAACGCCATCGGCCACCACAAAGGGCAGCGTCAAGCTGACTAGTGATTTGGCGGGTCAGACATCAGCTAAAGCTTTGCAGCTGACGTACGATTTTAGCGCAGGAACAGGGACGAAGGCAGTCTATGCAGTGTTTAACGGCACTTCTGGCAAAACGGTTGAAGGCTCGCCTACGGCCATGACACTTGATGTTTTTAGTGATAAGAGCCTCAATTGGCTGCGGGCGGAATTCACCGATGCCGATGGCAAATCACATCTGGTGGATGTGGCGAAGCAGCTCAATTGGAGCGGCTGGAAGACGGTGAAGGCTGACTTATCGTCTTATGGGATGAAATATCCGGTTAAGCTCAAGCGAGTATACGTCGTTACAATAGCCGAGGGTGCGGATGAGCGCGCGGCAACTGGCACGATTGGCATTGACAATATGAAACTACAATATCCGGGCGAAGCCGCGAATTCCCAAGCGAAAGACATTGTCATGACGATTGGCAGTAAAGCGGCCTCCATTGGTGGCAAGGCGACAACGCTTGACGTAACGCCAATTACGCTTAAGGGCACGACCTACGTTCCAATCCGTTTCGTATCCGAAGCGCTTGGAGCCAATCTTCAATGGGACAATAAGCTGAATCGGGTGACGGTATTTGATGGCGCTCATTTGCTAGAGATGGTTATTGGAAAGAAAGAGCTTGTGGCAAATGGCAAGCGCTCCACAACAGAGGTTGCGCCTATTGTGCGGAACAATCGTACGCTCATTCCCATTCGACTATTTTCGGAGCAGCTGGGACTTAAGGTAGGCTTTGATAATAGCACGAAGAAAATTACCATTAACTAGGGCGTGTCTGAGAACGCTGAGGGCAGCCAATTTTGCCGAATTTTCGTTCTATGCAAGGCGCGTTTGTGAAGGCGTACCGGGGGTACGGCAAGCAAACGGAACGAAGCAGGGGGCGAGAAGGCGGTGAAAGGGGCCACTGAACGGGTTTTCAGACACGCCCTAGGGAGGAGCTCTGACTGGAGTTGCAGGAGGAGAGGCAAGTAGAGGGATTATTGCCTAGCATACATGGGTAATTATTCCTTTATTCCCTCTCCTTCCCGCAGTAATCGACAGCTAGAGTTCAAGGCGAAGGAGGCGGCGGACTATGCAATTGTGTTATGATAGTCTAAAAGAACCTTCTATTAGAAAGGTTGCCGATGGTTTATGGATCAACATATTTTAGATATTAACCGTGTCATTACGAATGCGACGCAGGTCATGGAGGACAGCAAATTTCAGATTTTTGAAATATGCGAGGCTGCACGCGCTGAGCTTGAATCACTGGAGCAGGAGCTCGAAGTCGTCATTCAGGAAACGGTAAAGACGATTGAACGCGTTGACAAGCTTGAGCTGGATTACCGGCAGGCGAGAATACGCCTAACGGAGGTTAGCCGTGATTTTGTCAGATATAAAGAAGAGGATATTAAATCCGCGTATGAAAAAGCGACGCAGATTCAGCTGGATTTAATGGTTTGCCGCGAGAAGGAAACGTATTTAAAATCAAGACGGGATGATCTTCAAAAGCGTGTGCGCAATGTGGAGTCCTCGATTGAGCGAGCGGAGATGATTGCTTCGCAAATCAATGTCGTATTGGAATATTTGTCGGGCGACCTCAATCAGGTTACGCGTATTTTAGAATCCGCTAAAACAAGGCAGCTGATCGGCCTGAAAATTATTTTAGCACAAGAGGAAGAGCGCAAGCGTATAGCCCGTGAGATCCATGACGGACCGGCGCAATCTCTTGCAAATATTGTCATGCGTACGGAAATTGCAGAAAGAATGTTTCTAAAGAAGGAATTTCAGCTAGTACAGGACGAATTAGTAGATTTAAAGGGTCAGGTTCGTCTAGGGCTCGAGGAAATTCGCAAAATTATTTTTAATCTGCGTCCAATGGCGCTTGATGATTTAGGACTTGTACCCACGCTGCGCAAATTTGTACAGGATTTTGAAGAGAAAACCAAAATACATACTGTATTTGACCTTACGGGGAGAGAGATTCGGATGCCTTCCGCCATGGAAGCTGCTATATACCGTTTGGTTCAAGAAGCCTACTCCAATGCGCTTAAGCATGCCAATGCCTCTTACGTTACTTTAGACATGGTCTATACCTCAGATTCAGTTACTATCACCGTATTCGATAATGGAAATGGATTCCAACAAGAGCTCATTCAGGTGCATAACGGAGACAACTCGCATTTTGGGTTAGTAGGCATGCAGGAAAGGATTGACCTCTTGGAAGGGAAGATGGACATAGACTCAAATGTAGGAAAAGGTACGAAGATTATATTTAAAATTCCTATTACAGCGGAGAACAGAAAGGAGTAAGATGACGAATGAACCAAAGCGCACCTAATCATAAACGTAAAATTAAAATTTTGCTTGCTGATGATCATCAGCTTTTTCGTGAAGGATTGAAACGTATCTTGAATATGGAGGAGGACCTGGAGGTCATTGGCGAATGCGGTGACGGTATTCAGGTACTCGAATTTTGCAATCATACGATTCCGGAAATTGTCCTGATGGACATCAATATGCCGATTGAAAACGGGGTCGTAACGACCGAACGGCTTAAGACGATTTTCCCAGATGTGAAGGTTATTATTTTGTCCATTCATGATGATGAGAGCTATGTATTCGAGACGCTTCGGAAGGGAGCGACAGGCTACCTGCTGAAGGATATGGAGGCGGAAGCTCTCATTAATGCTATTCGCTCTGTCGTTAACGGACATGCCTACATACATCCTAAAGTCACAGGAAAGCTGATCAACCAACTGCGTCGTATGACGTACTTAGATGAGATGGGTGTCGTATCTGGCGCGGCGGCTGCGAAGGAGCCAGGCGTGAAATTTGTCGCTGGCGACGACAATCCATTAACACGGCGTGAGGCTGAAGTATTGCGTCTGATGGCTGAGGGCAAAAGCAATAAGCTTATCGGCGAGTTTCTATTCATCAGCGAAAAAACAGTTAAAAACCACGTCAGCAGCATATTGCAAAAGATGGAAGTGGATGATCGTACGCAAGCCGTTATCAACTCCATTAAGTTTGGCTGGGTTACGCTGTAATTTTGCTGGCAGGCAGTAGCTGCTTATATGAATGAATGAAGTGTCAGTAGTGAAACAGGTTACAAGAAATAAATAGGCATGAAAAAAGAGCTTCCAGAACCATAGTAATATGGCTGGAAGTTTTTTTGCGCTTGCCTAGTGTAACGGAAATCGTTTAGGGCAAAAGGATTTAGCACAAGGGTTTATTTTTTTTCTCCAAGAGTTATGCGCTTGTCCGCTAATGGTGGAACCACTAGGCGCCAGCAGGCATATAATGCAGAACAAGACATGTTGGGGGCAGGCAGAGCGGTCGGTAGAGGAGACCGAGACTTGAAGTATTTTATAGGAGGTGCGGTGCCATGATCAATATTTTTTTGATAGTCGTGGGCTGCTACGTGCTGGCAGGCTTTCTGGTGCATGTTATATACCGCTTGAAACGCCATCGGCAGCATTCCACCAGGCACTATGTACTGCTTTGCGGCAGTCAGCATGCTAATATGGAACGGACTATTCGATCCTTTTTCGCATTCTCGCGTTGGATGGGTGTTGATGTGCAATTGACAGTCATAGATGCCGGACTTGGTGAGCAAACGCGGGAAATAGTTGAGAGGATGAGTCATGCTCATGAGAGAATAAGGCTCTATAGGCCAGAAGCTGGGATTGTGAAAAAAGAGGCTCAACAGGAAAAGGGCTGGTTATGGGAGCTTAAGGGGAATGGTTTGATTATCGGGTCAGAGCCGCCCGTACTTATTGATCTCCAAAATCCGGAGGATTTATCGAAGCTGCCTTTTTAGGCCGGTCAATGACCATGAGTAGGTTCTCATATATTAAAATGAACAAGTATTAGGTGAGGCTGCTGTTGCTGGGGTAGAAATACAAAGATGAGCAAAGGAAAGCGAGAGTAGAGGTCAAGCAGTTGCACTTTTCTGAGTCTATTGCTTGAGAATGGGTTTAGCTGTAAAATAGTTCTATAGAAGTTATTTTACGCTGCGGCGGGGATAACGATAACATGGGATGAAGCACATCTTAATGACGCTGGAGCGTCGTTTGGATGTGCTTTTTTATTTGGGCCGTGCTCAGAGGCACATCCCTTCTGGATAGTGGAGTTCACACAAGAATCGCGTGAGAAAAAATAAGGGAGGATAAGCCAAATATGAAGGCTAACGTTTACGTGATTTACAAGGGGAAGCAGTTCGGATGGCTTGCCTTCGCGACTATTGCTATTGAGGCGGACAGACTATTCTGGAGTGATTTGGCAGAGAAAACGCCATACGAAGAGCAGCGGAATCCAGTGCTTTTGGGTGAAAGGCTGCCGCTTGATTTAGCCTGCCAGGCCGCAGAGCTGTTTAATTCCGGCAGGCATCCTGAGGGAGAACACGGGAGCGCAGCCGAGATGCTCAGAAGCTTGGCCGTTGTCATTCAGCGTGCGGCAGGGGAGGGCAGATATGCTCATAAGAGCAGCTGGTTAAGCCGAATCTCGGCGTATGTAAGCCAGTGGAGCAGCAAGGGGAAGAACGCTGCGGGGCAAGCAACGCTGGAAAGTCCGGCAGGGTTGATTGCTGCCAAGGCGCTGCAAGGTCAGGGCGGTTGGATGCTCGCTGCGGATAGCCGCGAGCGCGGGGGGACGGCGCGCGGCGTGGAACGCGCGCCAGTGCAGGCGCTTGCCGCCGCTGCGCAGCAGGCCGCAGCGGCGCTGCAAGGCCGTGCGCTGCTGCGCGGCGAAGCGCACGCACTGCTTGAAGGGACAGCGCCTGCGGCAGCTGGCCCTGCCGTGGACAAGGACGCTGCGCTGCAGCTTGCGTCCTTGCTGGGCTTGATACAGCTGCGCAGCGCTGTATCAATGGGGGCCAGCCGCGAAGCAGGCTGGCCACATCGCGGGCTTCGCTGCCTGCGTTGCGGCAGCGGAGAAGAGCAGCTGCACAAGGCGCCCTGTGCAGCCTGTGGGCGAGAGGCATGCGCGTATTGCACCGCATGCCTCTCAATGGGACGCAGCCGCGAATGCGAGCTGCTTATATTAGGCGGAGCTGGCACCGCCAGCAGCTCCGCTTTCAAGCTTTCGCCCCCAAAGCAGCGACTCGCGCGCTGGGGGCTAAGCCCTGCCCAAGCAGCGGCGGCAGAGTCCGCGCTTCATTTTATAGAGCGTCCTGCTCCAAGCCGCTCAGCCTATGAAACGTCTCGTGTTGCTCTAAACCGCACCTCGGACGTCAATCAAACCAGCTTCCTATTATGGGCGGTTACCGGCGCTGGCAAAACGGAAATGACCTTTCCGCTTGTGGAGTCGATACTACTTCGTGGGGGAAAAGCATTAATAGCTACACCCCGAAGGGATGTTGTGCTGGAGCTGAATCCACGCATTAGAAGGGCATTTCCCAAATGTAGTGTGGTTACGCTGTATGGCGGCAGCGAGCAACGGTGGGAGCAAGGAGATATTACGCTTGCGACGACGCATCAGCTGCTGAGATTTAACCAAGCATTTGACTTAGTCATTTTAGACGAGCTGGACGCTTACCCGTACCACAATGACCCTCAGCTTCATTATGCTGCGGAGAAAAGCTGTTCCCCAACAGGAAAAAGGGTGCTGCTGTCCGCGACGCCTCCAACCGAGCTACAGCGGCTGGCACGACGGGGAAGGCTTGCCCATGCGAGAGTGCCTGTACGTTTTCATCGCCACCCGCTCCCCGTTCCAAGGCTGCTCCGAACACCGAAAGTGGAGCAAATGCTGGCAAAGCTTCGGCTTCCGAGTCAGCTTCAAGAAGCGATGCTGTTTTCCTTGAAACGAGGAGCCCAGCTATTTGTCTTTGTACAGCGCATTTCGCAGGTTGAACGTATGGTACAGCTTTTGCAGAAGGCGCTTAAGCACCTCGAAGTAGCAGGTACCTCTTCACAAGATAAGGAGAGGGCGGACAAGGTTCAACGTTTTAGAGCAGGGAAAATTCGCATTCTGGTGACGACTACCATTTTGGAGCGCGGGGTAACCATTCCAAGAAGCGATGTTTTTATTTTGGATGCAGACGGACAGCTGTTTGATGAGGCCTCGCTTGTGCAGATGGCGGGGAGAGCCGGAAGATCCAGCGAGGATCCGCAGGGCAATGTTATTTTTTGCGCCAAAGAACGTACTCGCTCCCAGATGATGGCTGTCCATCATATTAAAAAGATGAATCGTATCGCACGAGCAAAAGGCTATATCAGGTAGGGAATCGAGAAGGATGGGGACGCTTTATAAAGGAGGCTTACGTTGAGATGAACAGGCTCACAATATACCGTTTAGGACAGAGGCTTACTAATTATATGGGTCATATTTTGAGTCTGCTGGGCCCATCTGCTGAGCTCTGTCCATTATGCGGCAAAATCGCAAGACCGCTACAGGCAGGGGGATTTGTCAAAGATCTAAAGAAACAAAAAATATGGTCGATATCCTTTGCAAAGCTGTTATGTGGTAATTGTTTGGAAAGCATTCCTTGGATACGTTTTGTGAAATGCCGGATATGTGGCAGGGCTGTGGCGTGCTCTGACTGCATCAGGCGCAGTAATGCTGCCTTTCTTCTTAACAGGAGCGCGGTACAATATAGCGAGCAGATGCGGGAGCTTTTAGCTAAGTATAAATATCGGGGAAATGAATTGCTGGAGCCCTATTTAGGAGAAATGCTGCTGCACCCGCTCACTGAGATGACTCGTGAGCTGATGGGAAGGCTTGGTATCCGAGCGGGAAATCTGTCGTCTACTATGTGGCACGCCATTACTTATGTGCCCGTTAGCGATGAGAGAGCTGAAGAACGTGGTTTTAATCAGGCGGAAAGGCTGGCAGCATGGGTTTCTCGAAGCTGTGGGATCCCGCTAGTAAACTTATTGGTACGCCAAAAGCATTCAGCCAAGCAAAGCTTTAAAACGCGCTCGGAGAGAATGCGCGATATGCAAAATATTTTT
Source organism: Paenibacillus sp. KS-LC4 (assembly GCF_036894955.1). Lineage (NCBI taxonomy): Bacteria > Bacillati > Bacillota > Bacilli > Caryophanales > Paenibacillaceae > Paenibacillus > Paenibacillus sp. KS-LC4. The sequence continues at coordinate 5,753,054 of NZ_CP145905.1, read as the reverse complement.
GAAATTGAACGGGAAGGGCTGGAAGGTTTGGTACAATGCTTTTCCAAGTCTGCCTCGCAAAACGCACCGATGAGGCTGTTGCTTGTGGACGATATCTATACGACAGGAAGTACCATTCAAGCTTGCTCGGAGGTTATTCATAGAGGGGTATCCTGCCCTTTAGAAATATACGCTTTGACTTGGGCGCGTTCCTGAAGTCGATTGGGAATATATTTCTGATTATTCTAATTCAATATAAACCGCGTGCACCTTTGTTTTCAAATGTCTAAATCTTAAATGAGTGATTAATAAATGGCCGCAATGGTTACGCCATAATCTCAATGCTTTATCACATTCAGCTTCTTCTGGTATAAAAGAAGATTTGTATCCGCAGCGGGTATATTTGTTTATGAATCGTTCATTAAGCCCTAAATGAGATGGAAAGCTGGGGAAGATAGCGTGTAGAAATGAAAGAGTGAAAGCTAGCGGGATACAGCCTGTAATAGGATTGTAAAAAGATAACTAGTGAATTTTACCTTTTTTTCAGCTAGAATAGAGCTAATCATAACTTTAAAAGGTAGATCAGGGAGGTCGGAAATTAATGATGAATTTAGATAATTGCCCACGCTGCGGCAAGCTGTTCTCCAAAAACTTTCGTGACGTCTGTCCGGCTTGCATTAGAGAAATAGATAAAGAGTATGAGCTTTGCTCCGATTACTTGCGTAAAAACAAAGGCACAAATATAAATGATTTATCCAATGAAACAGGAGTCTCCGTCCGCCAGATTACGAAGTTTGTTCGAGAAGGCAGAATTTCGATTATGAATGCGCCAAATATGTCCTATCCGTGTGAGGTTTGCGGTACGCTCATAAGGGATAATAATATGTGTGACAGCTGTAGATCGCGTTTAATTAGCGATACAGGGAAGATGCGCAGCGAGGATGCCAGAAGGGCTGAGGAGCTGGAAGCACAGAAGGCTAACCAGAACATTTACAAAGGCTTGGACCGCTATAAGGATCGTTAGAATTTATTAATATTTGTCAATCGTCGATATAACTATAAATTTCTTGGGGAATAAGCCGATAATACTGTTAAAGGTTATCGGCTTATTAGCATGTGTCCAAATAAATGAGGTGAACAAATTGAAGATAAATGAACCTGGTCGTATAAACTCGATTAATCAGTACCAGAAGAAGAATGAAATGGCAGTGAATAATGCCAATAAGAAGCAGAAGAAGGATGAGGTGCAAATCTCAGCCGCCGCGAAGGAGATGCTCTCTACGAGTCAGACGAATAGCCCCGAACGCGCCAAGCAAATTGAGAGCTTGAAGCAATCCATAGCATCTGGAACGTATCATGTTGAATCAGGCAAGCTGGCTGAGAAGCTGCTTCCGTACTTCGGCAACAATCCAAGCGAATGAGGACAGGTGAACGGAGATGTCTCTTGAGTTAATCGCAGATACTCTGCAGCAGCAGTTAAAGCTCTATAGAACCCTGTTGGAAATTGAACAGAGTAAGAAGGACATGATTATTCAGAATGATGTTCTGCAATTAAATGTGCACACTCAGAAGCAGAAGCTGCTTGTTGCGAAGGCAGAAGAGCTTGAGCGTATGCGAACCCAGCTGACCTCCCGCTATTTTAAAGATATCGGTTTTAGAATCCGCAGCGGTATTTTAGCTGAGCTGATTCGCTCCGTCACTGATCCTGTCATTAAATCACAGCTGATGGAGATGCACGGTCAGCTCAATACGGTATTGGCTCAGCTTAAGGAAGCAAGTACTTTAAATCAGCAATTAATTAAGCAATCGTTGTCCTTTCTGGATTTCTCAATCAGCCTGATGATGGATGACCCGAATGAGGATCTTGTCTATCAGCACCCGATGAATCAATATCCAGGCAGTAAGCGCAATGGATTATTTGATAGTAAAGCATAAGGAGGAGACAAGCAGATGACCTCAACTTTTCATTCATTAGAAACATCGAAGCGAAGCTTGATCACGCAGCAGGTTGCTTTGACTACGCTCAGCCATAACATTGCAAACGCCAACACAGAAGGCTACACACGGCAGAAAGTTACAATGGTGGCCACTCGTCCAATGGAAGCGTATGGCATGACGAAATCCACAGCACCCGGTCAAATCGGAACAGGTGTCGAGTATACATCTATTACACGTATCCGCGATGCCTTTCTGGATGCGCAGTACCGCGATCAGTCGGATATTGCTGGGACTACCTCTGTACAAATGGATACACTAAGCAAGCTGGAGGGCTTCGTTAACGAGCCATCGGAAACTGGTATTCGTACCGTGTTATCGGACTTTTGGAACGCATGGTCTGATCTGAGTAAAGATCCGGAGAACGTAACCGCTCGCGAAATTTTGGTAGAGCGTACACAGGCTCTTACGGATACCTTTAATGGTCTTAGCAAACAGCTTTCCGATTTGGATGCGGACATTAATATGACGATTGAAACGTCTGCCGAGCAAATTAACTCGATGATTGGCTCAATTGCTTCATTAAATGATCAAATTAAGAAAATTGAATCGCTTGGCGATAACGCTAATGATCTTCGCGATCAGCGCGATCTTCTGACGGATAAATTATCCAAAATGGTGAATGTAACCGTTACAGATACGGAAGACGGCTATACGATTAATATGGGCGGCGCGAATCTGGTAACTGGCGGAGAAACTACTCCGGTAAATGCAATTTCACTTGAGCAGTCATACGATAACGGGACGTTGACAGGTGGAGAAGTCCACGGAATGTTTACCTCCTTAGATATTGCAGCCGAGTTTACTGGCCAGTTGGATACGCTTGCGAATACGATTGTAAACGGACAGTTTCAGGTCACGATTCCAAAGGGCTCTGTTCTGCCTGGTACAACAGTACCAACAACGGCAGATCAATTGATGACCGTCAATGGTATTAATGGTCTGCACCAGCTAGGCTATACGCTGGGTAATCCGGCTACATCCGGGCAACCGTTGTTTACGGTGAAGACGGGCTTTACCTCGATTACGGCGGCGAGCATTGAAATCAATTCCAACATTGCTGCGGACTCCAACCTGATTGCTTCATCTATGCGGACAACAACGGATGGTGCTGGTGTCTCTACCGTTGTAAGTGGGAATAATAGCTTGGCGCTTCTAATGTCGCAAATGACAGAAGTCAAGTTTTCATTTGATGAGACGGCAACAGGCGGCGGGATAAAGGAAGCGACTCTAGGCGACTTTTATAGTGCTTTGGTTGGTGCGCTTGGAGTTAAGAGTCAATCTGCTGCACGGGAAAATACAAACGCGGAAGCTCAGCTGGCTCAGGTAGACGGTAGCCGGATGTCCATTAGCGGCGTTTCGCTGGATGAGGAAATGTCCGATATGATTAAATATCAATATGCTTACAGCGCGGCGGCACGCTTCATGACGACATTCGATGAGATGCTGAATAAGCTCATTAATAATACGGGTGTAGTGGGACGTTAATTTTAATTAGAATAATACTTTTCTCCAAACAGGGAGGTTTTAAGTAATGGCTCTTCGTATTACGCAAGGTATGATGCATGCCCAGCTCACAAGAAATATAAGCAAAAATTTAAATAAAATGTCCGATATTCAGAATCAGTCCTCCACAGGCATGAAGCTGCATAAAGCATCTGATGATCCTGTCGGCATTACCTATTCCCTTCGCTATCGTACGGAACTGAGTTCCAATGATCAGTATGAGAAAAATACAGATCAAGCTTTGTCCTGGCTAGACTATACGGATAGCGTTATTAATCAGGCTGGCGATGTTTTGCAGCGTGTTAAAGAGCTTGCGACTCAAGCAGCTAACGGTACCAACCCTCAAGAGGCGCTTGATGCTATTAAAAGCGAAATTGAAGAACTAAAAAGCCAATTGGTGGACATTGCGAACAGCAAGTTTAACGGCAAATATATTTTTAACGGAGAAAATTTCACAACTGTTCCATTTGATACGTCAGCAGCCGGTTTTGATCCTAAAGCTATTGAAACCGATTCAGAAAGCGTGAAATATGCTTTAGGAGCGAATGTCACAATTGGAATTAGCTTGACTGGCAACGCAGTATTTGGCGACGCGGACCCGGCGGGTACCGGGACTAATGTATTCTCCGTGCTGGATCGGTTAATGACAGCTATGACGCCTCCAACGACAGACTATGATGCGATATCTAATGAAATTCCTAATATCGAAACAAGCATGGACCGTATGTTGAACGCTCGCGCGGCGGTAGGCGCTAAAGTCAACCGGGTGGAGCTGATGCAAAACCGTATTGCTGACTTTAAGCTAAGCCTCACAGACATGCAATCCAAAGTTGAGGATGCCGATTTGGAGCAGGTGCTGATTGACTCGACAACCGCTCAAAATATTTATGAGGCTTCATTATCTGTTGGCGCTAAGGTAATTAGCAAATCATTGGTGGATTTTTTAGGCTAAGCTTTTAGGGGTGAAATATTATAGAACAGAAGCTATGGAATCCGTGATGGTGCCGTAGCTTCTTCCTTTTTTATTACAGAGGGTGGAGTGTGAATGAACATGATTATGGAGACAACACGATTCGGAGCGCTTGAATACGGTTCAGAGCAGATTATTTCTTTTGTCACAGGTATACCGGGCTTCAAGCAATATGTGACATTTATGATCGTTACAATAGAGGATAGTCCTTTCCAGTACCTACAGTCGCTTGAAAATGGGGAATTGGCTTTTATCATTGTATCGCCGTTTGAATTTTACCCCGATTATGAATTTGATTTGTCTGAACAAGTGAAGGACGAATTAAAAATCACCGAGGAGGAGGGGCTGGAAATCTATAATATTGTGAGGGTTCCTGAGGAGCTGTCTTCAGCAACAATTAATTTGCTAGCTCCTATCATTATTAATGGACCAAAGCAGCTTGCTGTACAGTACATTTTATCCAATAGCCCTTATTCCACTCAGCATCAGCTGTTTAGCAAAAATGCTGTGACAGGAGGGGAATAGAATGCTTGTGCTATCAAGAAAAAAAGGAGAGTCTATTCTCATCGGCGAGCATATTGAGCTCACTGTTTTGGAGGTAGTAGGGGATACGGTGAAGCTGGGCATTAAAGCGCCCAAAGAAGTCGGGCTGCTGAGGAAAGAGCTCTATGTATCGGTTGAAGAAATGAATATGACCGCAGGGGATTCAGCCATTACGGCGAGTGAGCTGAAGGATCAATTTAAAAATCTCAAAAAAAAATGATTTTGCTATAAAGTCTTGGTTAAATATGCCGATAAATATTATAGAGCGGGTTGAGCTTAACGGCTTGATCAGCTAACCACAAGGATGTGGGACTAAACAACCATTTCAGGGAGGAAATAACAATGCGTATTAATCACAACATCACAGCTTTGAACACTCACCGCAACATGACTTTGAACAATGCTGCTGCAGGTAAAAACATGGAGAAGCTGTCTTCCGGTCTCCGTATCAACCGTGCGGCGGACGATGCTGCTGGTTTGGCAGTATCCGAAAAAATGCGTGGTCAAATCCGTGGTCTTGAGCAAGCTCAAAAGAACGTTCAAGACGGCGTATCCTTCGTACAAACAGCTGAGGGCGCAATGAACGAAGTTTCTGCAATGTTGACTCGTATGAAAGAGCTGAATGTTCAAAAACTGAACGGTACTTACAGCTCCGGCGACAAAGCCAACATTGATGTTGAGTTGAACGAGCTTGGTTCCCAAATCTCGAGCATCATGACGGACACTAAATTTAACGGCATTAATATCACTAGCGGCGCTACTATCCAATCCGATGATGCATCGCAAACAATCTCCATCGGCAGCATTACAACTTCTGACTTCAGCTCCCTGAGCTCCTCGAGCAGCTTGTCGACAGTTGAAAATGCAATCAAATCGGTATCGACTGAGCGCGCTAAGCTTGGTGCGGTTCAAAACCGTCTGGAATACACTTCCAACAACTTGGGTACAACTGTTGAAAACCTGACTGCTTCCGAATCCCGTATTCGTGACACAGACATGGCTAGTGAAATGGTTAAGCTTACGAAGAACAACATTCTTCTTCAAGCTTCCCAATCGATGCTTGCTCAAGCAAACTCGCAACCACAAGGCGTTCTGTCCTTGCTGCAATAATCGTTGCTCTGAGCGGAGAGGCCTTAGATTATCTAGGGCCTCTTTTTCTATAATTAAAACGGTAAATGAGCTTGAAAAAGCGAATTTAGACTAATAAAGTATGTGATTCAATCCGATATTAAATATAGATGACTAAATTTATTTGAGGTGGGGAATGAAGATGAATATTTCATCTGTAAATACCACAACCGGCTATGCATCCGATAAAGCGGCGGGTGCCGCTTCTATAAAACCGATTACTGGAGCTGTAGGAGCTCTATCTGGCCCAGGAACGACGATTGATGGCTTTGCAGAGGTTGCTTCCATTCAAGGAGATGCCAGGCAGCTCGCCAAAAATGTAGATCGTGTCATTGAATCTATTAGCGGTCCAGATACGATGGTCGATCGCTCGGTACACGAGGAAACGAACCATATCGTTTATAAAATACGGAACAAGGATACCGGGGAAGTCATTCGGGAAATTCCGGAAGAAAAGCTGCTGGATATGGCCGCCAAGCTAATGGAGCTTAATGGACTTGTAAATGGCATTTTAATTGACGAAAAAGTTTAGAAGGAGGTATACGATATGGCTAATCGAATTACAGGCTTGGCTTCAGGCATGGATGTCGACAGCATGGTGAAGGAGATGATGAAGGCTCGACGCGCCAGCTACGACAACATGATTAAAAAACGGACGAAGCTGGAATGGCAGCAGGAGGATTACCGGACATTAAGCAGTAAAATCGTTGATTTCCGCAACAATAAATTATCAAGCTTTAACTTGTCCTCGGCAATTAGCGCAAAAACCTCGCAGGTTAGCGGAGATGCTAACACTTTGACGATCAATTCCACTAGCTCTACGGCAAGTGGGGCTTTGAACGTAAAGGTAGACGAGGTAGCGACGGCCGGTTACAATCTTTACTCTTTTTCGGCTGCTGATAAGGGGAAATCATTGGAGGATTTAGGTTTTTCTTTGTCCGGGGCAGGAGCAAGCACTGTGGATGTTACAATCAACAATAAAACGATTAAAATAAATAAAGATGCAACACTAAGCGATTTATCAACAGCTATTAATGCAAGCTCAAGTACATTGAAAGCAACAGCGCTTTATGATGTAACTTCAGGTAAATTTTCTATTACATCTACACAAACTGGGGAAAATCAACTTTCTATTACAGATACTGTATTTTCTAGTCGATTATCTGCTTTGGAGAGTAATGCGGGCTCAGATGCGAAAGTGACCATAAACGGAATTAGTTATAATCAGGCGGGCAATCGATTCGATCTTAACGGGTTCGATTTTACGGTCAAAGCTAAATCTGCATCAGCTATCCCTACAACCATTACGGCGGTACAGGATACATCCAAAATTATTGATACGATTAAATCGTTTGTAACGGAGTATAACAGCTTGATTGGATCCATTAATTCAGAGCTTTCAGAGGCGGTTAATCGTACTTATAAGCCGTTAACATCCGACGAGAAGAAGGAAATGACTGAGGATGAAATAAAACAATGGGAAGAAAAGGCTCGCAGTGGAACTTTGCGCAATGATAGCATTTTGAGTGGAATGCTTTCAAACTTCCGTATTGCCGCCACCCCGTTAATAGCGGGAATTGTTGATAGCAGTGGAAACAAATTATCTATCGGGATAACCACTGGCAGCTACTCGGAGAAGGGGAAGCTGGTACTAGATGAAAGCAAGCTGAGAGCAGCGCTGGAAACGGAACCGGATAAGGTCATTTCCCTTTTCACCGCTAAAGGTACTGATACTTCACCAAATAGTTCCACATCTGGCGTGTTCGCCAAAATGAGCGCAACCTCGATGACGGCTATAAAAAGCTTATCATCTAAAGCAGGTACGTCTCTGGTTAGCTCGGACGCAAGTGCAGCTTTTCTTGAGAGCTCGCTAATGAGTACGCAAATTCGGGCCATGAAGGATCAGGAAAGCCGTATGCTTTCGAGGCTGAACGCAATTGAAAATCAGTATTTTAAGCAGTTCAGTGCAATGGAAAAGGCAATCAGCAGCTTTAATACACAGTCTTCCGCATTATCGAGCTTTTCTAGCTAAGAAGGAGTGAAACGAATTGTTAAACTCGCCGTATCAAGCTTATCAGCAGTCCTCTGTTCAGACAGCGACACCTGGCCAGTTAATCATTATGCTTTTTGAAGGGGCTGTCCGATTTACACGGGCAGGAATAGACGGCCTGGAGAAAAAGGATTATGAAGCAACAAACAAAAATCTAAAAAAAGCCCAAGCCATTGTGCATGAGCTTATGGCGTCTTTGGATGCGGGTTATGAAATTTCTAAAGAGCTTTCACGTATTTACGAGTATTTGCTGCATTTGTTGATTGAAGCTAATATGAAAAAGAATGTAAAAGCAGCAAATGAGGCTCTTGGCTATTTACAGGAATTCAGAGATACTTGGAAGCAGGCGATGAAAGCGGCTATTTCCGAATCACCAACTGGTGCATCGTAATGCTAGCCTCCTTACAATCTCTCTATGCTCAGACCCAGCATATGGTTGAGCAAATTCAAGAAACAAGCTATGAAGAGCTCGTTCAGCTTATAGATGTAAGAACGGAAGTTCTATGCGCGTTGCAGCAGGCCGAGGTTTCAGAGGAAATGAAGACGGTAATTCGTTTGATCGGCGAGTATGACAATATTCTTTTGGAGCGTATGCATTTTTTAATGGGGGAGGCTTCTTCCGGATTGAACAGGATGAAGACTCACCGCCTGCAAAAGCAAAAGTATGAGCAAGCTTATACTTCGGAAAGCTATTTTGTTGATTACAAAGAATAATGATACCATTTTACTAGATATAGCTTTTATGAGACCGTCGGAACTATGCTCTGGCGGTTTATATTTTTATCGGAAAAGTTTATATGTTATTTTCTGCGTTTAAAATAAACGATATGTATATTGGGGGAGCTTTTACATATGGAGCAGCAGCAGTTGGACATAGAAGAAGTTATTGAGGACATCAGTGTTTTTTTGCCAAAGCTGATTGCTGCCTCCGAAACCGTTCAAGTATTGTTATATGAGTCTTTGGCTGATGCATTTTGGGATTCTTTCGCTGAAATCGTAGAAGGAATGGATGACTTATACCGGACCTTAAATGCTATTGATAGCCATCTGCAAGAATGGCAGGTATTTTGTGCTTTGCAGGAAACTATACTGCGGTTTTCATCTGAGCTGGAAGAAGGTTTCGGGCAACTGAATGCTTATATGGATAACGAAAATTATATGGATGCTGGAGACTGCCTAGGCTTTGAACTCATTCCAATGCTTCGACAGCTTGCAGTAGAGCTTGGGGGACATGCAGGGCGCCAAGCAGAGGCGGTGCTATTTCAATCCAACCTCGAGTATTTGGCTGGGAAATTCCCTGAGGTCTATAAACAGATCACTGCATGTTCTAGAAATCGGGAATATTATCAAACTATCCATGCAAGAAACGGTCAGCCCAATTTATGCATCGTAACAGTAGATGGGAAGCCCTCTTTTTTATACAGCAAATATGATCCGCAAAATGAGATAGCTCATTGGATAAAAAACATTCAGCAAAAAGTGCAAAATAAAAGCGACATTATTATTTATGGGACAGGGTTTGGATATCATCAAGTCAAGTATGCCCAGGCATTTCCTGAGCACAAGCTGCATTTTTATGAGCCGGATGTACAGATTTTAATTGCAGCAATGCATCAGGTAGAGCTTAAGCAGTGGCTTGATCTACCCAATGTGAAAAACTTTGTTGTTGGAGGTAATGCAACTACAAGAGGAGGTATGTTTTATACCTACCTGAAATATTTAAAGGGAGAGCCGGAAATTATTGCTCTTCCCGTGTATGAGAAATTAATGAAAGAAGAGGTATTGGAATTTAGCAATGATGCTAAAATTGCCATTATGAACTATGGAAGCTCTTATCGCATGTATGAGAGATTTGGCATGGAGTGGCTTGAAAATAGCATGTACAATTTGCCTGCGACGTTAGCAAGCCCATCGATTCAGCAGCTGGAAAATAAGTTTGCCGATGTGCCAGCCGTTATTGTAGGAGCGGGTCCGTCCCTTTCCGCAGATATTGAAAATCTAAAAAAACTTAAGCAGCATGCCTTTATTATTGCTGCCGGATCATCGATACAATCCTTGCTTCATTTTGGCATTAAACCGCATTTGATTGTAAGTATGGATGGAGCCGAATCAAACTATCAGGCTTTTAGACATTTGGACATTAAGGGGATTCCTCTTTTATATACACCACAGGTGAAATATCGCATCTTGGAGGAGAAGAAAGATAGATTAATGCATGTTCACTTTAAGAATGATTCTGTCACAAAATATTTTATGCAAGTGACGAGTGACGATCCTATTTTCTTATCGAGCCATTCTGTGACAGGAACAGCTATTCAAGCTGCAGCTTATATGGGCTGTAAGGAAATTATTTTTGCTGGTCAGGACTTGTCTTATTCTGAAGGTGCAATGTATGCGTCAGGAGCGAAGCATGTCTCGGAGAGTTACATAGAAAAAACGGTTTCTGCAGCGGAGTTAACGGTAGAAAATGTGAATGGAACATTAAATCGAACAAATAAAATTATGAAGCTTGTATTAGCTGATGTGGAAGATTTTCTGGAAGGGCTCTCCGATATTCGTTTTGTGAATACATCGCGATACGGTGCGCGTATTCGGCATACGAGCTTTGAAACGATGGACAAGGTGCTGCTGCGTCTGCAAAATAACAAGCTGCCAGAAAATTTTTTGATTACAGCCATGGAGAGCATGAGCGGCTATTCTGCAGAGAAAAGGAAAAAAGTGACGGTTGCTCTCACTGAGCTGCCGCAGCAGATGTTCGTATACGAGGAGCACTTAAAAAGAATTAAAAGAAATATTGGGAAAGCGGTCGAAAATAGCCGGAAAAATCCGCAAAAAAGTGCAGAGACTATACAGTCAATCAACAAAGATTGGCAAGCGATTGTAGCCAGTGTACCTTTTACTGCTTTTGGTTTTATGCTTTTCCGTAATGAACTAAATGAGTTCGAACGAGATTTGCCTGAGCTAGCGAATGAGCAAAATATAATCAAAAAATCTGATTTAGCTCAAACTATTATGCTGCCGCTGATCACGAAAATGCTGTATAAAGTTCCAGATTTGAAAGAAGTGGTGGAAGGTACGTTGCACAGGCTGAAGGAATATACCAGCTAGAAAAGAGGCCCCTATGAATCAAATCATTACAACGGAAAATTATATTGATGATGTTCGCGCCTTTCTTCCAAAGCTGATTGAGGCAAGCGAATTGGTAGTGCCACTGTTTCATGCTTTTGAAATGGAGCAGACCTGGCCTTCATTTGGAGAAATTGTAGAAGGCATGGACGATCTGTACAGAGCTTTGCAGTCCATTCAACAAGAAATTAGCGATGTGGAAGAGTACAGCTCCTTGCATCTATTCCTTAATGGTGCCCTGGAGCAATTTGGCGCAAAGTTTCAGATGCTGAATCAGAATGTCGATGATGAAAATTATATCGGTGCAGCTGATAGCCTTCAATTTGAGCTGATTCCTCTTTTTAAGCTGTTAAAGTCAGGACTAGGTGAGAGCGGCTCGGTGCGCGAGCGCCGCTTTGCGGACAATATGGCATTTTTAAAGCGGGCCTATCCGGATATTTTTTCACAGCTACAATTTGCAGCAGCAAATGCGACTGCCTATCAAATAGAATACAACCGCTACGGTGTTGTTAATTTGACGATAGAGCGGGACAGCGGGGAGAGGAAACGTTTACTGGGCTTAAATCATATGAAGCAGATAACTGATTGGGCGAAGGGACTTGCTAGCACAGCGTCGGAGCATCAAGCCATTATTTTATATGGATTTGGGTTAGGCGATTATGCTATGGCACTGACTGAGGCGTGTCCTAAGCATCAGCTGTATATCTACGAGCCGGAGCCGCAAATTTTGCTAGCTGCTTTGCAAATTGTAAATATGGAACAGCTGCTTTCGCGGGCAAAGGTCGCTTTTTTTGGACTTGCCAGCTCGAAGGAGCAGCGAAGAGAGCAGTTTATAAAAGCAGCTATATTCGAGCAAAAGCCGCTTTGTATTGCAGCAGCGCCAGCTTATGCTAGCAGCTTTGCTTCAGAAGTAACAGATTTTCGTCATGAAGCGGAGATGGCTTTTTATAACTATGTAAATCATGTGAGAATTTATCAGCGTTTAGGTTTGAGTTGGGTGAAAAATGGATTGTTTAATATGCCTGCTGTTCTGCAGTCCCCTCCATTATCCCGATTAAAAACAGCTTTAAACGGGAAGACGGTTATTGTTGTCGGCGGAGGACCTTCTTTAGAGCAGGATATTGTACAGCTGAAAAAGCTCAAAGCACATGCATTTGTTATTGCGGCAGGCTCTGCGGTACAGACACTGCTGTATCATGAAATTATCCCTCATCTCATTGTTTCTATTGATGGGGCTGTGGCCAATGCGCAGGCTTTTCAGCATTTGAATCTATCTAATATTCCGATGCTGTTCTCGCCTACGGTGCATTTTGAAGTGATAGAGCCGCTTCAAAGAGAGCAGCTTGTGCATTTTTTCGTCGGGAGCGATTGGGTTTCTCGTTACTTTCTCGAGCTGGGAGACCAGGATCCAGTCTTCCGTTCGAACCATACGGTTACGGGCACAGCAGTACAGGCTGCTATTTATATGGGCTGCCAAGAAATTATATTTGCTGGGCAAGACTTTTCTTATCCTAATAATCAAATGTATGCAGTTGGAGCAAAGCATGTTTCCGAGACAATCATGGCCAAGTCAGTCGAATCTGCCGATATAACTGTCCAAAATGTACACGGATCGGTGAATCGGACAACCTACGCACTGGCGCTTGCTTTGGCGGATATAGAAGAGCTTCTAGCTGAACACGCTGACATTCGATTTATAAATACTTCGCAAACGGGCGCGAAGATTAAACATACGCTCTGGGAGCCAATGGAGTCGGTTTATAAGCGTTTGAAAAATCAGCAGGTTTTGGAGCTTGAGCTTGATAATCAGCTTAAAGCTGCAGCCCCTTATAATGAAAGTCGCAAAAATCATATTTTAAGCAAGCTTGCGAGTTTGCCGAAAAATATGGAGGAATGTTCTGAAAAACTAACCTCAATCGTGAGCCAGATTGGAAAGCTAGAGCAGCAGAGTCGAATAAATATTAATAAGTGTAATCGTATGATGGAGAAGATTGATAGCGATTGGGAGTTTGTGGTCAAGAGTGACGTGTTTAACGGATTATATTTGCAGAGCAGTCGAGTAGCAATTGAAAACTTTGAACATCATTTGCATCTTTTAACGGAAGCACGCAGTTTACAGGAGCAGATTGCTTTTTACCGGGAGCATATGCAGCCATTGATTAAAGTTCTGCTGGATCAGGCGAAGCCTCTAATGGAAATTATAGAGGCACTGCAGCAGCGCTTGTCTAGTTTGAGCTCCTAGAGCACCAAGTGACATAATATATAAACGTAAAGCGTCTCATTAGAGAAAAACCGCAAGGATACATTTTCCTTGCGGTTTTTCTTATAAATCAAGCGCTATCAACCGATATAGATAGTAGTAAAAGACGTCAGCTTATTAGTTATTTGGATAGTTAAAGGTGAATAGAAGAGGTGCTTGGGCAATGTACAAAAACAAAAAAATATTAATTACAGGTGGAACCGGTACAATAGGCTACCATTTGACAAAGCATTTGTTAGCCTATGATCCAAGCGTAATTCGGATATTCAGCAGAGATGAATATAAACAGTATCAAATGAGTCAGGATTTTCACGAGCATCATGATAAAATGCGTTATTTAATTGGAGATGTGCGCGATCAGCAGAGGCTGTTAAGAGCGCTGGAAGATATTGATTTTGTGTTCCATTTGGCTGCTATGAAGCACGTGCCGTTTTGTGAATACAACCCATTTGAAGCAGTGCAGACGAATGTTATCGGCACGCAAAATGTCATCCAAGCTTCTATACAGGCTGGAGTTCAGAAGGTATTGTTCACAAGCTCAGATAAAGCCATATCGCCAACCAATACATATGGTGCTACAAAGCTGATGGGCGAACGACTCATATCGGCTGCCGAGTATCAAAAAGGAGCAAAATCAACGGTATTTTCATCCGTACGTTTTGGAAATGTAATGGGGTCACGAGGCTCTGTTATACCATTGTTTAAAAAACAAATACTAGAGCATGGCAGAATAACGGTAACAGATCCCGAGATGCTCCGATATATGATGACTCCAACAGAGGCGATTCAATTAATACTAAAGGCGAATGAATCGGCAAATGGTGGAGAGGTATTTGTACTTAAAATGCCTGTAGTTAAGCTTGGTGATTTAACGGAGGCGATTATTACTGTAGTAACTCGAAAACATAATATTTATTCAAAAATTCATATTGATACGGTAGGTTACAGGGCCGGCGAAAAGCACTTTGAAGAGCTCATGACTAAGGAAGAAGAACAAATTGCAGAAGAGTTCTCTGATATGTATTTGATTCCATCTGTTTATAATACTGTTCAAAAAGAAAAAAGAATAGTTTCAAATAATATGATAGATAATCTGGTGACTAAAGAAACTATAATCGAATGGCTAGAGAAGGATATATTGGATGGGGGATAATAATGAGAGGAAAACATGGGGAGTTATCATCTAATGAGCTTATAGCTTCCATCACCTATGGAAAAAAAGTGGTTATCTGGGGAACTGGAGCCGCATACTCTGAAATTTCCTCATTCGTTTTAGATAATTGTGAAGTTTCTTATTTTATTGATAATAATCCTTTGAAATGGGCAGAGCAAGTAAACGATTGTCCTATTTATTCTTCGAATATTTTAAAGGAAGAAATTAAAGAAGAGCTCATTGTGTTCATTGCAAGTACAGCCACAGATGAAATCGTGAGACAACTCGAACAGCTCAACATTACTAAGAAGCAATACGTTACATTTAACGAACTTCGACGTATAAAGCGAGAACTTAGAATGGAAGAGCTCAATAGTGAAATTATTTTTAATAAAAAAGAGTATTATGATAATCTAATGCAGGCTTTTTCGGAAATACGCTATAGAGAAATAATATTTTCCTATGTTTTGAATAGTGAGTTTTGTTCATTAATCGACTATTTATGTTCTCCAGAGGTAGAACGATATCTTTATTATCCTCCAAACAGATTGGAATATAAGCTTTGTGGTCAAGGGAAAATGCTTTTCTCGAATCTGCTGCCTGGTCGTCAGGATTATTTTCAGCTCATGAAGGCCTCGGCTAGTCTCATTAACCAAGCTAATATTTCATTTTTAGTCAAACGTGAAGAGGATATTTCAGCTTATTATGAGGAGCAACAACTCTTAACTTTTGAAAATAGAGCAAGTCATGCTTACTTATCAAGTAATGATGAAACCATGCAAAGCTTAGTGAAACAAATGAAACTGCCAGTTAACGAAGAAGAAATTTCATGGCTATGCAGTTGGATGAACTTCTATAAAAATTATATTGATTTCATGTATGACTTTTTGCAAAAGCAAGATTTTAAAATGAATATATCTGTGAACGAAGTGTTTGGATATCAGAATGTTATTACACAGATTATGAATGAGCTTCAAAGAGATACCATTACAATGCAGCATTCCATAACAGCTCAAGCTGAGCAATTAACCGAACATTTAAATAAGCATCCAATGACGGATTTTACACATTATTACTTACTTGCCAAACATCATATTGTTTGGGGGCAGAAGTATAAGGAAATTATGGAGGGATACGGTGTTCCTTCTGAGCAAATCATTATACTAGGCAATCCTAAATACAATTATGATGCAAAAATAAAGCGTACATTTTATCGTACAAGAGAGATTAATAGCTTTTGCGTTTTTTTAAGTTATCCAGCTTATAATAACTTCAATGTTAATATGCAGTTAATAAATATTGCTGAAAAAATTGCTAATGATTTTAATTTGAATTACTACATTCGGAAACATCCTACTGATTTCAAAAGTTACCCAATTAATAGCTTATCTCATTGTTTGGGAGAAATTGCACATGATAAAACGATAATAGAATTGCTAGACCTGATTGATTTTTCATTTGTGTCAGCCAGTACTACATTTTTAGAATCAATCTATCATTATGTACCTGCTTTTGCTTACGAAAGCGAGGATACTCCACTGTTTAGTGATTATTTTGCCTTGGATTCGAAGTTTGTTTTTTCAAATGAATTAGAAGCGAATGAAGTAGTTTCTCAGTTAATTGCCAGCCAGATGGAGACAGTGAATGATTTAAATCAGGTATCCAACTCGTACATTATAACCGATCATAATCTGCCAGCAGTAAAATACAAAAATTTCTACTCGCGTTACACTACATAATTGGGCGGTGGCCTCTACATGAAAATTTCTGCTTCTATTTATTCAACAAAAAATATGGATATTTTAAGTGCTGTAGCAGAATTGGATTTATTTAAAATTGATTATCTTCATATTGACTCAATTGAAAAAACTGAGGTTTTTGAAGACATTCGCAAAATAAGAGAAATCAGTAGTACGCCGATTGATTTACATATTATAACTAGTGAGCCTGAAAAGTTTTTTGATTTTATTATTGAGCATCGCATAGAAGCAGTTACCTTTCAATATGAAAATCTGAATAAAAAGCTCAGATGGCCTGCTGCTTTCACTGGGAAAAAGGGTATAGCTATTACAATGGAAACCTCTATTGATGTTTTTGAGGAATATGCGGAGGAATGCTCCTTCTTTTTATTTATGACAACAACTCCAGGGATTAGTGGTGGCAGCTTTAATGATATTGTCTTCAATAAAATAAGGGATTTCAGGAAAAAATTTCCTAGTAAAAACATACATGTAGATGGCGGAATTACAAATGACATCTCATTCATTCTTCGTCATATGGGAGTATACTGTGCTGTCTCAGGCTCTTATTTGATGAATGCTCCCTTGATTGCCAATGCATTGTTAAGATTGAGAACGGAAAAAGCAGATCACGATATTAAAATCAGGGACTTTATGTCCTCCTCTGATGACTTTCCGGTTGTCCAGCAGGACGCTCTTTCATTGGAAGCTGTGCTTCAGGCAATTGAAAAGTCAAAGGCTGGATTTACAGTTATTGTAAATGAAAGTGGTCAATTAGTGGGCGTGGTTACTGATGGCGATATTAGGAGAGAGCTTTTAGCCAATGTTGATGACTTAAATAGATTTGATATTTATAACAGCATTAATCGAAATCCGCTTATTATAAGCGATCAATCGACAATTCAAGAAATGCTTGATATGATTTCAAATAGTAAAAAGCATATTATGTTTTTGCCAGTTGTAGGCGGCACTAAAGAATTAGTAGGTTGGATTGCATTTAATGATTTGATTAAAGGAGAAATGTAAATGATTATTCACGTAAAAAAGGGTGTCAGTGCTGAGCTTTTAGAAAAAATGGCTGTATTTTATGAGGCTATACAAATAACAAATGAAGACCATATTAAACTTGTGACTCCGTCTAAAGTAAAAACGCTAGAGGATCAGTTTGCAGACCTGGTAGACGATTATTATGTCTTGTCTGACGATATACAATTGGCAAGCAAGCAATACAAATCGGCGAGAGCAATTCAAGTCGGTGATCTGACGATTGGAGGCAACAGTAAAAATACAATCGTTATTAGCGGACCATGTTCGGTTGAATCGAGAGAATTAATTGAGCACTCTGCGGCTTTTTTAAAAGATTCTGGAATTAAAATTATGAGGGCGGGAAGCTTTAAACCGAGAACGTCTCCTTATACATTTCAAGGGTTAGGAAGTAAAGGTCTCGAGCTTCTAACAGAAATGAAGGAAAAGTATGGTTTGAAAATCATTACGGAAGCACGTGATGCTACCCACATTGATGAAATTATTGAAGCAGCCGATATTGTACAAATCGGTGCTAAGGCAATGTATGATCAAGGAATTTTACGCAAATGCGCAAAAAGCAATAAACCAGTATTGATTAAACGTGGTTTTGGTTCCACTTTGCAGGAGTTCGTGCAGGCGGCTGAGTTTGTATTAAGTGGAGGAAATGAGCAGGTTATACTTTGTGAACGGGGTATTAGAACCTTTGAATCTAAAACTAGATTTACTTTGGATCTATGTGGTGTTTCCTACTTGAAAGAATATACGAATCTTCCGATTGTTGTTGATCCATCTCATGCTATGGGATATTCCTACGGGGTTGCCGATCTAACTCGTGCTTCCGTAGCTATGGGAGTAGATGGGGTACTTATTGAGGTTCATCCGAATCCTAAAGAGGCGCTATCAGATGCCGCTCAGCAGTTAAACCACAATCAATTCTCCGAAATGCTTCAAACATTAAAACCAATAGCAGAAAGCATTGGGAGGAATATGATTTGAAGTATGCCGGAGTAATCCCCGCAAAGGGTAGCAGTACAAGGCTGCCAAATAAAAATATGTATCAAATCCAAGGCGTGCCTTTATTTTTATGGGCAGCAAATAATTTAAATCGTGTATTAGATCGTAAAGATATCTTTATTGATAGTGATAGTGATGAAATTCTTTTGCTTGCTGAGAAGCATGGTTTTGGGGCAATAAAGCGGCCAGAAGCTCTTGCGACTAATGCAACGAATGGAAATGAACTGATGTTGTGGGAAATGAGCCAGGTAGATGCTGATGTTTATATTCAGCATCTACCTCCAATGATTTTTTTGAAGCAATCTACCCTTCAAAAAGGTATAGAGATGATCGAATCAGGGTACGACTCAGTGTTTTCAGTATTAAAGACACAATGCTATTTATGGGGTGAAACAGCGCCTAAGTATGATCTGTACAACTTGCCTAACAGCTTTACTCTTCCTCCCACAATTATTGAGGGAATGGGGCTGTATTTTACTAAAAGAAACATATTAGAGCAAACAAAAGTACGTGTAGCTGGGAATTACAGCATGTTGGAAATAGATAAATTTGAAGCTATCGATATAGATTATCTCGAGGATATGGAGCTTGCTACAGCGGTGGCTAATGGTCTCCCTAGTGAAAATCCTTACACGAGCGGCATACAAAAATTGAGGAGTGATATCATTGAATAATCTATTTGAAACATATTTTATAAATGAATATATGGATGAATATTGTACGGGTGTATTCTCCGATGAATTGGATCGACTTGGATATAAAAATCAAGTTTCCACACAGTGGAAACTAAACAATACAAAGGCAAGACTTTTTGGAAAAGTCCGCACTTTAGAATTAGAGGCATTGGAAACGAATGACGAAAGAATTCAAGTTGGTCTGACCTTCCTCGGTAGCCTAAATAATAATGAGGTATTTGTAGTAAAGGGTAATAATGATTTTGCTTATTTTGGAGAACTAATGTCCAGACTTTCAATGGAAATTGGTCTAGCAGGAGTCATTATTGATGGCCTAACCAGAGATACATTTTATACGCAAAGTATTGAATTGCCTATTTGGGCAAAAGGATACAGCCCGGTGGATATCAAGGGCCGTGGAAGAGTGAAGGATACAGATGTCAGTGTTATAATTGATGGAATTACAGTAAATAGTGGAGATTATCTCTTTGCGGATAGCGACTCAGTTGTTTTCATTCCTCAAGCTATATTTGAGCAAGTTGTTGAAGTAGTAAATGAAGCAGCTAAAACAGAGTATGGAATAAAACAAATGATTAAAGAAGGCAAGAGCATTAAAGAAATATTAAATGTCGTTGATGGCTTCTAATTCGAGAAATTAGAAAATATGAAGTGAATTTCAATAATTTAATTCGGAGGTTCTATGAAAATCATTGCTTTTTATCTCCCGCAATATCATCCTGTTAAAGAAAATAATGAATGGTGGGGCAATGGTTTTACAGAATGGACGAATGTGGCCAAGGCTAGGCCGTTATTTAACGGTCATTATCAACCTCATATCCCTTCAGATCTTGGCTTCTATGATTTAAGGCTGCCTGAGACCCGTGAGGCACAGGGCGAATTAGCTGCAAGCTATGGAATAGATGCTTTTTGTTATTACCATTACTGGTTTAATGGGAAAATGATATTGGAGCGTCCATTTAATGAGGTTCTTCATTCAGGCAAGCCTAATCTGGATTTTTGCTTATGCTGGGCCAATGAAAATTGGACAAGACGCTGGGATGGTATGGATCAGCAAATTCTTCTTAAGCAGGAATATGAGGAGTATGACCCTGCTGAGCATATGAAGTGGTTGGCTGAAGCTTTTCAGGATTCAAGGTACATAAGAGTTAATAATAAACCGCTCTTTTTAGTTTATCGCGCCAACGAAATTACTAATCTCAAGAAAATTATTGCGGTATGGCGTGAAGAAATTAAAAGGTATGGATTTGAAGATATTTATTTGTGTTGTGCCAATAATTCGAAAGCCAGTTTCACGGTGGAGGATATGCTTGAGGCGGGCTTTGATTCCATGTATGATTTTACTCCTGACTTTAGAGATACAGCAAATGAGCATCTTTCCGTTTCAACACTCCCTGGCTTAACGATCTATAGCTATCAAGACATGGTGGCCAAGGAATTAGTTAAAGAAGCGGAAGAACAACTGCCCGCATTTCCATGTGTGTTTCCGAGCTGGGATAATACGGCACGCAGAAGTAATAATGCAACCATCATTCAGAACGAGGATGCCGATTTATATAGGAACTGGCTTCAGCATAGCATGAAGAGAGTAGAAGGGTATACTCCTGATGAACAGATTGTGTTCATCAATGCCTGGAATGAGTGGGGAGAGGGCTGCCATTTAGAGCCTGACCTCAGAAACGGCCATTTATTTTTGGAAGCGACGAGGAGCGCGCGTGAAGGCATTAAAGCCGGCGCGCATCCAACAGAAAAGCAGCCTGAGGCCGACGAAACCAGCCATCATAGTGTCAATGTAACAGTGAATACTGCAAGACCCGTTTATATTTGGGGAACAGGTGCTGCTGGGATAAAGACGTTGGACTTTTTAAATGATGCTGGAATCAAGGTCGAAGGCTTTATTGACAACAATCCCCTAAAAATTAATACACTCGTACAGGGTGTTATCGTAAAATCCAAATCTGCTTTAATGGAAAAGGTGAAAGAAGAGAAGCCTTTTATTTGCATTGCTTCTATGTTTCATGAGGAAATTGAAAAAGATTTGAAGGCAATTGGCTATATCCGAAACCAGGATTTTGCGATTAACATCAACCAATCAACTATTCAAAAAAGGCTTTATAATGGACAGTCTTATGTTATGTTCGAGAATGACTGTTTCTGCAATTTGTGTGGCTTTAATAAATTTTCCTTAGAACAACTGGAGTGCAGAAAATGCGGTTCTTCGCCTGCCGAGAGAATGCTGCTGGAAATAGTGGCAGAAGAGTTGGGGACAGCAGGCATTCCTCTTGCCAATTGGGCGAGCCATAAGCATGTGAAATTATTGAACCTCGAAGGTGTACGTGATAGCATTCCATTTTTAGAGCTCATCTTTACTCATATTTCACTAGCTCCAATAAATGTTGATCAGCTCAATCAGTATTTTGACTATGCTTTAATAAGGCTTAAGGATAAGGAATTTTATGAAGAGAAACTGTTTCAGTTGCTGAATAAAGCAACTGCGCGTACTTCAAATCTTGTTATTCTTGCAGCAGACCAGCGACTTGCGGATGTTGTTTATGCTCATTTTTCTCAAGATGGATCGAATGTTTTTAGAGTCGACAGGGATTTTAGAAAATACAAAACAGGGATGCAGCATGTCATTATAATTAATAGCTTTAACGGCTAGTTAGTAGTTGTTAATATAGGGATAGCGGTAAAGGAGATTCTCTTATGCGCATTAGCACCATTACTCCAGTGTATAATAATGAAAGGTATTTGGAGGAGTGTATTCAAAGCCTATTAAATCAGACTTATGCGGATATGGAATGTATTTTTGTAGATGACGGTAGCTCTGATGGATCGGTCCACATTTTGAGAAAATATGAAGATCATCCAATGGTCAAAGTCATTTATAAAGCGTCAAATGGAGGGATTTCTTCCGCTTATCGCGAGGCAATTCCTCATGTAACCGGGGAGATTATCTGTTTTTTGGATGCTGATGATGTGGCAAGGCCTAATCGGTTGCAAAAAACCGCAGAGAAGTTTCTTGATAATTCAAATACTGGGATTGTCTATTCTCGAATGTTGCTAATTAACGAAAATAGCGAATCTTTTCATTTGTTTTTGGATTTACCTGACTATGTGAATAACGAAAATTTATTTATGCAATTGTATCGGAGAGGCTTTTTTACTGGATCGGGAATGTCGTTCCGAAACTATGAATGGTTGAAATGGGATAAAAATTTAATTTGTTGTGACTACTATATCACTTTGCAAATAGTAGGTAGAGGCTACGGCTTTGAGTATGAAAGCTCCGTACTAACAAATTATAGAATACATGGAAATAACACCTCAGGACAATCAGGTCGTCTGATTACTAATTTAATGGAGGTGCAGGGGATTTTCGAATATCCCTTTTTATTGGAGCAATGGACAAAACAAAAGCATTCCTTGCTTGAGATCAACACGACTTTTGGGATAAATCAGTATTATTTTCATCAAAACTATCAGAATGCTGAATTCTATTTTGAAGAGGCGGTTAATAGGGGAGGAAATGCAGAGTCCTATTTTTATTTAGGAAACATTTACTTCAAGCAAGGTGAACTGGAGAAGGCTTATAAGTGTTGCGAGAAGGCCTATGAAATAAGACCCGATTCTTTTCATATTGTTCATAACTTTGGAGTAATGACTGCCCTACATCTTCAAAGGCTTACGGAGGCCCGGCAGCTGTTGGAGCAAGCGAAACACATGGAAAGCCACTATTTATTAATTGATAAAAATATAAAACTTATGGATACAGAAGATATAGCGTCGCTTAAGCTCATTCATTTTTTATCTGATAAAGATGCGGTGTACAACAGCTATTGCCGTATTGCAGTTAATCAATAGCTGGAGGAGTTATATAATGAAGCATAGTGTTACAGCTGTCGTTCCTGTGTACAATGCGGAAAAATATATAGGCAAAACGCTCGAAAGTCTGCTGAATCAAACGTGTCCATTGGACGAAATCATTATTATAGATGATTGCAGTACAGATGATACTTTGGAAATTATTAAAAACAGCTTGGCTGAGAGGAATGGATCAACCATTAGGGTGGTTCGCAACGAGAAGAATAGCGGGGCTTCCTTTTCTCGTAATCGTGGCATAGAGCTTTCCAAGACAGAGTGGATTTTATTTATGGATGCTGACGATGTAGGAGAAAGCCATTTAGTTGAGCGTCTGCTGGAGCGGTATAATCATTACACGATGGATCGATGCGAGCCTTACCTGTTGATTCATAGTGCATATAGCCAGATCAATGAGTTGGGCAGCAAGTCCGAATTAATAACGCGATTTCAACAAGTTGGAGCCGAAGAGATATTAGGCTATGAATTAGTCAGAAATCACATTTACTTGTCAGGTACGCTGGTCAAAAGAGATGCGCTTGTAGAGTGCGGCGGCTTTGATCCAGGCATTACATATTGTGAGGATTGGGATTTATGGCTGAAGCTAGCTGCAAAAGGCGGGTTTGTATATGTGGACGAGCCTTTATTTTATGTTCGTCGCCACAGCACAAATGTGTCTAAAAATATTCAGGATGTGCTGCAAGGTGAAAAGGTCATTATTTCAAAGTACTCTTTATCCTTTATAGAAGAGCAGATCAATAAAAGGAACCTTTCTAAAGAGAAGAACTTTATTGATTTTATTAGTATCTTATATAAATTTGATTTTTGGGAAGAGGGATATTTGAAGCTTTCCCATTTTAATTCTGAAAATCCAGGATATTCGTCAGGCTATTTTTACAGCGGTTTGTACCATCTTTATAAAAGTCAAACGGCGGATGCAAAGCAAAGCTTTGCAAAAGCAACGGAACTGAATGATTATGATGCAGCCAGCTGGAATAATCTCGGCGTATGTTACGCTCTGGAGAACGATAAAGCAAATGCAGTAGCTTGCTTCACTCTTGCGACAGAAATAATTAAAAATTATATGGACAGCAGCCATAATCTAATGGCAGTTCTTAATAATCCGGATGCTTCATTGGATCAACTGAAAATCACTTGGAGAGAATTAAGGCCAGTTCTCCTGCAATATGAAAGCTAGAATTGATAAAAAGACGCAGCTAAAGCCCTGCTTATCTGGGCAGGCTACTAGCTACGTCTTTTTACTTTGATTTAAAAAGAATATTAGTAATCTTATTTTTCAAGTTGTAAACCAAGATGAATCGAAATGAAATTTAATGCATAGTGGTAAATATCATTAGCTCAATAGCTTTATATATTCATCCCCATTATATATCTTTTTCGTTTATACCCCTCTAGTAATTGTCCAGCTTTGTTTAGATCTGGATCAATACCCCAAAAAAATATTTTCACCCAAGCCCAACGAATGAAGTCGCTTTATTAAAGTAGAGGTATGGCTTCCGCCAGCATATATAAATAAAATTGTAATATGATTTGCAAAAAGTGAAAAAAGATAGGATATTATGATTATAGATTTGTGGAGATGCGGACTTCCATTTTTCAGATACTGAACTCGGCAGTTGTCTTCTTTGCTCTCCTTTGTAATTAGTTGCACTATGCTTTCCTTGAGCAATTGTTATTTCAAGATCGAGCCGCTAGGAATTAAATTTAGTTCTTGGTTGAAAGCGGCTTTGATTTTAATTTATATTTAAATTCTTTTCACAGCGTCCCATTATCCACATGAACAACCGTACCCGTAATGGAACGGGCCTGATCCGACAACAGGAAAAGCACCGTGCTGGCCACGCTTCCAACCTCTGTTTCTTTTTTCAGCGACGTGCGGTTGTAGATACGTTCTTTCTGCTCGGGTGTCAGTGTGGAGCTCATCGCCGTCTCCATAAAGCCGGGTACTACACAATTGGAACGGATGCCCTTGCTTCCCCATTCGCGAGCGGCGTTTTTGGAGAAGGCCTCCATGGCTCCCTTCGTAGCGGCGTACATGCTTAGCCCTTTATAGCCTGTGTGTGCGCTAACAGAGGATATATGAACAATCGAACCCTGTATTTTATTCAAAATCATATCTCTAATCGCATACTTGGTGAGATGCATTGCAGCGAATACATTGACCTGAAACATATGCTCAAGCCGTTCCATATTCAAATTGGTAACAATATCATCATAGGCGGCAGCTGAGTTGTTGACGAGTCCGTATACGGGGCCGATTTTCCGAATCTGCTGCAAATACAGCGTCTTAATATCCGAGCTGTTCGACAAATCGAAAGGAAGTACCTTCAGGCGATCGGGATAAGCGACTAGAAGACTTTGCACAGCCTCCTCGCCAGAGCGGCTAATTCCAATGACGCCATATTCCGTCTCTGATAAAATTTGCTCCGTAATCGCTCTACCTAGTCCGGTTGAATGACCCGTGACAATAATCCATTTCATGCTCTAACCTTCTTTCCTGTACGTGAGCCGGCAATTTCATCCACAATATGAATGATACGGGGCACCTTCCACTCCTGCAGATGCTCAGCAGCATACTGTTTAATCGCTTTTTTCAAGGCTGTTTCTTCAAAAAGCTCATCCTTGACCACCTCGGCCACGAGGATGTGGCCAGTCACGCGATTGGCCTTTGCTTTAACAAGCAAATTCAGCACCCCCGGCACCTGCATCAGCACGTTTTCTACCTCTGAAGGATTAACCTTGTAGCCGCCGATATTAATGAACTCCGATTGACGGGAAACAAATGTGAAACTGCCATCTTCTGCCCGCTCTACGATATCGCCAGTCGAATACCAATCTCCCTCAAGCGCATAAGTATCTGAACCGCCTAGCAACGAGCGGTGGAGCAGCAGTTCATTATCATCCGAAAATCTGATAAGGTGTGCTATCGTTTTTTCTATTTCGAACCTGTCTCCATCGGCTGTAAACAGGCTGCCGGCTTCAGTTGATGCGTAAATATTGCGAATGCGGGCATTGGGAAACAGTTCGAAAATTTGCTGCTCCAGCTGGACATCGTATTTCTCTCCGCCAAATGTAATGGCCCGTACAGCAGGATAGACGCTGCCGCGCAGGTAAGGCATCACATTGCGATAATAGGTGGCAGTCGCCGAAAGATGTGTAATCGAAAAATCGTTCATTAACGCGGCCAGCTGTTTTTGCCGGCCGTCGAAGGCGTAAACGATCGTATTTTGATTCAGCAGCGCCTGAAAAAACACCTGCAGCCCCGCCATATGCGTAGGGTTGTAGGCAAAGGCCCACACATGCTGCCTGAAGCGTTCATTTATTTTTGCCGTGCGCGTCAAGGTTTCTAAAGTATGTATAACTTTTTTTGGCCTGCCGGTTGTGCCTGAAGTCAGCAGAGTAGCAGACCAGGCTTGATTTTGCTTGATTCGCATGCATAGGTCGGCAATATCGGTAACAGCAAGCGGTTGTTGGACGGGAAATTCGGCGAATAGGCCGACTGAGTCGATGCCCAGTGCCGATAGCTCCTGTTCAGAGAAATCACCGTCGAGCACCTCAATGGCATGCCCATGAACGAGACTGTGCACAATGGCGAGAAAAATGGCGTAGGGCTCATTGTTTTTTACAAATACATACGGGGAATAGGTTTGCTTGGCCTGTATATCACTCAGCAGCTCGGAATAGGTGTACAATCTGTCTTGGTCAACCAGAAAAAGCTGCTCCATCCTATTTACCTTCAATTTTGGCGACTACCTCGCCTAATGTCTGCACGATGCCATCTTCAAAAATATCGACCTCAAATGCCTCTTCAATTCTGACCGTCAGCTCAGCGAGCATAAAGGAATCCATATGCAGGTCATCACGCAGGCTCAGAGAGCCTTCCAGTGCAGAAAGCGGCTCTTGTCCCGCTTCCTCCAGCATTTCATTCAGCAAGTTCAATAGTTCGTTCACGTTCGTTCCTCCAGTAGGTGCAGCCTTCAAGCTTCAAAGCTGCCTGCATATTTTTTAGATTTATTTTTCGCAGCCCAAGTATCCTTAAGCAACTCCATCACATGCACATCGTGAAAGCATCCGTATTTGAAAATGTGATCCTTGTAGACGCCGATTTCTCGATAGCCATGCAGCTTATGTATTTTCATAATATTGTCATTGCCCTCCATGACCTCGGCTGTAATTTTATGAAGCCCCAACTCATGGAATACATGATAATAGAGATACGGAGGGACGATGCCCCCATACATGCTGTAGGCTTCCTCTCCAATATAAAGGCCCCAGCTTGTCCGCTTATGGGTAAAATCTATGCCGTTCAGTGAAATCAGGCCGACGAGCGTGCCTTTAATCGAAATGACCCAATATTTTTCCGATTCCGATTGGGAGATGCGGTGAAACCAGCTTTTTTGATGCTCCAGGTTATAGTCGATGTCCGAAAACATATATTTGGTGACGTTCTCCTTGGTTCGCCAGCCCAAAACCTGCTCCAGATGCTCTTCGCGGAGCTTGATGAACGTTAACATGAAAGGCCTCCTAACTCATGCAGCAGGCGAATAAGACATGCCTAGTTCTCCGCATGCTTATCGCAATTGTATCATTAATATCGGCATTTCAAGCCAAACTTCTTAGATTGCTCCGATTATAATATTTTTCCATTTGTTGAGTTAAAGGGCTGCGTAGGGTATTAACGATTTCGAATGCGCCTCAGCCGTTGGCCGTGAAGCCCGTATGCTATAATACAGGAAGTATTTGCCCTATTCGTAATCATCCGGGCAGCCGATAACATACATATCGAGATTAAGCGCCAAGGGAGAGAAGCTATGAAAACCATCGTCATTATTCAAGCCCGTATGGGCTCATCCAGACTCCCGGGAAAAATCTTACTGCCGCTAGGAGACAGCTGCGTCCTCGATTATGTCGTGAGCCGCAGCAGGCTTATTGCTTCCGTTCAGGAGGTGATCGTAGCGACCTCGGTTCTGCCCAGTGACGACGCTATTGCTAACTGGTGCGCAGAGCATCGAATTGCTTGCTTTAGAGGCTCTGAGCAAAATGTGCTTTCCCGCTTTTACGAATGCGCGGCTCCTTATGAGCCCGATTATGTTATAAGAGTCACTTCCGATTGTCCGTTTGTGGATTACGGGCTTGCAAGCGAGATTGTAAGAGCTATGGAGAAGCAGCCTTCGGACATAGCGCTGCTGGAGGGCAAGCTTCCAAGAGGACTTGCTGTTGAAATGATTTCGCACAGCGCATTAACGCACATTCAGCACGCGCCGAACGAGGAGCGACACCGGGAGCATGTAACCTACTATGCCTATGAATATGCAGAGCAATTTTCCAGTACGACCGTATCGGTGCCATCAGCGCTCCGCCATCCCGAGCTTCGGATTACGCTGGACACAGCCGAGGATTATGCCTTGTGCCGCGCAGCTGCAAATGCCTTCAAAGGCGATATGGCAGTGCCATCAGCGCAAGTTATCGGTTATTTGCTAGCTACCCCCGAGGTCGCCAAGCTCAACGCTCATATTGAGCAGAAGCCGGTCGTCTAATGGGTGGTCGCATCATGATTCGTGCAGATGCGTCTCAAATAATAGGGACTGGTCATATTATGCGCTGTCTGGCTCTCGCGGATGAACTGGCTGCAGCCGGTTACGCAATTGCCTTCGTAAACCGCGGGCTTGAGGGGAATATGCACCAGTATATTGAAGAGCGAGGTCATCGCTCCTTGCTGCTCTCGTTGCCTGTGCCACTGGCGCTGGACGATACGCCAGCGGTGCAGGAGGATGCCGAGCACACGATTCAATATTGCGTGAGCATACAGCCTGATTGGCTCATCGTAGATCATTATGCTTTAGACAATTACTGGGAGAGCATGGTGAGGCCGTATGCCGGAAAGCTATTAGTGATAGATGATCTTGCGAATCGCAAGCATGCAGCAGACATTTTGCTGGATCAGAATTTGGCGGAAAATCCAGAGCTGCGATACCAGCAGCTTGTGCCGTCTGGCTGCCGTCTGCTGCTGGGCCCGGCCTATTTGCTGCTAAGACCCTCCTTCTACGAGCAGCGTGCGGCTTTGAAGCGGCGCGGGGAAGCGATTCGTCGCCTGCTTGTTTTTTTCGGCGGGAGCGATCCAACGAATGAAACGGCGAAGGTGCTTGAGGCGCTTCGCGAGGGGGAGAAGCATCGCGCAAGCTGCGATCAGCAGCTGCAAGTTGATGTTGTGGTCGGGAACGCCAATCCCTATTTGGAGGAAATCAGACGAGTCTGCATGGATTTGCAGGAAGTTACGCTGCATATTCAGATCGAATATATGGCGGAGCTTATTGCTGAGGCAGATTTTGCTTTCGGGGCTGGCGGCGTGGCCATGTGGGAGCGCTGCTACCTAGGCTTGCCAGCAGCTGTGGCCATTGTAGCGGACAATCAGGCAGATACCGTTAAATTGGCCGGGCAGCTTGGGGCTGTTATGAATATGGGCTGGCATGCCCAAATAAATTCCGGGCATTATGCCGATATACTTAATAAAGTGCTGGCTATTGGCGGGAACTTGAGCAATATGAGCGCTATAGCGCTTGAACTAATGGGCAGCCGGCCCGGGCAGATACACAGCCGGGTGATGACGGTTATAACGGAGGAACGATTGCGTGATGAAGGACATTCAAATTTTAAACCGTACGATCGGGAAAACACATAAGCCGTTTCTTATTGCCGAAATGTCGGGCAACCACAATCAATCGCTGGAGCGGGCGCTTGCCATCGTTGATGCAGCGGCTGAGGCCGGGGCAGATGCGCTCAAGCTGCAAACATATACGGCGGATACAATGACGCTGAATCTTCACGACGGAGATTTTTTTATTTCAAGTAACGATAACATATGGCAAGGTACCTCGCTTTACAAGCTATACCAAGAGGCGTACACGCCTTGGGAATGGCACAAGCCTATTTTTGATCGTTGCCGCGAGCATGGCATGATTGCCTTCAGTACGCCGTTTGATGCGAGCGCTGTTGATTTTCTGGAAGAGCTTGAAGTGCCAGCCTATAAAATCGCTTCATTTGAAAATACAGATATTCCACTTATCCGCAAGGTAGCTGCTACGGGCAAACCGGTCATTATTTCAACCGGAATGGCGTCTATTGCGGAGCTTGACGAAACGGTGCGGGCTGCAAGGGAAGCAGGCTGTGAAAATCTTGTGCTTTTAAAATGCACCAGTACATACCCGGCTACGCCGACAAATACGAATCTAGCTACGATTCCTCATATGGAAACGCTGTTCGGATGCCAAATCGGGCTGTCCGATCATACGATGGGTGTAGGAGTCGCTGTTGCGAGCGTAGCGCTTGGCGCGACAGTCATTGAAAAGCATTTCACGCTTTCACGTGCTGATGGTGGGGTGGATTCGACCTTCTCTTTAGAGCCTGAAGAGTTTAAGCTGCTTTCAGTTGAAACAGAGCGGGCGTGGCAGGCAGTCGGCCAGGTCGTATACGGCGCGACGAAAGCGGAGCAAAACTCCAAAAACTATCGCCGCTCCCTCTATATTGCGGAGGATATGAAGGCAGGAGAGCAGTTTAACAGCCATAATGTCAGAGCAATCAGACCGGGCCTAGGGCTGCCGACCAAATACATGGAGCTTATTAATGGCAAGGAAGCCAGAACCGATTTGAAAAAAGGGACGCCGCTTTCTTGGGACATTTTATAATAAAATCGCAAAAGAAAGGGCAGTAGCTGTGGATAAAGTAAAAGAATTGGCGGAAATGGATCGGCTGTTTGACCGCTTGTTCCCCATATGCAGAAGCATTACAGGGGAAGGCCTTCGCGAGACGATTGCTATTTTATCGGAATATCTTCCTCTTGAAGCATTTGGCGAGCCGACTGGCAAGCAGGTGTTCGACTGGGAAATACCGAAGGAATGGGTCATACGAGACGGATGGCTAAAGGCGCCCGACGGGCGCAAGCTGGCTGATTTTAAAAGCAGCAATTTGCAAATTTTAAACTATAGCGCGCCGATTAAGGCGAAGCTTTCATTAAAGGAGCTTGAGGGTCATCTTTTTTCCATTCCGCATTTGCCGGATGCCGTCCCGTATGTTACCTCCTACTATAAGGAGCGTTGGGGGTTTTGCTTGACGCATCGTGAGCGGGAGAAGCTGGAAGAGGGGGAGTATGAGGCGTTTATCGACAGCGAGCATATTGACGGAGAGCTCAACTATGCGCATAGTATTCTTCCCGGAGAGTCCGACCGAGAGGTATTGCTCAGCACTTATATTTGCCATCCTTCCATGGCGAATAATGAGCTGAGCGGTCCGCTTGTGGCGGCCTTCCTGTACAATCGGATAGCCAAATGGAGCCGCCGCCGCTATACATACCGTTTTGTTTTTGTGCCGGAGACGATTGGCAGCATTGCCTATTTGCATAGGTTCGGAGCGGAAATGAAGCAAAAGACAGATGCTGGGCTCGTGCTGACGTGTCTTGGCGGTGCTGATCCGCTGAATTACAAGCTTTCCCGATCAGGGGAGAATCCGCTGGACCGGATTTGGAAGCAGCTAGTAGAGCGGGAAGAACAGGAAGGCAAAACTCGTCCATTTACGCCAGCTTTCGGCTCGGATGAACGCCAATACTGCTCGCCGGGCTTTAATCTTCCAGTTGGTCAAATGGCAAGAACGGTTTATGGAGCCTATGACGGCTATCATAATTCGCTGGATACGAAGGAAGCGATGACGATTGAAGCGCTTCAGCGCAGTGTGGATGAGCTGGAGCGTTTGCTGCTTCTAAATGAAGCCGAAGGCTATTATGTGAACCGTTCTCCTTTTGGCGAAGTAAAGCTGGACAAGCATGGCTTGTATCCGGATATTAATTCACCGCTTAACCGGTCCCAGTCCTCCAATGATGTGATGGACAACCGCAGACAGCTGAACATTATTTTAACGCTGCTGAATTATGCCGATGGTGAGCATACGCTGACGGAAATTGCTGATATATGCCGATGCAGTGTCGCTATACTTGTACCGTTTGTCGATAAATTGAAAGAAAAAGGCATTATTGAAGGTCCCTATGCTGAGAAAGGAAGGCTGTTTACATGAAATTGATTTTATTGACAGGCTCGCATCCGCGTCACTTGCATATCGCCAAGCGCCTACATGCCGAAGGGCTGCTTCAAGCGCTATTGATTGAAAAGCGGGAAGAGCTGATGCCAAAGCCTCATCCCAGTTGGTCTGAGCTGGACCAGCGCAATTTTGTCCGTCATTTTACCGATCGGCAGACGGCGGAGGAGCAAGCATTTGGACATGTTGATTTGCAAGTTTTTAGCGGCATACCAGTGCGGGAAGTGTCGATTGACCAGTTGAACAGTGCGGAAACAAGGCAGTGGGTAACTGAGCAAAAGCCGGAGGCTGTAATCAGCTATGGCGTACATAAGCTTGATGAAAAAACGCTGCGTGTTTTCCCGGAAATATCCTGGAATATCCATGGCGGCTTATCTCCTTGGTACAGAGGGAACATTACGCTGTTCTGGCCCTTCTATTTCTTGAAGCCGAACTGGGCAGGCATGACGATCCATCAATTGACGTCCCAATTGGACGGCGGAGCTGTTATTCACCATTCCGTCCCACAATTGAGCCGGGGTGAAGGGCTTCATGACGTGGCGTGCAACGCGGTGAAGCAGGCGGCAGAGGATCTTGTCCAGCTGTTTGTGATGATGAACGGCGGCCATCGGTTTGAAGCGGTGCCGCAGCGCTCCACCGGCAAGCTGTTTACGTCAAAGGACTGGACGCCGCAGCATTTGAGGCTGGTCTATAATACGTTCAATAATGATATTGTCGATCGTTACTTGGATGGCGAGCTTGGGCACGAGGAGCCAAAGCTGATCAAAGCTTTTTAATTCAAAGAACATTCTGTAGGGGGATTATTGTGAACATATTGCTGACTGGCGGGGCAGGTTTTATTGGACGATGGGTAGCTAAGCAACTGCTGGAAGATGGTCATAAATTGTGGATTATTGACGATTTGTCGAATGGCCGTGAGGCTAATGTGGAAGAATTTCGCCAGCATCCTCAACTGCAAAGCTTCGTAAAGGGCTCGATTCTCGATGAGGCGCTGCTGACACAGCTTTTTGACGAGCATCAATTTGATATTTGTTATCATCTAGGTGCATCCATTAACGTTCAGGATTCAATTGATGATCCCCGCACGACTTTTAATAATGATACAATAGGCACGTTTTACGTGCTGGAGCAGGCTCGGAAGCATCATGTTAAAGTTGTCTTTATGAGCACCTGCATGGTGTACGATCGCTGCACGGAGGAGACGGGAATTACCGAGCAGCATCCAATCAAGCCAGCTTCTCCATATGCAGGCGCGAAAATCGCCGCTGAAAATATGGTGCTGTCCTATTATTATGCTTATGGACTGCCGACGGTCGTTATACGCCCATTTAATACCTATGGCCCATTCCAAAAAACTGGAGGAGAAGGCGGTGTCGTTGCCATCTTCCTGAAAAACAAACTCGCTGGCAAGGAATTGAATATTTACGGAGAAGGAACACAGACACGGGATTTGCTGTATGTGGCGGATTGCGCGAGATTTGTTGTACAGGCGGGCTATTCAAGCAAAGTAGATGGAGAGATAGTCAATGCCGGTCTGGGAAGAGATATTTCCGTCAACGAGCTTGCTAAACTTGTGTTGGATGGAGATGAATCCCGCATTCGGCATGTAGAGCATATTCATCCGCAGAGTGAAATCCAGAAGCTGCTTTGCAATTCGGAGAAAGCTTATCAATTGCTCGGCTGGAAGCCGGAGGTTAGCTTGGAAGAAGGAATTAGAAGAACGGGAGAATGGATTGAGTCTACGGATTTGATTTAGTTTGCAGAGAGGGGCAGCGACAATGAATATGGCTCAATCGGGCGGTAGTACGATGCTGCCGTATGGCAAGCAGTGGTTGGATGAGGATGATAAGGCAGCTGTCATGCAGGTCCTTAACAGCGATTTTATAACGCAGGGTCCTGCTATAGAGCGCTTCGAGCAAAAAGTAGCCCATTATGTGGGCGCTCGTTATGCTGTCGCTTTCTGCAATGGAACAGCTGCCTTGCACGGTGCGTGCTTTGCAGCAGGCATTGGACCGGGAGATGAAGTCATTACGACTCCGATTACCTTTTTGGCAAGCAGCAATTGTGTATTATATGCGGGAGGCGTCCCTGTATTTGCCGATATCAAAAAAGATACCTACAATATTGATCCGACTGAAGTCGAAAAGAAAATTACAGAGCGTACAAAGGCTCTGATTCCGGTAGATTTCACAGGCCAGCCTGTCGAGATGGATCGGATAAATGAAATGGCACATAGACACGGGCTAGTCGTTATACATGATGCTGCTCATTCATTAGGTGCTGAGTATAAGGGGAAAAAGGTAGGCACGCTGGCGGATATGACAATGTTCAGCTTTCATCCAGTGAAGCATATTACATCGGGTGAAGGCGGCATGATTGTAACGGATAACGAGCACTACTATCAACAGCTGCTGTTGTTTCGTAATCACGGCATGACGAAAGAGCCGGCATTGCTGGAGAAAAACGATGGACCATGGTATTACGAAATGACGGCGCTTGGTTACAACTATAGAATGACGGATCTTCAGGCGGCGCTTGGCTGCTCCCAGATGGGTAAGATAGACCAATTCATAAACCGCCGACGTGAGATTGTGGCTTTTTATAATGAGGCTTTTCAAAATATGCCTGGTCTAATTACACCCTTTCAGCATGCTGACGGACAGTCAAGCTGGCATCTTTATGTCGTTCGTTGGGAGCAGGAGCGCTTTACTGTTGATCGAAAACAGCTTTTTGAGGAGCTGCGTGAAAATCACATTGGTGTACAGGTGCATTACATACCTGTATATACGCAGCCATATTACAGAGCAATCGCAACGTCAGAAGTGATATGTCCGGAGGCCGAAAACTATTACCAAACCGCAATTTCTTTGCCTCTATTCCCATTAATGAGTAATGATGACATCGTAAAAGTTGTTTCTGTTGTGAAAAGTCTTTATAGGAAGTATTACTTCGATCGTTAAAGTTATTTCAGGAGGTCATATGGATAAGTACGCAATTCTAAACAAAGTGAAAGATATTTATCAAAAAAACGGAAATATCATTCAGTATCTAAAAGAAATGAGCGGAAGCGCTAATAATAGTACGGAAGACATCATGATCAGCTACGATCTGCAAGCGGGAACTTATGTGCAAGGCTATAAAAATAACCCGACTGGCAGAGAGACCTTCAGCACCCGCCTCGCGGAAATTTTGGATGGCTTGGGCTCCTGCGATTCTATCGTAGAGGTAGGAGTCGGTGAAGGTACGATGCTGGGAATCATGATCCCTCGAATGAAACAAACGCCTTCGCGCATTTACGGCTTTGATATTTCATGGTCAAGAATTAAATACGCGAAAGCGTTTCTCAAAGAACAAGGTCTGGACCATGTCGAGTTGATGACAGGTGATTTGTTCCAGTCACCGTTTAAAGATAATTCAATTGATATTGTGTATACGACACATTCCATTGAATCCAATGGCGGGAGAGAAGAGGAAGCGCTGAAGGAACTATACCGTATTTCTAAAAAATATTTAGTGTTGCTGGAGCCGACAAATGAGTTTGCATCTGATGAAGCGAAAGGCCGCATGGCGCAGCATGGATATGTGAAGGATCTATACACGAAAGCAGTAGAGCTTGGTTATAATGTGATTGAGCATCGGCCTTTCGAAGCTAATTACCATGAGCTTAATCCAGTAAGCGTGATTATTATCAGCAAAAATGATGAAGCGTTCATGAAGGTGGAGGAGCCTGTCTGCTGTCCAATTACAAAGGCGGAAATTGAAAAATCGGAGGATTGCTATTATTCGGCTGACAGCCTGCTAGCATACCCGCTTCTTGGTGGGATACCGTGTCTGCTGCCGCAAAATGCGATTGTAGCCTCCAAATATTTGAGTTGATAATTGCAGAGCGTAAGCACAATGTATTCGCTTACAATAAATTGTTTGACAATTCCAATAACGCGGTGGTATAGTCAAATTGTGGGCCACAGGAGTAAGGTGTTTCACAGTATTTGAAGATGAAGGGACTGTTTATGCATGCAAGGTAAAGTTAAATGGTTTAACGCGGAGAAGGGTTATGGATTTATCGAAACTGATCAAGGCGGCGACGTATTCGTTCACTTCTCGGCTATTCAAACAGAAGGCTTCAAAACTCTTGACGAAGGCCAAGCGGTTGAATTTGACATCGTAGAAGGCGCACGCGGTCCACAAGCTGCTAACGTCACTAAACTGTAATCATCAGGCTGCAATAGCCAGTCTATAGGATTCATTTATATGTAACTTTAAGCTCCGGGCAACCGGAGCTTTTATTTTTGCCATAAGTGTCCTTGAATCGCACCGATATACCCGAACAAACGGCCGTTCAAAACTTCGACATAAATAATTAGAAAATTCTAAATAGATAGAAAATAGTTTTGCTAGACCTCCCTTCCTATGTTATAATAAGAACATGTAAAGGAGGCATGCCCCATGGAATACATCATTCGAGGTCAACATTTACAAGTGACAGATGCACTCAAGGAATATGTCGAGAAGAAGCTCGGCCGCTTAGAGAAGTATTTTGAAGCCCCTACCTCCGAAACAACCGTTACCTTATCGGTGACGAAAGGCATACACGCTGTTGAGGTCACGATTCCAATTGCCCGCAATTTTTTGAGAGCAGAGGAGAAAAGTGCCGACATGTACGCCTCAATTGATACAGTTGTGGATAAGCTGGAAAGACAAATTCGCAAGCACAAAACGAAAGTCAACCGTAGATTCCGCCATGATAGCGGTGTGAAATCGCTATTCAGGGAAGAAGGCTCCGCCGTAGGCGTTCTCGAGCATGAGGAAGAGGATTTCGAGGTCGTAAGAACGAAGAAATTCCTGCTCAAGCCGATGGATGTGGAGGAGGCGATTTTGCAAATGAATATGGTCGGTCATAACTTTTTCGTATTCGCCAATAGCATTAACGAAGAGGTGAACGTCGTGTACAAACGCGATGACGGAACATATGGACTAATTGAACAAGGCTAGCAGAAGGCCAGTCGTACTTATACATTTATTGCAATTTCAAGCCTTTCCTCCTACGGGAGGGAGGGCTTTTATATTTTTTTGGCATGGAGTATTTATCCATAGGAGACCGTGCTGTTTTTTATAGGGAGACATTTTGATTTCGCCCTCTGCGCGATGTATAATGAACTCAGTTGAAAACATAGACGGCTCGCCTTTTTCTTTTCGAAAGGTTTGTTATATTCTTACCTGAAAATAATGGTGATGCGTTGCGGTGCATCCTGCAAACTGTTACAATTTAAGGCAAACAAGCGTAAGGTGAAAGGGGAAGCCCATGCTCGGATTAGTGAAAAAAATATTTGGTGATGCGAACGAGCGCGAGGTTAAACGCCTCACGCGTAAAGTAGAAGAAATTAATGCACTAGAGTCAACCATATCGGCTTTGTCCGATGAGGAGCTTACAGCTAAAACGGCACAATTCAGAGCTCGCCTTGCAAAAGGGGAGACGATTGATCAAATATTGCCAGAAGCTTTTGCCGTTACGCGTGAAGCCTCGAAGCGTACGCTCGGCATGCGTCATTTTGATGTGCAGCTGATGGGCGGCATCGTTCTTCATGAAGGCAAAATCGCTGAGATGAGAACCGGTGAAGGTAAAACACTCGTGGCAACACTGCCTGTATATTTGAATGCGCTATTGGAGAAAGGCGTACACGTCGTAACGGTCAATGATTATTTGGCCTCTCGTGACAGCCAGCTAATGGCTCAGCTTTACAATTTCCTCGGCATGACGGTCGGCTGTAACCTGAACGGCTTATCGCATGAAGAGAAGCAAAGCGCCTATGCTTGCGATATCACGTACGGTACGAACAATGAATTTGGCTTCGATTACTTGCGCGACAATATGGTTCTATACAAGGAACAGATGGTGCAGCGCCCGCTTTATTTCTCGATTATTGATGAAGTGGATTCCATTCTCGTCGACGAGGCGCGTACGCCGCTTATTATTTCGGGACAGGCTGCCAAATCGACAGAGCTTTATTACGCAGCAGACCGCTTCCTGAGCCGTTTGAAGGCGGAAGAGGATTATACGATTGATGTAAAGCTGCGCAACGTCATGCTGACGGAGGAAGGTGTGGAGAAGGCTGAGAAGGCGTTCCACATTGAAAATCTTTTTGATCATGAAAATGTAACGCTCAATCATCATATCCAACAGGCACTTAAAGCTAATGTTATCATGAAGCGCGATGTCGATTATGTCGTTCAAGATGACGAGGTTATTATCGTCGATGAGTTTACGGGACGTTTAATGTCGGGACGTCGCTACAGCGATGGCTTGCATCAAGCGATAGAAGCGAAGGAGCAACTCAAGGTTCAAAATGAGAGCATGACCTTGGCGACAATTACCTTCCAAAACTATTTCCGGATGTACCGCAAGCTTGCGGGCATGACCGGTACGGCGAAGACTGAGGAAGAAGAGTTTAAGCGTATTTATGGACTGGACGTTATTCAGGTTCCAACGAACCGTTCCATGATTCGTAAAGATCTTCAAGATGTCGTCTATAAATCGGAAGCAGGCAAGTTCAAAGCTGTTGTCGAGGAGATCGTTGCTCGTCACGCGAAAAATCAGCCCGTGCTGGTTGGCACAATTTCTATTGAAAACTCCGAGAAGCTGTCAGATATGCTCAAACGCCGCGGCGTTGGACATAAAGTGCTCAATGCGAAGTTCCATGCGGAAGAGGCTGAAATTATTTCGCGTGCTGGACAAGCGGGAGCTGTTACGATTGCAACGAACATGGCAGGACGCGGTACGGACATTATGCTTGGCGAAGGCGTAGCCGAATTTGGCGGTCTTCATATTATTGGTACGGAGCGCCATGAGAGCCGCCGGATTGATAACCAGCTGCGTGGTCGTGCCGGACGTCAAGGCGATCCGGGCTCATCCCAGTTTTATTTGTCGCTGGAGGATGAACTAATGCGTCGTTTTGGCTCGGAAAACATTATGGCCATGATGGATCGCCTTGGTCTGGAAGAGGATCAACCGATCGAAAGCCGGATGATCACCCGTGCAGTAGAATCGGCTCAGAAGCGAGTAGAAGGAAACAACTTCGACCAGCGTAAAGTCGTTCTCCAATATGATGATGTCATGAATCAACAGCGCGAGGTCATTTACAAGCAGCGTCTGGACGTGCTTACTTCAGATAATATCCGTGAAATCGTCATGGAAATGATTAAAGCGGTTATTGGCCGCACGGTTGAAGCTCATTGTACGGAGGATATTCCGGAAGAGTGGGACTTGGAGGCTATTATTGATTACGTAGATGCCAACCTGCTCAACGAAGGCACCATCACGAGAGACGACATTTGGGGTAAAGAAATTGAGGAAATCACACAATTTATTTATGACAAAGTTGTTGCTTACTATGACGAGCGTGAAGCTGAGCTGGGCGAAGCAACTATGCGTGAATTCGAGAAGGTCGTCTCGCTTCGCGCGGTTGACAGCAAATGGATGGATCACATAGATGCAATGGATCAGCTTCGTCAAGGTATTCACCTTCGGGCATATGGCGGCACAGATCCGCTTCGCGAGTATCAATTTGAGGGCTTTGAGATGTTCAAGGCGATGATTGATACGATTCAAGAGGAAGTTGCCAAATATATTATGAAGTCGCGCGTAGAGAGCAACCTGGAGCGTCAAGAGGTGGCTCAAGGTCAGACGACGACGAACAGCCCAGGCGAGAGCCAAGAGAAACGTCCGGCGAAGCGTCTGGAGCGGGTCGGGCGCAATGATGATTGCCCATGCGGCAGCGGCAAGAAATACAAGCAGTGCCACGGTAAATAAGGTGCTGATCAGATAGGCAAGGCTTAACGCGCCAGTGTGCGAAAGAGATGCGGCAAAGGCTGCAACGCTTCGCAGCAGGCGCGTTTATGCCATCAAGCAGCATAGCAAGCAAAAACGACTTCGTCGTCCTTCTAGGACGTGCGAAGAGCATTGCCTTAGAAATATAAGCCTATTTATAAGGGGAAATACTTATAAATTCTTATATTTAAAGTACAAGCTGGGCGACCAGACAAGATAAGAAATTTGAGGTGAAGCGTGCGCTATGATAGAACCAACGGTAAAGCAGGACTTGCGAGAAATAGCGAAGCGGCTCCAAGATCTTAGGGGGTCTCTTTGACTTAGATCTTAAATACGAGCTGATCGCAAACTACGAGGAAAAAATGACGGCGCCTGATTTTTGGGATGATAACGACAAGGCGCAAAACGTCATTTCCGAAATGAATGCTGTCAAATCGGTCGTTGATCAATATTTACGTTTAAATGGTGAGATGGAAGACTTGCAGACGATGCTGGAGCTTGCGGAAGAGGAGCAGGATGAGTCGCTTGAGCATGAGCTGATGGAGGGAACGTCCAAGCTGCTCAGCAAGCTGAATGATTTTGAGCTGACGCTGCTGCTCAATCAGCCGTATGATAAGCTCAATGCTATCGTAGAGCTGCACCCTGGCGCAGGCGGCACGGAGTCGCAGGACTGGGGCCAAATGCTGTACCGGATGTATACGCGCTGGGCGGAGAAAAGCGGCTTTAAGGTCGAGCTGCTTGATTTTTTGCCAGGTGATGAGGCGGGCATCAAGAGCGTCACGATTTTGGTCAAGGGCTATAATGCTTATGGTTATCTTAAGGCAGAGAAGGGTGTACACCGGCTCGTTCGCATTTCGCCATTTGATGCGTCAGGTCGTCGTCATACCTCCTTCGCATCCTGCGATGTCGTGCCAGAAATTACTGATGACATCGAAATCGAAATCCGCAACGAGGATTTGAAGGTCGATACATACCGCGCGAGCGGGGCGGGCGGGCAGCATGTCAACAAGACGGAATCGGCGATTCGTATTACGCATATTCCTTCGGGCATCGTCGTTGCCTGCCAGCAGGAGCGTTCGCAAATTCAGAACCGTGAGCGCGCCATGAATATGCTGCGTTCCAAGCTTTATGAGCGGAGAATTGAGGAGCAGCGGCAGCATCTCGCGGAAATTCGCGGCGAGCAATCGGATATTGCCTGGGGCAGCCAAATTCGCTCTTATGTTTTTCATCCTTACAGCATGGTCAAGGATCATCGTACATCGGTGGAAACGGGCAATGTTGGCGCCGTAATGGATGGCGATCTGAATGCGTTTATCAACGGATATTTACGCCATCAAATTCGCCACGACTAATAGCTGCCGATTGCGGCGTTTCTATAAGCTAGCCTGAGTGGAGAGCATTTGCGGTTAAAGGCTACAAGGATATAAGGCTGAAGGAATGCAGGATATGGTTGAATACGCATGGATCAAGCCATATTGACGTAAGCTAAGAAGAGTTCCGACTCGAATAAGGGTGGAACTCTTCTTTTTTATGAGCGATTTACTTAAGACTTTATGAACTTAGGTGGGATTTAATATGGTGGAAGAAAAGAATGAAAAAGACAGCCGCAGGTCGTACACAGCTAAATCGACGGTCAAAAATAAACGGATAAAAAAACCGCTAAGCCCAGAAAAACAGCTCACTTGGAGCATGCTGCAGGTGCTGCTGGGCTCTTTTCTAATGGCGGCAAGCTTTAACTTATTTCTAGTGCCCAATGAAATTGCCTCAGGCGGCGTTTCCGGCATTTCGATTTTGGTCCAGCGCTTTGCCGGCATTTCGCCAGCTTATACGCAGTGGGCTGTAAATATCCCCTTGTTTTTTGTAGGGCTGTGGCTGCTGGGCAAGCGTTATGCGCTTAAGGTGGCGCTTGGCTCCGTTGTGCTTCCGCTATTCGTTCTGCTCACATCCCATTGGGAAACACCCACACATAATCCCTTGCTTGCTGCTATATATGGAGGGATCGGCGTTGGTCTCGGTCTCGGCATTGTCTTTCGCGGGGGCGGCTCGACAGGCGGTCTCGGCTTGGCTGCGCAAATTTTACATCGTTATACGGGATTGTCGCTCGGGCTCGCTGTCGCTATTTTTGACGGATGTGTCATCATTGCAGCAGGCCTGCTTATTTCTCCGGAAGTAGCGTTGTATGCTTTAGTCGGGTTATTTGTAACGAGCAAAACGATTGATATTATCCAAAGCGGCCTGCCGGTGTCGAAGGTTGCTTTCATCATTAGCAGCGAGCCTGAAAAAGTGTCGGAGGCGATCCTTTATGATCTCGACCGCGGTTTGACGAGGCTTGATGGACATGGCGGCTACAGCGGGGAAGGACGGACCGTGCTGATGGTCGTTGTAGGGCAGATGGAGGTGGCGAAGCTCAAGCAGCTCGTTCGGACAGTGGACCCGGGCGCATTTGTCATCATCAGCAACACATCAGAGGTAGTAGGCGAAGGGTTTAAGCTGGAGTGAAAATAGCGATTAGGCACTCGATTGGGCGCCCTAACAGCGCGTCGTGTTAGCTTGCGCGATACAAAAATACATCCATCCGCGCATTGTATTAATATAGAATGGCATGTATAATAATACGGAAAAACAGTGTGTTTTAATCGACTGCCGAATCATGTACAATATACTTTTAGATAGTCTCATAGGGAGAGATGAAGGATATGAGCGAAAAACTGAAAATAGCTATTATTGGTTCAACTGGCTACGGCGGCGTTGAGCTTATTCGATTGTTAGCCTCACATCCTCTTGCTGAGGTGACCTCGGTTATTTCATCATCCAGCGCGGGGACGCCGATAACGGAAGGATACCCGCACTTGATAAGCATTCGTGAAGAGCTGCTTGATGATGTAGAGCCACAGGCGATTCGCAGCAAGGCGGATGTTGTATTTTTGGCAACACCAGCAGCTGTCGCTTCCAAACTGGCACCTAGTTTGCTGGCGACTGGCCTTAAAGTCATTGATTTATCCGGCGACTACCGCCTGCAAGATAGAGCATTATATGAGAAATGGTACAAAAAGCCGGCGGCGGATGAGGAGTATTTGAAGCAAGCGGTATATGGACTAGCTGAAGTGTATGGCGACCGTGTACTTGGTGCGAAGCTCATTTCCAATCCCGGCTGCTACGTTACGGCAGCGCTTCTGGGCCTAGTTCCGGCCGTACAAGCAGGCTTTATTGACCCGAACAGCAT
This sequence comes from Paenibacillus sp. KS-LC4, assembly GCF_036894955.1. Taxonomy (NCBI): domain Bacteria; kingdom Bacillati; phylum Bacillota; class Bacilli; order Caryophanales; family Paenibacillaceae; genus Paenibacillus; species Paenibacillus sp. KS-LC4. Next base: position 5,709,862 of record NZ_CP145905.1, on the reverse strand, counting down.
TATTATTGATGCGAAATCGGGTGTTTCCGGCGCAGGACGCGGCGCTAGCCTCGGTACGCATTATTCGGAGCTGAACGAGAGTTTAAAGGCGTATAAGCTGAATCAGCATCAGCATACTCCTGAAATCGAAATGGTGCTTTCCGATGTTGCGGGGAGCCCCGTTGTGACCACATTCTCGACCCATCTCGTGCCGATGACTCGCGGCATTATGACGACGATGTATGCAACGGTGAAGGATGGCAGAAGCGCAGCTGATTTTATGGAGCTGTACAGCAGCTATTATGAGAACCGTCCATTTGTGCGCTTGCGTCCAGAAGGACAATTTCCTGCAACGAAGGAAGTATGGGGCTCAAATTACTGCGATATCGGGTTTGCGTTCGATAGCCGTACAGGCCGAGTGACGATTGTTTCGGTTATTGATAATTTGGTCAAGGGCGCAGCTGGACAAGCGATTCAGAATATGAACCTCATGATGGGCTGGGATGAGACGCTTGGATTGCAGTTTGTTCCTGTTTATCCATAAGAAGCAGCATAATCTAATTTAGCATGAAGCGAAGGAGAACGATGTAATTATGGGACAGGAACACACAGCACTCCTTTATACGGTTGTGGCGGAAGGCTCGATTACAACACCGAAGGGCTTTACAGCGGGCGGCATTCACTGCGGCCTCAAAAAAACGACGCGCAATGACCTTGGTGCGATTGTTTGCGAGGTTCCTGCAGCGGCGGCGGGCGTGTACACGACAAATGTGTTTCAGGCGGCACCGCTTAAGGTGACGCGTGAAAGCATTGGCGCAGGCGGTCGCCTGCGTGCTGTGCTGGTTAATAGCGGCAATGCCAATGCTTGCACGGGTGAGCAGGGCGAAGCGGATGCTTATGAGATGCGCAACAAATTCGCTGAGCGTGTTGGTGTTGCAGCGGATGAGGTAGCAGTAGCTTCTACTGGCGTCATTGGCGAGCTGCTTAAGATGGACAACGTGCGCAGCGGGATCAGTGAGCTGCCAGCGAAGCTGGCTTCCGACAAGCAAGCGGCAGAAAGCTTCTGCCAAGCGATTTTGACGACCGATTTGGTGCAAAAAATGGTATGCGTGTCCGTTGAAATTGATGGACAGCTCATCCATATCGCTGGAGCGGCGAAAGGCTCCGGCATGATCCACCCAAACATGGCAACGATGCTTGGTTTCGTTACGACGGATGCGGCGATAGGCAGCGAAGCGCTGCAACAGCAGCTGCGTGAAGCGACGAACCATACTTTTAATATGATTACGGTCGATGGCGATACAAGCACGAACGATATGCTCGTTGCGATGGCAAGCGGACTTGCTGGCAATAGCGAGCTTAACCCGCAGCATGAAGGCTGGGCTGCTTTCGGCGCGGCGCTTCGCTATGTGTGCGAGGTGCTTGCGAAGGCGATTGCGCGTGATGGCGAAGGCGCTACGAAGCTGGTCGAGGTTCAAGTGCGCGGAGCGGTTAGTGATGCATCGGCACAGGCGATTGCGAAGACCGTCATTGGTTCTTCCCTTGTTAAATCTGCTGTATTTGGCGCAGACGCGAACTGGGGGCGGATTATTGCAGCAGTAGGACGTGCTGGCGAGCCTGTCAACCCGGATACGGTTGATATTGCACTGGGCAGCATTGTAACGCTGCAACAGTCGAAGCCGGTCGCTTTTGATGAGGAGAAAGCTTTGGAGTATTTGAAGGGCGATACGGTCGTCATTCATGTGGACCTGCATATGGAAGCGGGCGCAGCAACAGCTTGGGGCTGTGACCTGACTTATGACTACGTGCGAATTAATGCGGCTTACCGTACATAACGGTGCTTGAGGCAAGCATTAAGCGATAAAGGAGCTCATAATAGCATGACGCAACGATTTGTAATGAAATGCGGCGGCAGTACACTGGCTGCGCTGCCTGAATCTTTCTTTGGCGAGCTGCGGGAGTTGCAGCAATCCGGCGTTAGCCCGGTTATTGTGCATGGCGGCGGACCGGCGATTTCGGAGACGCTTGCGAAGCTGGGCATTGAGACTGAGTTTGTCGGCGGGCTGCGTAAGACTAGCGATGCGGTTCTTGACGTTGTAGAGATGGTGTTGTCTGGACGCATCAACAAGGAGATTGTGCGAAAAATGTCCTCCTGCGGCGCACAGGCGCTCGGCTTATCCGGTGTGGATGGTCAGCTTATAACCGCTCGTCCGGTCGCAAACGCCGATGAGATTGGCTTTGTAGGCGATGTGACGGACATCAACGCTGCTGTTATAGAGGGTGTAATGGCGATGGGATATATTCCTGTTATTGCGCCGGTAGGCATTGACGCACAAGGGCAGCGCTATAACATTAATGCAGATACCGCGGCTGGTGCAGTCGCTTCCCATCTGGGCGTTCATCAAATGATCGTAGTGACCGATGTGCCGGGCATTATGCGTACGGTTGATGGTATGAAGCAGGTATTGCCTGTAGTGACCGTTGCCGATATTGACGAGATGATCGCAAGCGGAGAAATATATGGCGGAATGATTCCCAAAGTCCGCGCAGCTGTCCAATGCATTCAAGGACAGGTGCAGGAGGTTGTCATCGTCAGCGGCGAGGAGCCGGGCGTATTGACTAAGGCCGTGCGCGAGGGCGGAGTAGGTACGCGAATCGTCAAAGGGGTTTAATTCGCGAGAGCGGGAGGGAGGATATAAACGATGAGTGAAAAAACAACGTCTGCGGCAGCGGCAAACTCGCTGCTGCCTACTTATGCGAGATACCCAATCGCGCTCGTGAAGGGCGAGGGCAGCTGGCTGTGGGATGATCAGGGCAAGCAGTACCTCGATTTCATGAGCGGTATTGCTGTTACGAATTTGGGACATGCTCCTCGTAAAATCAAGGAAGCCTTGATTAAGCAGCTGGATGAGCTGTGGCATGTATCTAACCTGTTTCATATACCGAATCAGGAGGAGGCTGCTAAGCTGTTGACGGACAACAGCAGCGGCGACGCTGTATTTTTCTGCAACTCGGGTGCGGAAGCGAATGAAGCGGCAATCAAGCTGGCTCGCAAATACCAGCAGAAGATTAAAGGAAATGGCCGCTACGAAATCCTTACCTTCGAAAATTCCTTCCATGGACGGACACTGGCAACGTTGACTGCGACGGGCCAAGAGAAGGTAAAGGAAGGCTTTGCTCCATTGCCGGAGGGCTTCCGTTATATTCCATACAACGATATTGAAGCGCTGGAAGCGGCAATCAGCGACAAAACAGCGGCGGTTATGCTGGAGCTGGTACAGGCGGAAGGCGGTATTTATCCGGCTGATCCGGCATTTGTGCATGCCCTGTGCAAGCTATGCCGCAAGCATGGCATTTTGCTGATCGTCGATGAAATTCAGACGGGCATGGGCCGTACGGGCAAGCTGTTCGCTTATGAGCATTATGGCATTGAACCGGATATTTTCACGCTGGCAAAAGGGCTTGGCAGCGGCTTCCCCGTGGGGGCGGCTGTGTGCAAGGAGGAGCTTCGCGAAGCGTTTGGTCCGGGAAGCCATGGCTCGACCTTTGGCGGCACACCTATCGCTACAGCTGTTGTGAAAGCGACGCTGGAGACGATTATAGGCGACCGGCTGTCTGAGCGCGCAGAGGAGAAGGGTAACTACTTAAAGTCGCAATTGAAAGCAAAGCTTGAAGGCAATCCATTCGTGAAGGACATTCGCGGCAAAGGGCTGCTTGTAGGCATCGAATGCGTAGAGCCAATCGCTGGCTTGCTCACGGCGGCGCAGGATAAAGGGCTGCTCGTCATTTCGGCGGGACCGAACGTCATCCGTTTGCTGCCTAATCTGCTCGTGACGAATGAGGAGATTGATCAGGCGGTTCGCATTTTGGCAGAGCTGCTGGCAGATGCAGGCTTGAACAAATAATTGCTATCATAATGGACACATAGATGGAAGTGGAGGAGATACGTTTGCAAGAAGCAATAAAAGAAGAAATGGCTGCGAGCCTGAAAGGCCGTGATTTTCTCATGCTGGTGGATTATGCGCCAGCGGAAATCCGTTACCTGATTGATCTCGCTATCGAGCTTAAGCAGAAGCAAAAGGCGGGCGAAACGCATCATTTGCTTAAAGGAAAAACGCTCGGGATGATTTTTGAAAAATCGTCGACGCGTACGCGCGTCTCGTTCGAGACAGGCATTTACCAGCTCGGCGGACACGGACTGTTCCTGAGCGGCAATGATTTGCAAATTGGACGCGGCGAATCGATTTGGGATACAGCACAGACGCTTTCGCGCTATCTGGACGGCATTATGATTCGTACGTTTGCTCATCGCAAAGTCGTGGAGCTGGCTCGCGGTGCAACAATTCCGGTTATTAATGGCTTGACCGACCTTTCGCATCCTTGCCAGGCGCTGGCTGACTACCAGACGATTTTGGAGCACAAGGGCAAGCTCGAAGGCTTGAAGGTGGCTTACATCGGCGATGGCAACAACATGGTTCACTCCCTGCTGATGGGAGCAGCTAAGCTTGGCATGCACATGTCGGTTGCGACTCCAGAAGGCTATGAGCCGGATGCGGACATTATGCAGCAGACGAAGGATCATGCAGCAGAGACAGGCTCGCGCATTCATGTGTGCCGCGATCCGAGAGAAGCTATTGAAGGTGCTGATGTCGTGTATACAGACGTATGGGCGAGCATGGGGCAAGAAGCGGAGCAGAAGGAACGCGAGAAAGCATTTGCTGCTTATCAAGTGAATGAAGCATTGACTGCACATGCGAAGAAAGACTATTTGTTCATGCACTGCCTGCCTGCGCATCGCGGCGAGGAAGTGAGTGAGGGCGTTATTGACGGCGACCACTCGATTATTTTTGACCAAGCGGAAAATCGTCTTCATGCTCAAAAGGCTATTATGGCCGCCATTATGTAACAAAGCTTAATTCGGCACTATTCGACTTGCTGCAAGCATAGCAGAAGGTTCGCCTGAATTAATCATCATGATACTAAGGAGTGCGACAATTACAATGGCTAAGGAAAAAATCGTATTGGCATATTCGGGCGGTCTGGACACGTCCGTTATTCTCAAATGGCTGAAAGAAACGTATGATGCGGAAATTATCGCGTTCACAGCTGACATCGGACAGAAGGATGAGCTGGACGGACTGGAAGCAAAGGCATTAGCGACTGGCGCCTCGAAGGTTTATATCGACGATCTTCGCGACGAGTTCGCGTCTGACTTTATTTTCCCAATGTTCCAAGCTGGCGCTTTCTACGAAGGTCAATATCTGCTTGGCACTTCGATTGCACGTCCGCTAATCGCGAAGCGCATGGTTGATATTGCACGCGCTGAGGGTGCGATCATGATCGCTCATGGCGCGACTGGTAAAGGAAACGACCAGGTTCGTTTCGAGCTTGGTGTTGCCGCGCTTGCTCCTGATATTAAAGTAATCGCGCCTTGGCGTGAAGAGCAGTTCCGTGAAGAGTTCCCGGGACGAGCAGAAATGATCGCTTATGCGGAGAAGCACAACATTCCCGTTCAAGCTTCGGCTGCGAAGCCCTATTCTACTGACCGCAACCTGCTGCATATCAGCTTTGAGAGCGGCATGCTGGAGGACCCATGGTTCGATCCAAGCTCCGACGAGAACAAGGATATGTTCGTACTGAGCGTAGCGCCGGAAGATGCGCCGGATCAGTCCGAATATGTTGAATTGTCCTTTGAAGCGGGCAACTGTACAGCGATTAACGGCGAGTCATTGACTCCGCTGCAAGTGATGGACAAGCTTAACGACTTGGGCGGCAAGCACGGTATCGGCCGCGTGGATATGGTTGAGAACCGTTTTGTCGGAATGAAGAGCCGTGGTGTCTATGAGACGCCGGGCGGTACGATTTTGTTCAGCGCACACCGCAAAATGGAGTCGCTCACGATGGACCGCGAGGTTATGAATTTGCGTGATTCCCTCATTGCAAAATACAGCCAGCTTGTTTATAACGGCTTCTGGTTCGCGCCTGAGCGTCTTGCTCTGCAAGCTCTCGTGCTTGAATCCCAGAAAAACGTCACAGGTACGGTACGCCTGAAGCTGTACAAAGGCAACATCATCGGCGCTGGCGTACAAAGCCCTGTGAGCTTGTACAACCCGGAAATCGCTACGATGGAAGCTGATCCGACGCAAGCTTATGACCAAGGCGATGCTACGGGCTTTATTCGCCTGAATGCGCTGCGTTTGAAGGTTGGAACGAAATACAGCGGTAAATAACAATAAAAGTACGTCGTTTATTAATAGATGCCGGAAGCAAGGGAGAGGCCGCTGCATGCAGCGGCCTGTGCCTTATCCGGAAGGGAGTGCGATAACGTGAGCAAGTTATGGGGCGGCAGATTTACGAAGAAGACCGATCAGTTGGTGGAGGAGTATACAGCATCCATCCTGTTCGATAAGGAACTGGCGGAAGAAGATATTCAAGGCAGCCTGGCTCATGTGACGATGCTGGGTAAGCAGGGTATTTTGCCGGATAAAGATGTGGAGACGATTCAGGACGGCCTGCACCGCGTCTTGCAGCGCATTAAACGCAATGATATTGAGTTTTCCGTCTCTGACGAGGACATTCACATGAATATCGAGAAGACGCTCATTGACGATATTGGCTCCGTTGGCGGCAAGCTGCACACTGGACGCAGTCGTAATGATCAGGTTTCGACCGATATGCATCTTTACTTGCGCAAGCGCGTTGTGGAATTCGTCGATTTGCTGCAAAAGCTGCAAGCATCGCTTGTAGAGCAGGCGAAAGCGAATACGGCTACAATCGTGCCGGGCTACACGCATTTACAGCGCGCCCAGCCGATTTTGTTCGCTCATCATTTGATGGCATACGTATCCATGTTCGGTCGCGATATCGAGCGCTTGCAGGATAGCTACAAACGCATCAATATGCTGCCGCTAGGCGCAGGTGCACTTGCGGGTACAACGTTCCCGATCGACCGCCATTTTGTAGCCAGCCAGCTGAAATTTGATCGTGTTTATGAAAATAGCCTCGATGCCGTCAGCGATCGCGACTTTATTTTGGAATTTCTCTCCCATGCTTCGATCATTATGATGCATCTTTCGCGTCTGAGCGAGGAGCTTATCATGTGGTCCAGCACAGAGTTTAATTTTGTCGAGCTGGATGATGCCTTCTGCACAGGCAGCAGCATTATGCCGCAGAAGAAAAACCCGGATGTGCCTGAGCTAGTGCGCGGCAAGACAGGCCGTGTCTATGGCAATCTTGTAGGCCTGCTGACGGTGTTAAAATCGCTTCCGCTCGCGTACAACAAGGATATGCAGGAAGACAAGGAAGGCATGTTTGACACCGTTCGCACGCTGCAAGGCGCGCTTCAGCTGTTCGCGCCGATGATTGCAACGATGAAGGTCAATAAGGATCGGATGCGCCAAGCGGTCAATCAGGATTTCTCCAATGCGACCGATATTGCCGATTTCCTCGTCGGCAAGGGCTTGCCTTTCCGTCAAGCGCATGAAGTCATTGGCAAGACGGTGCTTTATTGCATCGAGCAGGGCAAATATTTGCTCGATCTGAAGCTGGAGGAGTTCAAGCAATTTTCCGAGCTGTTCGATGATCGCATTTATGCGGTGCTCCAGCCGGAGCAGGTTGTGGATGCCCGCAACGTCTACGGCGGCACAGCGACCGTTCAGGTTGAAGCGGCTATTGGCCGTGCTGATGAGGAGCTGCTGAAGGTAGCGGCTTGGGTAACGGAATACGCAGAGCGCAGCCGTTAGGCTTATCAACCTATAATCTGTAATTAAAAATCTCCAAATCCAGTGAAGGCTGGGTTTGGAGATTTTTTTGCTTAGTTGCAGCAATAGAGGCAGCAAGAAATTTAGCTTATGCCATCCTCAAGCAGCGGCTCGGTCGGTGTAGCCCATTCGTTGGGTGCGCTTGGAGCGGGAGCGGGTTGAGGGACGGGGGCCTGATCAGCCTTCCCCGCCTTCCCCGTGCCAATATGAATGATAGTAGGCTGGGCACGGTAAGTGTCGCGCGAAATGCGTTCCTTTACTGGAGGCTTGCCATTTTCCAGCGTCACCCTAAAGGTGTCGACGACGTAGCCCTTGCGCCCTGGGGCGATTATCTTGCGTGTGCCGGCTGGCAGTGCGGGGTCTTGAAGCTGCTGCACCTCTGGAGACAGCGTGCCGACAGTAACCGATTCAATGCGATATTGGACATCCTCTGACCTATTTCCGAATAGCTTGACCGTCAGCTTGCGTCCTTCAGATGTAGCACGAATGACAATATACTTGTCCGTTGAATTGCGAAACCGAAAGTTAATGGCGCCGTCAGCATAGGTGGCATCTTGTCCAACGGGCAAATAGGAAACGGGAAGCGAATGGTTGCGTCTTTCGACAATTTCAAGTCCGGCGCGCAATGCGGCATTGTAAAGCGTGCTGGACACTTGGCAGATGCCGCCGCCAATACCGGGAACAAGCTTGCCGTTCAAGATGACGGGCGCCTCCCGAAAACCATATTTTTCCTCGGCCCTGCGAATGACCTTGCTGTAGTCAAACACCTCGCCAGGAGCAAGGAGCCAGTTATCGAGAGCCGCCGCCGTTGAGGCGACATTATAAGCGCGGCCTTCTGTGCTAGCGGCGAAGTCGGTCGTGAACGACATTAATTTGCGCTCGACCCCCTGCGCCTTGAGCTGCTCCAGCGTGACGGATGGAGATAGGGTTAGGATAGGAAGCTCTATGCGATACGCCGCCTGATTTACAAGAGAACTAGCATTTGCGGCGAGCCAAAGCCAATTTTTCACCTCAGCAGCGAGGCGGCTCATTTCAATACGGTAGGCTTCTGCCTCCGGCTCATAAAAAATCTCGTCCTGATCCGTAATGGTTCGGGTGGCATCCTTGGGCTCGTTTTGCTCTAGCCAGCCCCACTGCTGGCGAACAAGCTTTTCGAATAATGCTTGATCAAACGTCTGTGCAAGCTCGAAGGTGCGCGGAAAATAAAAGCGATATTTTGCCGCCTCCCATAACGTTCCTTTGCCAAGCTGCTTCAGAGCCTCGCGCACTTCCGCAGTATTTGCTTGGTAGCCGAGCTCCTCCGCCCTCCATGTGCGCCTATCCGAGCCTGCGTTGCCGGTAGTTACCGTCAGTTCACGCGCTCCTAGAGCCTGCTCATAGTCGCTCAGAAGCTTTATCGCTTCCGTAATAGGCATTCCGCTAATATTAAGCCCGCCCGCTGTTACGCCTGACGGCACGGTGCGCTGCTCGGCATAATAGGTGAGTCCACCCCAGCCGACGGATGCTGCAAGCAGCAGGGCAAATACAAAAATGCTGATGAGATGCAATTTTTTCAATAGACCAATCCCCCTTCCTACGGGTCAAGCAAAAACGACTCTGTTATATATATGCATGCAGCTAGAATGAATATGAGAATTGTGAAAAATGAGGAAAGAAACCGTCGAAAAGAAAGGATTTGCCACGTCATTGTCGAATTAATAATGCTGACTAAAAACAGGATGTGATAACGTGATTGAAATGCAAGACATATGGAAGACTTACGTCGACGGTACCCATGCACTGCGAGGAGTATCCGTACGCATAGATCGTAATGAATTTGTGTATCTGGTAGGGCCTTCCGGGGCAGGCAAATCAACCTTTATGAAGCTGATCTATCGCGAGGAAGTGCCTACGAAAGGGCAGCTTTCCGTAAATGGTTTTAATATAGGCAAGCTCAAGCCGCGCAAAATCCCATTTGTACGGCGCAACATAGGCGTTATTTTTCAAGATTTTAGATTGCTTCCGAAGCTGACGGTGTTTGAAAATGTCGCTTATGCGATGGAGGTTATTGAAGCGCCCAAGCGGATTATCAAAAAAAGGACGATGGAGGTTCTCGATCTCGTCGGGCTTAAGCATAAGCATGCCAGCCTGCCGGCCCAGCTTTCAGGCGGAGAGCAGCAGCGTGTGTCGATTGCCCGGGCAATAGTGAATAACCCGTCGGTTATTGTAGCGGATGAGCCTACCGGCAACCTCGACCCAGAGACGTCCATGGAAATTATGGCTTTGCTGGAGGAGATCAACTTTCGCGGTTCAACCATCGTCATGGCGACGCATAACCGCGATATTGTAAACAGCTTGCGCAAGCGTGTCATCGCTATCGAGAATGGCTTGGTCGTTCGGGATGAGGCAAGAGGGGAGTACGGTTATGAAATTTAGAACCCTGCTCCGCCACCTTAAAGAAGGCTGTAAAAATATTATTCGCAACGGCTGGATGTCGTTTGCTTCCATTAGCTCGATTTTTATTTCGTTATTTTTGTTAGGGGCTTTTATGCTGCTGGCGCTGAATGTAAACAATTTTGCCTCCTCGGTGGAGAGCAAGGTGGAAATTCGCGTATTTTTGCAGCTGGACATAGACAAGGCAAAGATGAAGGAGGTCGAGAATAAAATTCTCGCCCTCTCTGAGGTGAAGCAAGTTACGCTGGTTACGAAGGAAGAGGGACTTGAGGAGCTTCGCAAAAACTTGAGCGACGAGGGCTTGCTTGACGGCTACGATGAAGCGAGCAACCCGCTGCCGGACTCTTTTACCGTAGAAGTATTTAAGCCTCAGTCTGTCAGCAGTGCAGCAGCGCAGATCGAGGCGCTTAACACGGGCGATGAAACAGTGCCGATTACGAGTGTGAAATATGGAGAAGGCAAAATTGAGACGCTGTTCAAAATTACGAATGCAGTGCGTACAATTGGGCTCGTGATCGTACTGGCACTTACGGTTACGGCTATGTTCCTCATTTCCAATACGATTAAAGTGACGATTGTTGCTCGGCGCCGGGAAATCGGCATTATGAAATTGGTAGGGGCGACGAATGCGTTTATCCGCTGGCCCTTTTTCATTGAAGGTGCACTTATTGGCTTGATTGCTTCAATATTGACGACAGCTGTATTACTTGTGAGCTATGCGCAGTTTGTTCAAGTGACGCAAGAAGGGCTTGGGCTGATGATGCTCAGTCTCGTGTCGGTTCAGCAGGTTGGACTGGAAATTAGCGGTGTATTGATTGGGCTGGGCACATTGATTGGCATATGGGGAAGTACGATATCCATTCGAAAATATTTGAAAGTGTAGGTGGAAGCGTCGGTGAAGAGAAGAAATCTAATCGTTCTTATGGTGATAATGACGGTATTGCTCGTTCAGCCACTTAGCAGCAGTGCCGCTTCACTGGACAGCATTAACAAGCAGCTTTCAGATGCCAAGAAGGCCATTGACAAAGCGCAGAAGGAAGCTGATGCGACAGAGCGGCAAAAGACGGAAGTATCGACGCTCAAATCTGATGTACAAGCCTCCATCAAAACCGTATTGGCACAGCTGGATGCAGTTGTCGTCAATATGAATAATACGCAAGCAAAGGTTGACCAAACGGAAACGGAGCTTCAGCAGGCCGGTGCAGAGCTGGTTGAGGCAGAAGGCCGTGTTAAAACGCGCGACATTTTGATCCAGCAGCGTTTGCGGCTTATGTATGAGAACGGCTCGGTGTCGTATCTTGATGTCTTGCTGAATGCGAGCAGCTTTTCCGATTTTCTCGACCGTTTTGATTCGCTTCAGCTGATTTTAAGCCAGGATCGCAGCATTTTAGAGCAAAACAAAGCCGATCAGGCATTGGTTGAGGAGAAAAAAGCCGAGGTCGAGCACAAGCTTGAAGAAGTCAAAACGATGTACGCCAAGCTGCAAAAATACCAAAGCGAGCTAGCGAAAAAAGAAGCAGAGAAAAACAAGCTGGTTGCCGAATACGATCATCAGCTTGAGGATCTCGAAGATATAAGCGCAGAGCAGGAAGCGCTAATGATTGAATTTGCACAGAAGGTATCCGAGCTGGAGGCCGAGAAGGTAGCGAAGCTGGAAGCGGAAAGAATCGCGAGGGAAAAAGCCGCAGCAGCGGCTGCGGCCGCTGCTGCGGCTAAAGGAAATGGCAGCAGTGGAGGCGGAAGCGGCGGTACCGTCTATACGGGTGGAAAGCTGGGCATGCCAATTTTCGACTCGTATCGGGTTAGCTCGGGCTACGGCTACCGGATTCACCCCATAACGGGCTCAAGAAAGCTCCATACCGGCATTGACTTTGCAGCTCCGCAGGGAACAGCAATACATGCGGCAGAAAGCGGCGTTGTTCTTATGGCGCAGCGCTGGAGCGGTTATGGCAATGCCGTCATTATCGACCACGGAGGCGGCATGTGGACACTGTATGGCCACATTCGCGAAGGCGGCATTAAAGTAAGCAAAGGCGACAGTGTTACAAAAGGCCAAAAAATTGCCGAGGTTGGCAGCACAGGCAATTCGACAGGGCCGCATTTGCATTTTGAGGTGCGGATTAATGGTTCAACAACGGATCCAAGCAGCTATTTAAAATAGGAAGAGCAGTAGCATGAGGCAGCCTTCGGGCTGCCTTGTTCGAAATTAAAGCCATGATACGACTCTTCTGCTTCTGTACGAAACGGGCGTTGCCATCCAAGGATGGCAACGCCGTTTACGCTTGAAAGATATGGAATAGGCAGGTCGCTGGGCAGACGCAAATAAATGGACAGAACTTGTCATATACTAGGGCGTGTCTTCCAAGCGGAAGGCATGAACTGAAGTAGGTTCTATTTAATGCTTTGGTCAAACGAGAAGGTGGTGTCCTGAATATGCAGTTTAGAGGCCGTACAGTCATTGCTTTTGTAATGATTACGATGCTCGCTTCTGTTCTGGTCACGCTTGTAGTGGCCCGCGATCTTGTCGTGGGAAGCTATCAGGCGTCAGGCTCCGCTCCGGCAACTGCCGAAACTAGCGGGCAACATGAACTGAATGAAGCCGAGATTGACAAAATGAATGCGGTGCTGGATTTGATTGAAACCAAATACGTGAAGAAGACGGATCGAGAAGAGCTTGTAGATGGTGCGGTCAAAGGCATGCTGGAATCGCTCGATGACCCTTACTCCGTTTATATGGAGAAGACGTCGGCTCAGCATTTTTCCGAATCCATCGAAGGATCGTTCACAGGTATTGGTGCGGAAGTGACACTGCAAAACGGCAAGCTCGTCGTCGTCTCTCCGATTAAAGGCTCCCCTGCCGAACGGGCGGGGCTGCTGGCGAAGGATGTCGTCATTTCGGTTAATGGAGAGAAGCTGGAGGGCCTTGGACTTAATGAGGCGGTAGACAAAATTCGCGGACCGAAGGGGACGAAGGCTAAGCTGCAAATCCAGCGTTCAGGCACAAGCGAATCGATCCAGCTGATTTTAATTCGGGATGATATTGATGTGGAAACGGTATATGCCCATTTGTCCGATGACCGGATTGGTGTCATTGAAATTAGACAGTTTTCGCTCAATACAGCCGAGCGCTTCAAGGAAGAGCTTGCTCGTCTGGAGCAGGAGGCGAAGCAGCAGTCAGCAGGGCAGGCTCAGATGCAGTCTGGAGCCCAGATAAGCGAAGGAGCAGGCGATAAGGAGCGACAAGGCCTTAAGGGGCTCGTAATTGATGTCCGCAATAACCCTGGCGGCGTATTGCCGGTCGTTGTGGAAATTGCCGAGCAGTTTATTGCCAAGGGCGATGTGATTGTACAGGTGGAGGATCGCGACGGCAAGCGTGAAAAAACGCTGTCAAAAGGCAGCAGCAAAGCTTATCCGGTCGCCGTAGTCATGAACAAAGGCAGCGCCAGCGCCTCAGAAATATTGGCAGGAGCGCTTGGCGAGGAAGCTGGGGCGATGCTTGTCGGCGAGACGACGTTCGGCAAAGGAACGGTGCAGGTCAGTTATAATAAAGCGCTGGGCGATGGCAGTCTGGTGAAAATGACGATTGCCAAGTGGCTGACGCCGGAAGGCCGCTGGATTCATGAGAAGGGCGTTGAGCCGACGATTGCTGTAGCTCCACCTTCGCTTTACACCGTTGCGCGGCTGACCATAACTGAAACGCTGCAGCGTGATATGAACAATGAGCAAATTCGCAGTGCGCAAATTATGCTTAAGGGGCTTGGTTATGAGCCGAAGCGTGACGATGGTTATTTCAATGAGGAAACCGTGCAGGCGGTCAAGCAATTCCAGAGGCAATCGAGTCTGGCGGTGACAGGGAAATTGGACTCGTCGACAGCGGTAGCATTGGAGAAAGCAGTCGTTGCTTGGATTAAAGACAAGAACAACGATGTGCAGCTTCGGGAAGCGATTGAACGTGTAGGCAGGAAATAACGTCTCGTTGTCGAATCCATAACAAGGTTGACTCTGTCTTCGGAGTCAGCCTTTTCTTTTGAGCAGACATCAGGCATGAGACGGGAAAAAGCCGCTAGGCGGACAGAGGAACAAGTTGGTAAATGTGAAGGAGTGTATGCGGTGAGTCAGGCTCTTGCTTTGTTGCAGCAATTTCAATTGGCGTTGCTTCAACTGCTGGTACAACCTTTTTATTATGTGGCTATTTTATTTATATTGCTCCAATACACGAAGCAGATTAAGCTTGAACGGCAGTTGTTTGCCGTTAAGCTGCATATATGGCCCCGGCTGCTCGGCCGGGCAATCGTCACAGGCTTGCTGGTAGGCATAGCAGTATCTTTCATAGGGGCTTTTATCGGCGTTTCCGTTACGCAGCAGTCGGTCATGTGGCTATGGGGCGTATCCGCGCTGCTCATGCTGTTTCGCATCCGCTATTTATGCTTTGCTTATGCGGCTGGCGTGCTTGGCCTGCTGCAATGGATCGTTGGGTTTACGCCGCTTGCTTCAGGCGAGGGCATAGCGGGTAAAGCAGCAGCCTCGCTCGCAGCCATGGATATGACAGGGCTGTTCTTGCTGGTAGCTCTGCTGCATTTGGCAGAGGCGCTGCTCGTGCGAAAGCAGGGCGGCAAGCTGGCGACGCCCCTGTTCCTCTCGGGCAAGAGAGGGAAAATTGTCGGCGGCTACATGCTGCAAAGCTTCTGGCCAGTCCCTCTGCTGCTGATCGTTCCCATTGGCGGAGGTACGGGTGCAGATGCTTCAACAACCGTTTTGCCATGGACATCGCTGTTTGGCGCGGACTGGTCGCAGGGCTGGACGATAGCTGCGTTGCCAATGATTATCGGCTTTAGCGAACTGACACGCTCGATGCTGCCTGAGGAGAAGGCCAAGCACGCTGCGAAAGGCTTGCTGCTTTACAGTGTCGCACTCGCAGCCGCAGCCTTGCTGGCTTGGTGGCTGCCCGTGCTGCTGCCCCTTGCCGCGCTTTGCTCGCTGCTGCTCCATGAAGCGATTATCTGGCGCAGCCGCAGCTTGGAAAATGCCAGCAGCCCGCTCTTCGTTCATGACCAGCGCGGCTTGCGCTTGTTAGGTATTTTGCCGCAAACGCCAGCTGAGGCGCTGGGGCTTCAGGCAGGCGAGATTATATCAAAGGTTAATGGCGTTCCCGTGCATTCGAAAACAGATCTGCATGCCGCGCTGCATCTCAACTCGGCTTTCTGCAAGCTGGAAGTGCTGAACTTCGAGGGAGAAGTGAAATTTGTTCAGCGTGCACGTTATGAAAATGAGCATCATCAGCTCGGGGTTATTTTGGCGCCGGACGAGGATGCGAATTTCTATGCGGCATCAGGCCCAGCTTCGCTGCTTGATTTGTTGAGGAATAAGCGAACTGCGCATCGCCGGAGCTCATCTGCAGCGTCGGCCCCTGTGAATGGCGCTGCTGCTAGCGAGAAAACATCAGTATAGCTGCAAGCAGAGGCGCTTTACGAAATGATGGCCACTGCCCGAAATGACAATATTGGCTGGAGTGGCTCCCTCTCCAATAGAAATCAAAACCGCACTGACAGACTTTTCCTGCTGCCAGTGCGGTTTTTTAATGTAGGGAAATTTAGCTGGTTGCAACGGAGAATGCTTAGAGCTATAATGAACGGGAACACATATTCTTATAAAGGGCACACTTGCCTTTATTCAATTAATTGTAACAGCATGAACAAATGGAGGCTTGCTGCTTCTTTTGCACGATATAGACTATACTGATAGATAGCTGAGGAAGGAAGAAGGAGTGGATGGCTGAAGTGAGTAATTTTGCACCGCAAGCCCGCAATTTTGAGCTTAAATCCAATTATACGCCGCAAGGCGACCAGCCGCGTGCGATTAGGCAGCTAGTTGAAGGCGTTGAAGCAGGAGAGAGGTTTCAAACGCTGCTGGGAGCGACTGGAACGGGGAAAACCTACACGATTGCCAATATGATTGCGCAGGTTAATCGGCCTACGCTCGTAATTGCGCATAATAAGACACTCGCAGCGCAGCTGTGCAGCGAATTCAAGTCATTTTTCCCCGATAATGCCGTGGAGTATTTCGTTAGCTATTACGACTATTTTCAACCGGAAGCTTATATTCCTTCAACCGATACGTATATTGAGAAGGATTCGAGCATTAATGAAGAGATTGATAAGCTGCGCCACTCTTCGACAAGCTCGCTATTCGAGCGAAGAGACGTCATCGTCGTGGCCAGCGTCTCCTGTATTTACGGCTTAGGCTCGCCGAAGGAGTACGGCAGCATGCTGCTGTCGCTGCGCGTGGGGATGGAGAAGCCCCGCGATGCGATTTTGCATAAGCTCGTCGATATTCAATATCAGCGCAACGATATTAATTTTATTCGTGGCACGTTCCGTGTCCGCGGCGATATTATAGAGATTTTTCCCGTTGCCAATAATGAGCGGGCGATTAGAATTGAATTGTTCGGCGATGAGATAGAACGGATTACGGAAATTGATGTTTTGACCGGCGAAATCGTGGGCGAGCGTGAGCATGTAGCTATTTTCCCGGCGTCTCACTTTGTTACCCATGAGGAAACGATGAAGCTTGCGCTCGTTAATATTGAGCGAGAGCTGGAGGAGCGGCTTGCCGAGCTTAAGGAAGCAGGCAAGCTGCTGGAAGCGCAGCGGCTTGAGCAGCGTACGCGCTATGACATCGAGATGATGAGCGAGATGGGTTTTTGCTCTGGCATTGAGAACTATTCAGGGCCATTGACATTCCGGGAGCGCGGAGCGACACCGTACACGTTGTTCGACTATTTTCCGGATGACATGCTCATTGTTATTGATGAGTCGCATGTCTCGCTGCCGCAAATTCGCGCGATGTACAACGGCGACCGGGCAAGGAAGGAAATGCTCGTCAACCATGGATTCCGGCTGCCGTCAGCGATGGACAATCGGCCGCTTAAGTTCGAGGAGTTTGAAGCGAAGGCCAAGCAGACGATTTATGTTTCCGCTACGCCGGGCCCTCTTGAGCTGGAGCAATGTCCGACGATGGTAGAGCAGATTATTCGGCCAACAGGCCTGCTTGATCCAATCATTGAGCTTCGGCCAACGAAGGGACAAATTGATGATTTGCTAGGCGAAATCCGCGATCGGGTTGCGAAGGATGAGCGGGTATTAGTCACGACGCTGACGAAGAAGATGGCGGAGGACTTAACCGATTATTTTAAGGAAATTGGTGTGAAGGTGCGATATTTGCACTCGGATATTAAGACGCTGGAGCGGATTGCAATATTGCGGGATTTAAGACTTGGCGT
Organism: Paenibacillus sp. KS-LC4; assembly: GCF_036894955.1. Lineage (NCBI taxonomy): Bacteria > Bacillati > Bacillota > Bacilli > Caryophanales > Paenibacillaceae > Paenibacillus > Paenibacillus sp. KS-LC4. Next base: position 5,692,411 of record NZ_CP145905.1, on the reverse strand, counting down.
GTTCAACGTGCTGGTTGGCATTAACCTGCTCCGGGAGGGGCTGGATTTGCCTGAAGTATCGCTGGTAGCGATTTTGGATGCGGATAAGGAAGGCTTTTTGCGCTCGGACCGCTCGCTTATTCAAACGATTGGACGTGCGGCGCGTAACAGCGATGGCCGGGTCATCATGTACGGCGATAAGGTGACGGATTCAATGAGCCGTGCGATTAAGGAAACGGAACGTAGGCGGACGACTCAGGAAGCTTTTAACGAGAAGCATGGCATTACGCCGCAGACGATTCGCAAGAAAGTAATGGAGGTTATTGAAGCGACTAAGGTTGCCGAGCAGAAGGCTGATTATTTGGCAGATGCCGGATCTGGCAAAATGTCGAAGAAGGATCGTCAGTCGATGATTAATAGATTAGAAGTCGAAATGAAGGAAGCGGCGAAAAACCTGCAATTTGAGCGGGCGGCTGAGCTTCGGGATGCGTTGTTGGAGCTGCGTGCGGGAATGTAGAAGCGCAAGAAGAGAATGGATAGGAAAGAGGAGGCAATAAGATTGGGAAGCGACAAAATTGTAGTAAAAGGCGCTCGTGCACACAATTTGAAAAATATTGATGTCACCATTCCGCGCGACAAGTTTGTTGTATTGACAGGTTTGAGCGGCTCAGGAAAATCGTCCCTTGCATTTGATACGATTTACGCCGAAGGACAGCGCCGTTACGTGGAGTCTTTATCTGCCTACGCAAGACAGTTTCTCGGCCAAATGGAGAAGCCAGATGTAGATTCTATCGAAGGCTTGTCTCCGGCGATATCCATTGATCAGAAGACGACGAGCCGCAATCCGCGCTCTACTGTAGGTACCGTAACGGAAATTTACGACTACCTTCGTTTGTTATACGCACGAATCGGCAAGCCGCATTGCCCAGAGCATGGGATTGAAATTACTTCGCAGACCGTAGGGCAAATGGTCGATCGCATTATGGAGTACCCGGAGAAGACGAAGCTGCAAATTTTGGCGCCGCTCGTATCCGGTCGCAAGGGTGAGCATACGAAGCTGTTTGCTGATATCCAGAAGCAGGGCTTTGTCCGCGTTCGCGTCAATGGTGAGCTACGCGAGCTCAGTGAGAAGATCGAGCTGGAGAAAAACAAGAAGCATAACATTGAGGTCGTTGTGGACCGCATCGTTGTCAAGGCAGACGTGCACAGCCGCTTGGCTGATTCGATAGAAACGGCGCTCAAATTGGCCGATGGCCGGGTGCTCGTAGATGTCATGGAGCAGGAAGAGCTGTTGTTCAGCTCAAACCTGGCCTGTCCAGTATGCGGCTTTAGCGTCGAGGAGCTCGCGCCTCGGATGTTTTCGTTCAATAGCCCGTTCGGTGCTTGTCCGGATTGCGACGGACTAGGCGCGAAGATGATTGTCGATCCAGATTTGCTCGTTCCCGATATGAGCAAATCTATTAAAGAAGCTGCTTTTCTCGCTTGGGCTGGAAGCACGTCCAATTATTATCCGCAGTTTTTAAGCTCGGTTTGTGAGCATTACGGCATACCACAGGATGTGCCGGTTTCTGAGCTTAGTGATGAGCAAATGAATAAGCTGCTATATGGTACTGGTGGAGAACGCGTTCGCTTCCTATATGAAAATGACTTTGGCCATCGTAAAGAAGCCTATGTACCGTTTGAAGGCATCGTCAATAATTTGGAACGGCGCTACCGCGAGACAGCGTCTGATTCCATGCGGGAGCACATCGAAGCTTATATGAGTGCCAAGCCTTGTGGCGGCTGTAAAGGACAGCGGCTGCGAAAGGAAACACTTGCGGTTACGATCGCTTCCCAGAACATCGCGCACGTTACTTCGCTCTCTATTGGCGATTCGCAGCGCTTCTTCGAAGGACTGGTATTAACGGAGAAGGAGCAAACGATTGCCAATCTAATTTTGAAGGAAATCAACAGCCGTCTAGGCTTCCTAGTCAATGTCGGGCTGGAATATTTGGCGATGAATCGGGCGGCTGGAACGCTGTCCGGCGGTGAGGCGCAGCGAATTCGATTGGCAACACAAATCGGTTCGAGTCTGATGGGCGTTCTTTATATTTTGGATGAGCCGAGCATCGGACTTCATCAGCGGGACAATGATCGGTTGATTGAGACGCTTGTGCATATGCGGGACATCGGCAATACGCTAATTGTTGTAGAGCATGATGAGGATACAATGCTGGCTGCTGACTATATTATAGATATTGGCCCTGGTGCGGGCATTCATGGCGGTACCGTTATCGCGGAAGGCACACCGGCGGAAATCATGCAAAATGAAAATTCATTGACGGGTCAATATTTGAGCGGGCGTAAGTTTATTGAGGTGCCGCTGGAGCGCCGTGCAGCGGGAGACAAATGGCTGGAAGTTCGCGGTGCGAAGGAAAACAATTTGCGCGGTGTCAATGTAAAGATTCCGCTTGGCATTTTTACGGCGGTTACTGGCGTATCTGGCTCGGGCAAATCAACCTTCGTCAATGAAATCGTCTATAAGACGCTCGCGCGTGATTTGAACCGAGCGAGAACACGGCCTGGACAATATAAAGAAATGCGCGGCATCGAGCATTTGGAGAAGGTTATTGATATTGACCAATCGCCAATTGGCAGAACGCCACGCTCGAATCCTGCTACGTATACGGGTATGTTTGACGATGTGCGTGATCTTTACGCTTCTACCAATGAGTCCAAGGTGCGGGGCTATAAGAAGGGTAGATTCAGCTTTAACGTGAAGGGCGGCCGCTGCGAGGCTTGCCGTGGAGATGGCATTATTAAGATTGAAATGCATTTCCTGCCTGATGTGTATGTCCCTTGCGAAATTTGCAAAGGCAAGCGATACAATCGTGAAACGCTGGAAGTAAAATATAAAGGCAAGAGCATTTCTGATGTGCTTGAAATGACAATTGAAGACGGCTGCAAGTTTTTCGAGAATATTCCAAAAATTCAGCGCAAATTGCAGACGCTGCTTGATGTAGGCTTAGGTTATATGTGCCTGGGACAACCTGCAACGACATTGTCTGGTGGCGAAGCACAGCGTGTTAAGCTGGCTTCCGAGCTGTATCGCCGGAGTACGGGGAAAACGTTGTACATTTTGGATGAGCCGACGACAGGCTTGCATGCCGATGATATTGACCGTCTGTTGATGGTTTTGCATCGTCTTGTTGATTCAGGTGAATCGGTACTTGTCATTGAGCATAATCTCGATGTCATTAAGACAGCCGATTATTTGATTGATTTGGGACCGGAGGGCGGAAGCGGCGGCGGCTTAATCGTTGCGACTGGAACGCCGGAGGAAGTGGCGAAGGTAGACAGCTCCTATACGGGCAAATACCTGAAGCCGATTATGGAGCGAGATCGGGAGCGGACCATCCAGCGGCGCGAGACGCAAGTGTCCGTTGCTGCGGCGTCTAATTAGATCTGATGATGTTAGGTTAGGCTAGCCCACTGATGTGTGGGTTAGCCCTTTTTTTCTTTGTCTGATTGAAATTCATCCCTATTCCATGATGGCCGCATGTTATAAGGTTGGGCAAAGCTGGACAACGTATAAGGAGATAGTGGAGGAGGACTTGCTTGGTTGGTAATCGGGCAATCGTCATGCTTATTGGACAAACGTGACAAAGTTGTTACGAAAACAGATTCGGACTTGCGTCAGGCGCATGGAAAAGATAACATATAGGTTAGGATAGGATGCGTGTGGCCAAATCGTTTTTTTTTGAAAATATAGGAAAGGATATGAGGTTTCTATCTTTTCTCTATATTTCTCGGAATGAAACGCGCCGCGTCGTCAGAGGACGACGAAAGCCGGTTCACCTTGGTTTGGAGGACAGGTCCTAAAGCAAGTGAAATGGAGCAAAAGCTTAACTGTGGGAGGGGTCATTCACATGTTTTTGGCAGAAGAAGCAGCACAAGCAACCAGCAACATTAACACGTTTGACTGGTTTATGCTTGCGTTTACAATTTTGTTATTGATCGGCTTTGTCCGGTTGGTGAAAGAGCGCAAGAAGAACATTTTTGCAATTGGTTTCACAGCTGTATCTTTGGGATTGTTTTTGTTTATTGATTTCATCATGATCACCAAAGTATGGCTGGCATAAAGACGAATAAGAAGGACCGTCCAGGTTGAATACGACTTGGACGGTCTTTTTTTGTTAGCCACTTGACAATATACGAGTGATCCGATAGGATTTAAATAAAAACTGACTGACGAGTCAATCAATGGAGGCGATGCTGGTATCGGAACCGTAGATCGCAATAGGGCGAACAATGCGGAGCGCAAACGCCAAATAATGGAGTCCGCACTGAAGCGTTTTGCCCTTCATGGTTACCATTCGACGAAAGTATCGGATATTGTAGCGGATGCTGGAGTAGCGCAGGGCACTTTCTATTGGTATTTCAAAAGTAAAGAAGCTATTGCTATAGAAATTGTACAGGACGGACGGGAGCGGCTGCTTGCGGTTATTGGACAAGGCTATCGAAAAAATGCCGGCTCGGTGCACGATATGGTGTCAGCCTCGGAGCATCTGCTGGCCGAGCTCTTCCATTTTGCGCAGGAAAACCGCTATTTAATGGGTATGCTGCTTGACGGCACAGGCTTCAGCGAAGTCGTTAGACAGGAAATAACGGGCACTCAAATGGCGATGGAGCAATCCTTTGTACTCAATATTGAACGCGCCACTGAGCTGGGTATGCTGCCCGCTGCGATTGATGCCAAGCTGCGAGCGGCATTTCTGATGAGCCTCATTGAAGGCGTGTTGTCCCGTTGGTTGTTTCGCAGCTCCCTGGATGGCGATGCTATTGCGGAGAAATCTCCGGAATTGCTGGCTGCGGAAACGGCACGCTTTGAATTTTTCGGTTTATTAGGCATTTAGCTGCATTTCCCTGTGAAAGCCGGACACATTAATAAGCAAAACTAAAAAATTAGAGAAGCAATGAAGGAGAGAGTGGAAGATGAAGATTCAACTGAAAAAACAAACGTTATTGCTGATGACAGCTATTTTGCTGCTGGCGGTTATTGTGGCGGGCTGCGGTTCGAAAAACGAAAACAACGCAAGCAGCGGCAATGCGGGTACGGCTTCCCCTACAGCAGAGACAGCAGCCTCTGATAATTTGCTGGAGCAAGTGAAGCAAGCGGGTGTTATGAAGGTAGGCTTGATGGGAACCTATGCCCCTTATAACTTTTTGAACGATAACAAGGAAATGGATGGCTTTGATGCCGATATTGCCAAAGAAATCGCCAAACGCCTTGGTGTAAAAGCTGAGTTTGTCGCACAGGAGTTTTCCGGCATGATCGCTGGACTGCAGGCGAAGAAGTTCGATGTCGTTATTAGCCAAATGACGATTACCGACGAGCGCAAGGAGCAAATGGATTTTACGGAGCCGTACATTACGAACTCTGTAAAAATCATCGTAGCCGAAAATAACGATACGATTACGAAGCTGGCTGATTTTAAAGGCAAAAATATTGGCGTAGGCCTTGGCACAAATGACGAAACGTATCTTCGCAAAACAGCGATTCCAGAAGTCGGCGACTTCACGATTAAAACCTACGATGATGTTATTACTTCGCTGAAGGATCTGAATGCCGGACGTATTGATGCGACAATCAACAATCTGTATGCTCTTAAACCAATCGTTGAGAAAAATGGCTTCAAAATCAAAGCGGTTGGCGAGCCTATTAAATCGGACAATGCAGGCATCGCCGTTCGCAAGGACAACCCGGAGTTCCGTGACGCGCTGAATGAGGCTTTGAAGGCGATGAAAGCCGACGGGACATATAAAACTATTTTTGTAAAATGGTTCGGTGAGGAGCCAGCGGCTGAATAAGCCCGGCCCTCGTCACAATAAATGGATTTATAAGCTTTACCTCGCGAAACCACGTAGACGGAAGGGAACCTTCACGTTATGAATCTCGTTTTTGAAAATTTCTCTTTTCTGCTTAAGGGAGCGTATTACACGCTGCTGCTGACGATAATGTCGATGTTTTTTGGGCTCATAATTGGAGGAGTAGTTGCGATAGCCCGTTTAAAGGGTAACCGTCCCATTCGGCTATTGGCTCGGGGATATGTCTCGATTATTCGTGGAACCCCGGTGCTTATCCAAATTTTTGTCGTTTATTATGGCTTGGCGGACTATAAAATTATATTAGGGCCACTTACGGCAGCAACGATTGCACTAAGTATTAATGTGGGTGCGTATTTGTCGGAAACGTTTCGTGGAGCGATTTTGTCCATTCCAAAAGGGCAAATGGAGGCCGCATATGCAACAGGCATGACCTCTTGGCAGGCGCTTTATCGAATCGTGCTTCCGCAGGCGGCAAGGGTAGCCATTCCACCAATGGGAAATACGTTTATTGGAATGCTTAAGGAGACATCGCTCGTTTCAGCTATTACTGTAACCGAGCTGCTGCGTCAGGCGACCTTGCTTATAGCACAGTATTACGTCTATATGCCGTTTTATGTGGGAATTGGAGTTATGTATTGGGTGATGAGCACCGCTTTTTCAGCTATATTGGAGTCGATTGAGAAGCGCTTGTCCAAGGCTTATTAAAAATATAAGCAATGATAAGCTTCATTCTTATAATGGGCTTATATTTCATCGCGAAACGGGAGCTTTGCCGCCAGAGGACGGCGGCAGCCGTTTACGCTTGGGTTGGGGCGTGAGAAATACGATGATTACGACGGAGAAATTAACGAAGTCTTTTCAAGGCAATGAGGTGCTGAAGGGGATCAACCTCCAGGTTAATCCAGGGGAAATTATTGTTCTGCTCGGCCCAAGCGGCTCGGGAAAAAGCACGCTGCTTCGCTGCCTGAACGGGCTGGAAACATTAAGCGGCGGCCGTATTGAGATGAACGGTGTTCGCCTTGATGCCCAGATGAAGCCACGCGAGCATAGACAGCATGTCCAAACCATTCGTCGTCATAGCGGGATGGTCTTTCAACAGTTTAATCTGTATCCTCATAAAACGGCGCTTGGCAACGTCATAGAATCGCTGCTCGTCGTGAAAAAGCTGCCTAGAAGCGAAGCGGTTGCCATCGGCAAAAAAATGCTGAAGCGCGTCGGGCTGGAGGGCAAGCTGGATGAATATCCGTCAAGGCTGTCTGGCGGACAGCAGCAGCGGGTAGCCATTGCAAGGGCGCTGGCAATGGAGCCGGATGTTTTATTATTTGATGAGCCGACATCCGCGCTTGATCCGGAGTTAGTTGGCGAGGTGCTTGATGTGATGCAGCAGCTGGCTCGCGAAGGGATGACGATGCTGGTGGTAACGCATGAAATGGCTTTTGCCCGCCATGTCGCGAATCGTATTGTGTTTATGGATGATGGGCAAATTGTCGAGGAGGCAGCACCAGATGTGTTTTTCGATCATCCTGTTACCGAACGGGCGCGCCGATTTCTAAGCAAGCTGGGTCAGCACAGAGGATTGCAGCAAGAACAGCAATTATGATCGACAAAATATAAATACGAACGACAAGGTTAAACCAGGAGGCTTGGCCTTCGATTCTTACGAAAGAAAGAGGGTACATTACAATGAAGGTTACAACAACATGGACAGGCAAGCGTGCATTTACATCTGTTGGGCCATCTGGCTACAGCGTTGGAATGGATGCGACCGCAGCCTATGGCGGCGACGGGCAAGGAGCTACACCGATGGAGCTGCTGCTGGCGGGCCTCGCAGGCTGTATCGGCATTGATATTACGATGATTATGGATGCGTTCCTTGGTTCAATCAGCAGCATCGAGATTGATGCGGAGGGCACGCGCAAGGAGGAAATGCCGAAGGGCTTTACGGCCATTGATCTTATTTTTAAAGTGAATGGCGATGTGCCGGATTACCGGATTTGGAAAGCGATTGAGCTGGGCAAGGAAAAATATTGCGCTGTCTCGGATTCGCTGAAAGCGGACATTCGTTACCGGCTTGTGCTCAACGGGGTAGAAATGACGCGGGGATAAGCTGATCTCTGTACAAACACAACTAAGCACATACAAAAAGGTCGTAATCCGAAACTGCCGTTGGCGGTTAGGGTTACGGCTTTTTTTCTGTCTATACAGGAAGCAGTAGGGCTACCGCTCAGCTAGCATCTAAGCATAAGCTGGAGCTGTCTCCGAGGCGGTAGCATGAATGATACCAGCGAATTTGCCCTGCTCATTCATCATAACGATGCAATCGCTGCATAGGTCGGCGTGACGATCAGAGGCTATATTTTTCAATGAGGAGCTGCTATGCAGATTAAAGCTTGTGTCTGTGGAGGAAGCGATGATGGAGTGGAAGCGGGTGTTCATGAGTTTGGTAATGTCCGCCTGATAATAGCCAAGGAAGCTGCTCGATAAGTGGAGAAAAAATCGGTCGCGCATAACGAGCCCAACAGGCTCTGCCAGCGAATTACATACGACAGCGTATGGAGCTTCCGGGTAGCTGCGGAACAGCTGTAGTGCTTCATAGCAGGTTTGGCCTGTAGCAAGCTGAGGGACGAATGCAGCAACGACAACGTTGAAATCAGAAGCATGGCTAGTCATATGAATCACCTATCCTCTGTTGTAGTGGGAGTTGCTCTTATAGCTTACGCTGGTAGGATTAACGCGGAGAGTGTTATTTATTAGCGGGATGTTAAAATTACACGAGCTAGCCTACCCTCTATTTGTGAAAAAAGAACGGCTGCATCCTCGCCGGATGCAGCCGCCCTCCTTTAACCTATACCCACCACATTTCGCCCAGTGGTTCTTTAATCAGCACTTGCTGCAGGTTTTGCACCGCTTTGGTGAACCCTTCGTCTACGGACATCAGACCGTCCTCGTGCTCGATGCTCACCACATAGTCGTAGCCGACCAGACGCAGCGCGCTAATAATGTCCGCCCATACCTTCAGGTCATGCCCGAAGCCGACGGTGCGGAATTGCCAAGCGCGATCCAGCATCAGCGAATACGATTGCATATCCGTTACGCCGTGATGGTTGACGTTGATTGGATCAATCGTCGTATCCTTCGCGTGGAAATGATGAATGGCGCCAGCGCGTCCCAAAATATGAACAGCTTGAACCGGATCAATTCCTTGCCACCACATATGGCTTGGGTCAAGGTTGGCGCCGATAACCGGGCCAACCGCTTCACGAAGGCGAAGCAGCGTTGCCGGGCTGTGAACGGAGAAGCCGCCGTGCAGCTCAAGTCCGATTTTCACGCCATGCGCTTCAGCAAGTGCACCGATCTCAGTCCAATAAGGGATAACCTTGTGTTCCCACTGCCAAGCCAAAATTTCTTGGAAATCGTTTGGCCAAGGTGCAACCGGCCAGTTCGGATATTTAGCATCCTCGTGGTCGCCGGGGCAGCCGGAAAATGTATTTACGACAGGAACGCCGAGGCGGCCTGCGAGCTCAATCGTTTTGCGAATCGTAGCGTCATCCGCAGCAGCTAAATGCTTTTGTGGGTGCAGCGGATTAGCATGGCAGCTCAGGGCGCTGATGATCAGGCCGCGTGATTCTACCGCATGCTTAAACGCTTTCAACTTTTCCTCATCGGCAAGCAGGGCATCAGGATCACAGTGGGCTGTGCCAGGGTAACCGCCAGTGCCGATTTCAATAGCATCCAATCCTTTGGCAGCTATGTAATCGAGCGCTTCTTCAAAAGACTTCTGTGCGAAAAGCACGCTGAATACTCCTAATTTCATGTGCAATCATTCCTCCTATTTTATAAGAAAAGCTAATTCCCATTATACCATTGCCTAATTGCCGATATCTAATGAAAACTGCAAATTTGACATAATTGCATATAAACAAAACAAAAGGTTACCTAAAGCCCGCTCATACGTACAAGATAAAGATAATACTTGACAGCTTTTTCTATCTTTAGGCTATAATTTTGTAAAGAAGCTGCCGAAAATAATGGGAAAGCCACAGGAGAGCGGGAGGAACAAAGAGATGGCAAGTGTCATGCTGGTAGATGATGATCCAGATATACGCGAGCTCATGCACGCACAGCTTAGCAGTGAGGGATTTCAGACGATTCAGGCAAGTCACGGCAAAGAGGCCATGCGGCTGCTGCGAAAGCAAAAAGCAGATTTAGTAGTGCTGGATGTGATGATGCCCTTCATGGATGGCTGGGAGCTATGCAAATTTGTAAAGGAAGAATACCCGAATGTCCCAGTACTGATGGTAACAGCAAAGCGTGAAATTAATCAAAAAATCAAAGCGTTTGGCCTGGGAACCGATGATTATATGGTGAAGCCTTTCGAGCCCTATGAGCTTGTGCTGCGCGTTCGGGCATTGTTGAAGCGCTACCGGATTGAGGCGTCTATGCGGCTGCAGTTGGGTGATTTTGTGCTGGACCGGCACACGTTTGAGATGATTCAGGGGCAGGTACGGGTAGCGCTGCCGCTGAAGGAGTTCGAGCTGCTGTTCAAGCTAGCGGGCAACCCGGGAAAAATTTTCACGCGCAACGAGCTGATCAGCCAAATTTGGGGTCCGCAGTTTTTCGGCGATGAGCGGACAGTGGATGTACATATTAAACGATTGCGCGAACGTTTTGTAGAATTGGATGCACCGTTTACGATTGTGACCAAGCGGGGGCTTGGCTACAGGCTCGAAATGGTGGACGCATGCTAAGAACCTTATATGTAAGGGTTATTATTAGTTTTATAACAGCGGTGCTGATTGGTCTGGTCAGCGCCTTCTTCATTACGATTACGCTGTTTAAGGACCAGGTGATCACCGAGGTTCAGAAGGATGTCTTGCAATACGGCCATTCGATTGCCGCTTTATATGAGCAGTATGGCATAGAGGAAGCGAAGCAAATTGTTACGCTATTAGAGCCTACCCCGAACTATAAATATATGGTTATGGATGACAAGGGCTGGCTCACCGAGGAGGGGAAGCTGTTTGCGGAATTTGGCATTGCTCCCGGAGGCAGCATTTCGGCATCAGTATTAAAGGGCGAGCCGTTTGTGTATTTTGATATTGGGCTTACGGAAGGCAAAGGCCTCGTGCTCGGGATGCCATTTACTTCTAATCATAAAACGTACGCGTTGTTTGTACACCAGCCGACGAGCAAGACAGTTATTTTCAATCAGATGCTCTTCGTTGCGCTTGCTGTTGTGCTCGGAGTGGGCGGTCTGTGCATCTTTGTGGCCGCCATCTATTTGGTGCGTCCGCTTAAAGAAATGAAGCAGGCGGTAGAGCGGATGGCGAGTGGGCGCTTTGACATTCAGCTAAGATCAGGCAAGCGTACAGATGAGCTCGGGCAACTGGCTCAAAGCTTTAGCAGCATGGCGAAGGAAATTGAGCAGATGGATGAACTGCGGGGGCAATTTGTGAGCAGCGTCTCGCATGAGATTCAATCGCCGCTGACGTCAATTGCCGGATTTTCGCGAATGCTTATGATGGATGCGGTGGAGAATCCCGAGCAGAAGCAGCGATATTTAAACATTATTTATACAGAAAGCCAGCGTCTGTCGCGCCTTAGCGATAATTTGCTTAGGCTGGCGGAGCTGGATTCGGCAGTGCCCGCATTTGATCCGGTTACCTACGATCTCGATGAGCAACTGCGCCAAGTTATTTTGGTCTACGAGCCGCAGTGGTCCGAAAAATCAATTGAAATGATACTGGAGCTGCCGCATGTGAAAATTAATGCCGATGAGGATGGGCTTAGCCAAGTATGGATAAATATAATCGGCAATGCAATTAAATTTGCGCCGGAAGGCGGATATATACGCATTGAAATGAGCCTGGATACAGACAGCATTAAAGTATCCGTGTCCGACAACGGCAGCGGGTTTCCTGACGAAGACGGCTTTAGGCTGTTTGAACGATTTTATAAGGCGGACAAATCGCGCAGCAAAAAGCTGGGCGGAAGCGGCCTTGGCCTCTCCATAGCCCAGAAAATTGTAAATTTGCATAAAGGCGTCATCCGTATTACAAACCGGGTGGAAGGCGGTGCGCGCGTAGACGTGACGCTGCCGAGCATGGCAGCCAAAAAACGCATATCCTGACGGTCTTAAGCAGCCGCTTGCCTCCCCCGATAGCTTGCCATTCTACTTCTACAAATGCGTACCACGCAAAAAAAAGGGCTGCCTGTATCATTTTTTTTGCATGGTTCACGTTATGTTCATACAGAAAGTTTAACGTTGAGGTATACACGCGAGTAGGAGGGGTTCTGGTTGAATGGTTTAATCCGCTTTTCGATGAATAAAGTGGCTGCAATGGTTATATTGATTGCCCTGCTTGTAGGAGGGGGGCTATACGCAACGGCGACTCTGAAAATGGAGACGATTCCCGATATCTCGTTTCCAGTCGTCATGATTCAGACCTCATATCCGGCACCGCCAATGGATGTAATGGATGAGGTGACGAAGCCGATTGAGGATAAAATCGCGAACATACAAGGGCTCGATACACTCAGCTCGACATCTAGCGATAATATTTCCAGCATCATTGTCCAGTTCAAACAGGGCTACGATGTAAAGGAGAAAAAGACGGAGCTGGAAAGTCTGCTGCAGGAGGTAGCGCTTCCGGCTGGCACAAGTACGCCAAAGGTAATGACCTTCGGCTTTTCCTCCCAGCCTGCTTATTACTTAACGCTATATGCTGGGGAAGGCATGTCGCAAATGGAGCTCAACAAGCTTTACGACGATAGCATTAAGCCATCGCTGGAAGGTGTTAATGGTATTGACCATGTTAATTCTATTGGCGTTAGTTCAACCTCGCTCGATATATTGCTGGATGCAGATGCTTTATCCGTGTTCAACTTATCGGCTGTAGAGGTAACCAGTGCCATTCAATCCGCTCTGACGGATGGTGCAGTCGGTACTGTAGAGCTGGACGGCAAAACGCAGATGGCACGGGTGAGTGGCGATTTGAACAGCATTTACGGCCTGCGAAATTTGGAGTTTGCCACGAGGACCGGCCAAACGGTGCTGCTTCAGGATTTGGGAGATGTTCAGGCTGTGAACGAATCGAAGTTTATTGCCCGCTACAACAATCAGCCTGCGCTGGGCATTCGTCTTTATAAGATGAGCGAAGCCAATGCGGTAGATTTCTCCAATGAAGTCAATAAGGTGCTCACCGATTGGGAGACCAAGCAGCCAGCGATTACATTCCAAAAAATTTACGATGGCGCAGATGAGGTTAGAAAGTCGATCAGCGGCATTTTAAAAGAAGGCTTTATCGGAATTGCTCTTGCCTCGCTTATGATTCTGCTATTCCTTCGCAATATTCGGATGACATTGATCGTTCTCGTCTCGATTCCACTCTCGATTCTGATTACGCTGATTATGATGTCGACCATGAATATTACGCTGAATATTATGACGCTTGGCGGTATGTTCATCGCCATTGGGCGAATTGTGGATGATAGTATCGTCGTCATTGAGAACATATACAGCAATCTGGAAAAAGCGCAGGAGCGCGGCGATTCCGTCATTCTTATGGCTACCCGCCAAGTTTCCATGGCGATTACCTCTTCGACGCTCGTTACGGCAGGCGTGTTCCTGCCACTCGCAGTTGTTGGCGGAATCGTTGGCCAGATGTTCCGACCATTTGCGCTGACGGTATCATGTGCTCTGCTTGCTTCACTCGTTGTGGCGCTGACGGTCATTCCTATGATGACAAAGCTGCTCGTACTGCGCAGCCGCAAGCAGATTAAGCACAACGAGCATGCGCATGACGGCAAAGTGACGCGTCTATATGAGCGTATTCTAGTATGGTGCTTGTCTCATCGGATCAAAACCTTGCTGCTGTCGCTTGTCATGCTGATTATGACGATGGCGATTACAATTCCGAATTTGGCAGTTAACTTCCTGCCTTCGGGTGGTCCGGAGAAGCTCGTTTACTTCCAAGTGAAGTATCCTTATGAAACGTCACTTGAAAGCAATGACATGCAGTCGCGAGAAATTGAGAAAATGCTGCTGGATGCCAAGGACAGCAAGGGCGACCCCGTGTTCACCTTCGTGGAGTCCTTGGTTGGATATGCGGATAGTGACGATACCGTTCCTTATACAACCTTGCTTACCGCTGAGATCAGCGAAGCAGAGAATGCTACTGCGGTCTTGAACAACTATGTGGAGCTGATTAAAAATCAGTTGCCGAAGGGCACGGAAGTAACGGGAGAGACAGCAAGTGGCAGTGGAGGACTTAACGGAGGAACCTTCTCTTATGTGCTGAAAGGTGACAATCAAGAGGTGCTTGAGCAGGGTGCCGCACTCGTCAAGGATAAAATGAAGGAATTCCCTGAGCTTACAAAAATCAAGGATACGCTTAGCGACGCCAAAACGGAAATAAGCATTACCGTTTCGCAGACGAAGGCTAGAGAGCTTGGACTTAATCCTGCTGATGTCAGAGATTCCGTTCGGATGTGGCTTGCAGAGCAGCGTCTTGGCGATATTCGCTTTAATAATGTTTTGTATTCCACAGTGGTCAAGCTTCGCGATGAAGATAAAGGCTCGCTGGATAAGCTTGGCAGAATGCCGATTTTATCGCAGACGGCAGGCATCGTTTATTTGCAAGAGGTGGCCAAAGTGGAGGAAGTACAGGCCCCTGCTGCATTGAGCCGGGAATCGCGCTCGCAGATCGTGAAGATGACGGCTACCATTGATGCAGCAAATCAAAATGATGTCAGCACAAGAGTGGCGGCTGCGCTGGATGCAATTGAGCTTCCAGCAGGTGTATCTACCGAGGTAAAAGGCGTGACGGAGGACATCACCAAAAGCTTTACGCAGCTGTTTATGGCTATGGCTGTATCCATCGCTATTGTTTATTTTATACTGGTTCTGTGCTTCGGCAATGCCGGCACGCCGTTCGCGATTCTGTTCTCGCTGCCGCTCGCGATTATTGGCGGTTTGCTGGGCCTGCTGGTTATGAATGAATCAATTAATATTACATCCCTCATAGGATTTATGATGCTGATCGGCATCGTCGTTACCAATGCGATCGTATTGCTCGACCGAGCGCAGCAGCTGCGGCATGATGGCTTCTCCGTCCGCCATGCGCTGGTTGAAGCAGGAAGAGTCCGGCTGCGTCCGATTATTATGACAGCAGGCGCAACGATAGTAGCGATGATACCTCTGGCAATGGGCACTGGTGAAGGTGTACTTATTTCTAAAGGGCTAGCGGTCGTTGTTATCGGCGGCTTGATTACATCTACACTGCTTACGCTTGTAGTTGTACCAGTCGTATATGAGATGCTTGAGGCGATTAGCAATAAGCTGTTCCGCAAAGGAAAGGGCCAAGCAACACCAGTGGATTTTAATAAGCCTGCCCATTTGGAAGGCTAAACATTTAAAATATAAGCCTTTATAAATTTTTCTCTTATAAACAGGCTTATATTTCTCCGACAAAGCTTTGCGCACGTCCTAGAAGAACGACGAAGTCGTTTTTGCTTGGCACATAAATGGTTAAGAGGGTTAACAATAAAGAGGGGAGCTGGAATATATGTTTTTTCGTTTGATCAAGCAGGAGCGGCGAAGCAAAGCGGCTCTCGCAGCCGTGTTTGCAATGGCTTTAATGGCTGCGGGATGCTCAAGCGCCGCACCTGCTGCAGAAGAGACAGCAGTAGAGCAGCAAGTGACAGTCATTAAAACAGAGGCGGTAGCCAAGCACAGCATGGGAAATCCGCGCGAGCAGGTAGCTGAGGTAAGCGCCTCGGTTCGTCTGGACATTCCGACAATGGCTTCCGGCAAAATTGCTCGCGTGCTTAAGGGCAATGGCGACACCGTTAACAAAGGAGAAGCTATCATTCAATTGGAGTCGAATCTCGCAGTGCTGGATCGTAAGCGTGCGGAAACCAGCCTGTCAGCTGCCGAGCAATCTCTAGTAAAGGCTAAGCAGGAAATTGCAACAGGTCGTTCTACCTTGCTTAATAATATTGCTAGTCTGGAGACGCAGTACATTCAGGCGAGTGCCGGTGATGATCAAAATTTGATTGATGCCGCACGTCGTAATCTGGAGTCGGCGAAGCAGCAGCTTGCCGACTTGGATAATGGCAGCTCGCTTGCGGGCTTGCAGTCCCAAATCGATGCGGCGAGATTAGCTGTGGAGCAGGCTGATCTTCAGCTGGACAGCTATCAAATTACCGCTCCAGCGAGCGGTACGATTACTGATTTTGCCGTGAGCGAGGGCATGACGATAAACGCAGGTACAGTAGTAGCTGTCGTGCAGAACGTGAAGCAAATTTCGATTAAAACGGAGCTTAGCGAACCAGCAGCCGAGCTGGCCCGCGGCAAGTCAGAACTTGTCTACTACAATGCGGAAAATCCATCTGTGAAGAAAAAAGCGAAAGTGGTCTATCTCGCCTCAGTGCCTAATGCAAAAACGAGAATGTACGCGCTTGAGCTTACAACGGACAATGCGGATGGCGTACTGAAGCCCGGAAGTCGCGTTCAGGTGGAGCTGACGACCGTTGCAGAGGAGAATGTAATTGCTGTTCCATCGCTGAGCATTGTGCGTGATGGCAGCGAAACCTTCGTTATGCTGTCCAATGCAGGTACAGCTGAGAAGCGTGCCGTTAAACTGGGACGTATCAATGGCGTCTATCAGGAAGTGCTGGAAGGGCTGAAAGAGGGAGAGAGCGTAGTCGTCTCCGGTCAGCATACGCTGAGCGATGGACAGAAGATTGAGAACGAAGAGGCTGCGAAGTAAACAAAGCGCAAGAAAGCATGTTTAGAAGCCGTTATGGAATACTGTCATTCATCCCGCATTTGGAGCCTCACTCCTCATAATGCGGGGTGTTTTGCTATAGAAGCTTATTGTTCAGGGGGATGCATAATGCGTATAAATACGTCAATCAAGATGCTGTTGAGCTTAATCATCATATTTTCCTCGTTGCCTGCATTAGGGATGGCGGAAGCTCCTGCGACGGAGAAACAAAGAATAAGGCATATGATTGATTTTGATTATTGGGTTTTTGGTGACTCGGTTAATTTAACAACCTATAAAATAAGCTACGATACAGGCTTGGTTAAACGTGCGGATTATAGGTTTACTGATGACTCTTTACTTCCGCAAGTCCGTAATGGGTATTTACACAACGGAATAGCGAGTGCTGTTGAGGACACTCCTTCAGGTCTTAAAGGGTATGGTTTGATAGATTTAATAAATAAATCGAAGCAAAGGGTGGTAGTCATTTATGAGTTTGATTATGCCACGCTTTCTTTAAGGAAGGTCAGAGAATTTTCATTGAATCAAAATCAAGATGCTCATTTGTATTCAAGAGTTGGCTTGTATTCTATTGAGTCAAAGGGCTCAAGTGCGGAATTTTATTCATTGTCCGATAATAAACCTGTTTTTACAGGAGGAGTCATGCTTGGAAGCTATCAGGTTGGGATGACCGAATATAGCATGGAGCCTTTTCCAGAAGGTAGAAATTATATTGTTTATTGTTCTGATGCGAATCTCAAAGATTGTTATCAATTAAAATTTGGTGGAGATAGGGGGAAGAATATAAAAGTTACAGTAAACAAGGCCAAGTATGATGCTGCTGAAAAAATACGTACCCGTACATTTACAGCAGGAGGTGTAAAAGTAACGCTGGAGGAAAATCGAAGGTTCAATCCCTCTAAATGGAAAGTAACAGCTATTAAAGACGGGCAAACTAGCGTTTTCTTCGAAGGCTACGCCTCCAATATTAAGGCATTCGCTTCGCCTCATGAAAAAAATCTGCTGTTAACGGTAGAAACCAACAAAGGCAAAAAGCTGGAGTCCTCCGTCGTACATATGATTAGCTTGGAAAAGTTTCAATGGCTTAAAAAATATAAATCGCCCTATAACAAAGAGATGACGGGGGTAACTTGGGTTTCCGACGATCTATATGTTGGTGAACATAATATAGACATCATTTCTGATTATCCGATGTACTTCACCAGCTTTTCAAGTCTTTCGAGTATAAGAGCTGAATATGATCCTTATTTAGATGAGTTTATGTATGCGGGCTGGACAACCTTTAGTAATGACGATCTTTTTATAGTCGCTGTTCCAGTAGCCATTAAAGCAGGTCGTATTGTGCTTGAGTCGAAGGAGCAAAATGCTTTTTATCTGAATGAGCAGTATTATGTCCCTTTGAAGGAATTTTCCGAAGCCTTCCATATTGATTATTCTGTAGGTAAAGAAAATATATCTTTTTCTCGATATGAACGTCGAGCATCACTCTCGATGAAAGGTAATGAAGTCATTAGAAGGGGCAATAACTTGTATCTCCCATTAGGGACTTGGAATGAAGATCTTGGTTTAGAGGTGTCTGAAACGAAAGACCCTTCGTATACTCTTTTCTTTAATAAACTAAATATGGAGGTTACCTTAATAGATAAGGAAAAAGAGCAGAGTGATGGTGTGAGCGAAGAAGTAAATTCGATTGAGAAAGAGGTTCGAATGCTGAAGCGTGCTAATCCGGAGGCTCCCTTTGAAGAAGCGGCTGATGTGACAATTAGTCGTTATGGAGCACTCGTAACATTGGAGCATAATAAACGATTAAGCATCGAGGGCTACAACCTTCATTTTAAGGATCAAACCATGATGATTGAAGTATATACGACAGATTTAAAGAAGCTTCTCGCGAAAATTCCTGTAGATGTGGGCTGGGGAAAATTTGACGTTCGTATGTTGGCTCCGTTTATAGAGGATAGCGCTACGATTATCATACCGTATAAAGAGAATCTATACGAAGCTATAACGGTTCACTATCAACCTTTCGATAAGGAGGTATTCTAAAAGGCATCGTTTCTTAAATGATTCATAAATGATTGATAAAATAGCGCTTTTGCAGTCTTCTGCTTATGAATCTCCTATTTTGTCAACAATGTATGGTGGAATAGCTGGCGGCGGTTTGTTACACTAGTAGCAACAGATTGCTAACTATTGAGGAGAATGTGCGGTATTATGAAAGCAAATATAAGGCGTGAAGATGTAGAGTTGCTTGCTCCGGCAGGTGACTGGGAATGTATGCGGGCGGCGGTTGCGAACGGCGCGGATGCTGTCTTTTTTGGTGTGGAAAAATTCAATGCGCGTGCGAGAGCGAATAATTTCCGCAGCGAGGAGCTGCCAGAGATTATGGCCTTTTTGCACAGCTACGGCGTGCAGGGCTTTTTGACTTTCAACATTCTCGTATTTGAGGACGAGCTGCGCGATGCGCAAGCGCTCATTGAAATGTGTATAGATGCAGGTGTAGACGCGGTTATCGTACAGGATTTGGGACTCGTGAAGCTCATTCGCGAGCTTTCCCCGGATTTCCCGATTCATGGCTCGACGCAGATGACGATTACTTCTCCAGAGGCGGTGGAGTTTACGAAGCCGTTTAATATGGAGCGCGTCGTTCTTGGCCGCGAAAATAACCTCAAGCAAATTAAAACAATCGGCGAGCAGGCGAAGCTTCCTATGGAGGTTTTTGTGCATGGAGCGCTATGCGTATCGTATTCTGGCCAGTGTCTGACCTCGGAAATGTGGGGCGGACGCTCGGCAAACCGCGGCGAATGCGCGCAGGCCTGCCGTCTGCCTTATGACCTGATGGTCGATGGCAAGCATCAGCCGATGGGCGACATTTCGTATTTGCTGTCGCCGAAGGATTTGGCGGCAATTGACCTCGTGCCCGAGTTGATTGAGGCGGGCGTCGTCTCCTTCAAAATCGAAGGACGTCTCAAAAGCCCGGAATACGTTGCCAATGTGGTCAGCAAATACCGTAAGGCGATTGATAAATATTTTGACGGCGACCTGTCGAAGCCATCGGTAGAGGAGGTTCGCGAATTGCAGCAAAGCTTCTCGCGCGGCTTCACACACGGCTTCCTGTCGGGCACGAACAACAAAATGCTAGTAGAAGGCACGTTTCCCAAAAGCCGCGGCGTCTTTATTGGCCGTGTCGAACGTATTCTTCGCGATGCTGTAACCGTCCGTCTGGAAGCTCCGCTTAAGCGCGGCGATGGCGTCGTCTTCGATGCCGGAGATCCGACGAAGAAGGAAGAGGGCGGCCGCGTCTATGACATTCGCCGACAAGGCGTGAAGATTGAAGGCGAGGCGCAGGAAGGCACGCTGCTGGAGCTCGTTCCAGGTCGCAGCGACGTTGATTTGCGCAAGGTGCATGTAGGCGATCGGGTATGGAAAACGAATGATCCTGCGCTTGATAAGCGTCTGCGTGCGACCTATGAGACGGAGAAGCCTTACCGCGTGTTCCCGCTTCATGTTTCGGTAACGGGCAAGCTAGGCGAGCCGCTGCGCACAATATGGACGGATATGCAGAAGGGGACGACGGTAGAGGTCGTATCTGAGCTACTGCTGGAGCAGGCGCAGAAGCGTCCGATGGATGCCGAGCTGCTTAATGATCAGCTGGGCCGTCTAGGCGGAACGGTTTATCAGCTTGACCATTTGGAAGTGCTGCTGGAGGGCGAGCTGATTGTGCCCGTGCGCGAGCTTAACCGGATGCGCCGCGAGGCGGTGGAGCATTTGGCTGGAGAACGACCAAAGCCGCCCGTTTATGTGAAAAATAACATCGACCCGCTGGCAGACACCGCGGATCGACAGGCTGTTCCAGCCGCTGCCTCCGGCTATTCGCACGAAGGCGATCTTGCGCCGCGCCTGACGGCTCTATGCCGCAGCTTGCCTCAAGTCGAAGCGGCGATTGCCGCCGATGTCGATATGATTTACGCTGATTTTGAATTTATTAAGCAATTTCCGGCGGCAGTAGAGCTGGCGCGAGCGGCAGGCAAGCCTATCGCTCTGGCAACACCGCGCATTCATATGCCAGGTGAGAACGGCTACCATGCCAACATTTTGAAGCTTAAGCCAGACGCTGTGCTTGTCCGCAATACGGGCGCGCTGTATTATTATTTGCGCGCCAAGGCCGAGAACCCCGATCAGCCATTCCCTAAGCTGATTGGCGATTTCTCGCTGAATGTAGCTAATCACAAGACGGTAAAGCTTTTTGAAGAAGTTGGCCTCGATATGATAACACCGTCCTATGACCTGAACATTCAGCAAATGATGGATATGCTGAACAAGGCTAACACGGCGAAGCTGGAAGTTGTCATCCAGCAGCATTTGCCCATGTTCCATACGGAGCATTGCGTCTATTGCACCTTTATGAGTGAAGGCACCAACTTCACGAATTGTGGACGGCCATGTGAGGATTCACGTGCTTCCTTGCAGGACCGTATTGGCATGTCCCATCCGGTTCGCGTAGACGAAGGCTGCCGCAATACCGTGTACAATGCGATTGAGCAATCGGGAGCTGAATATATTAAGCAGTTTTTGGAGCTGGGCATCCCATCCTTCCGCGTCGAGTTTTTGGAAGAAACGCCGGAGCGGGTAACGGAAGTATTGTCCCTTTACCGCGATGCGCTTGATGGGCGGATTACGGGAACGAAAGTATGGCGCACGCTGAAGGCAACAAACCAAATCGGCGTAACACGCGGACAATTGGTGAAATAACAAAGCGAAAAGAGGAGAGCCGGCATTGCGGGAAACGCAGTGCCGGCTTTTTTGAAGGCAAAGGAGGGGTGGCAGAATGATACGAGCATATCGTGCAGAAGACGCCGATTATATCCGTTCAGAAGGCGATTGCTTTTTGTAAGGAGTCGGGATATAAGAAAATTACGCTCTGGACGAATTTTGAGCTTGTCTCAGCAAGAAGAATTTATGAAAAAATGGGCTTTGTCCTGCAAGAAACGCGCCTGCAAACGTTGTCGAATAAAGAGCTTCTGGAAGAGCGCTGGGAACGGGAGGTCTAACCTGTAATGGGGGCTTCTCAAGCGGTTTGACACCGCCATGCGGCTCGCTTAGCATAGGAAGAAGCAGGCTGCAATTTAGAGCCATAGTTACTGAAATAACTGAAGCACTCATAACGATAAGTGAGCTGAATAACGGATAAGGATAAAGCGGGGTAATGATGAGGATGGACGCACACTGGTATGCAGGTTGGAGACATGTATTTAAGCTGGACCCGGAGCGCAGCATCTCAGACGAGGAGCTGGATGCCATTTGCATGTCGGGCACGGATGCGGTGCTAGTAGGCGGCTCAAGCGGCGTGACGTTTGAGAATACCGTAGATTTAATGTCGCGCATTCGCCGTTATGCGGTAGATTGCGCGCTGGAGGTGTCGACGATGGATGCGGCGGTGCCCGGCTTCGACGGCTATTTCGTGCCGCTTGTATTGAACACGAGCAGGGCTGAGTGGATCAATGGCCGCCAGACAGAAGGGCTGCAAGCATTCGGCTCCTTCATTCCTTGGGAGGAAACGGCGGCGCAAGGTTATATTATTTTGAATGGGGAAGCGACCGCCGCCAAGCTGACAGGAGCAAATGCCGGGCTGAACGAGGAGCAGGTGCTGGCACATGTGCAAATGGCGGATCGGCTCATGCGCCTGCCAGTCATTTATTTGGAATACAGCGGTCAGTACGGAGACATGTCGCTCGTTCAAAAAGCATATGACACCATTGCGCAGGCCCAGCTGTTCTATGGCGGCGGCATTGATAGTGCAGAGAAGGCGGCAGAGGCGGCGGCAGCTTGCGATACCGTCATCGTTGGCAATATTATTTATGCGGATTTGGAGGCGGCGCTGGCTACTGTCCCTGCCGTTCACAGCATCATTCGCAAGCATATAAGAAACGAAGCCTAGCTGAAATAAAAACAATTGGCGGTTTAGACGATTAATTGTGTTTGCAAATTGACACTTCACGGCCCGTTGTCTACACTATTGATAGGCGAACAAATGCGAACAAAGGAGTACGACCATGTTTAATTTTATAAGCATCGACGAGGCGGTACAGAAGCTTAATTCCCCGCAGCGCGAAGCGGTAAAAGCAACCGATGGGCCGCTGTTGATTATGGCTGGAGCGGGCAGTGGCAAAACCCGCGTATTAACCCATCGGATCGCTTATCTAATCGAGAAGAAGCGCGTCGCGCCTTGGAGCATTTTGGCGATTACCTTTACGAATAAGGCATCGCGTGAAATGCGGGACAGAGTTAGCGCACTGATTGGCCCGTCGGGCAATGATATTTGGGTATCTACCTTTCACTCGATGTGTGTACGGATTTTGCGCAAGGATATCGACCGAATAGGCTTTACCTCGAATTTTACCATTTTGGATTCTGGCGATCAGCTGTCGGTTATTCGTAATTGCATGAAGGACCTAAACCTCGATACGAAGAAGTTCGAGCCAAAGGCCGTTCAAGCCTCCATCAGCGCAGCGAAGAATGAGCTGCTTACGCCGGAGCGTTATGAGCAGAAGGCGGGGGACTATTTTCAGGATATCGTCATAAAGGTATACAAGTCCTATCAGAAGCGGCTCAAAAGCAATAATTCGCTCGATTTCGACGATTTGATTATGAAGACCATTCAATTGTTTCAGGAAGTACCGGATGTACTGTATTTTTATCAGAACAAATTTCGTTACCTCCATGTCGATGAGTATCAGGATACGAACCGTGCGCAATACATGCTGTGCCGCATGCTTGCTGACAAGCATCACAATATTTGCGTCGTCGGTGACAGCGATCAGTCGATTTACCGTTGGCGCGGGGCGGACATTACGAATATTTTGAATTTCGAGAGCGATTATCCTGAAGCGCGGACGATTATGCTGGAGCAGAACTATCGTTCTACGGCCAATATTTTGAATGCGGCGAATGCGGTCATCAGCCTGAACACCGGGCGCAAGCCGAAGAACCTCTGGACCGATCAAGGTGCCGGAGACGAAATTACAGTGTATCAGGCGGATTCCGAGCATGATGAGGGTTATTTTGTTACAGGTGAGATTCGCAAAAATAAAAATAGCGGCCGTAAATTTGGGGATCACGCTATTTTGTATCGGACGAATGCACAGTCACGGGTTATAGAGGAAATTTTGATTAAATCGGATATCCCTTATCAAATCGTCGGCGGCATCAAGTTCTACGATCGTAAAGAGATTAAAGATTTGCTCGCTTATTTGCGGCTAATTTCCAATCCGGATGACGATATTAGTCTTGCACGCGTCATTAATGTGCCAAAGCGTGGCATTGGTGATACGACGGTTGGCAAGCTGGCCGAGGAGGCCGCGCGGAGCGGCACTTCGATTTTTAACGTTTTGGGCAACCTACAGGGACTGGATATCAATGCCCGCACGCAAGCGCTGCTTGGAGAGTTCTATATTATGATCAGCAACCTTGCCGGTATGGTCGATTATTTATCGGTGACGGAGCTGACGGAGAAGGTGCTGGAGATGACCCAGTACAAGCTGGAGCTTCAGCGCGAGAAAACATTAGAATCGACGGCACGGGTCGAAAATATTGACGAGTTCCTGTCCGTTACGATGGACTTTGAGAAGCGCAACGAAGACAAGACGCTCGTGTCCTTCCTGACAGATCTTGCTCTCATCGCCGATATTGATTCTATGGATAAGCAGGATGAGCAAGGCAATGCCGCCCCAAGCGACGCTGTCGTGCTGATGACGATGCATAGCGCCAAAGGCTTGGAGTTCCCTGTTGTCTTTATTATTGGCATGGAGGAGAGCATCTTTCCACATAGCCGTGCCTTGAACGACAATGATGAGCTGGAGGAAGAACGACGACTTGCTTATGTAGGCATTACAAGGGCAGAGAAGCAGCTGTTTATGACATCGGCCCGGATGCGTACCTTGTTTGGACGCACGGCATCGAATATGCCTTCGCGCTTTTTGGATGAAGTGCCTAGCGAGCTCAAAAAGGATGCCTCCGCTTCGGGCGGTTTTGGCCGCAGCGGAGGAGGAGGCAGATACGGCGCTGGGAGCTCGGCTGGCTTTGGCTCAGGTGGGCGCACAGCTCCTTCGCGTCCTGCGGCAACTGGCGGGCTTGGCTCAGGCGGCCGATCGCTTGGTACGAGCTCAAGCAGCGGTGTTCGAGTAAGCACGCCGCAAGCAGCTGGTGCAGGAGTGACGGGCGCTTCTGGAGATGCAGGCGCGAAGCAGTTCGCTGCTGGCGACCGAGTAGCCCACGGCAAATGGGGCGAAGGCGTTATTGTATCTGTGAAAGGAACAGGCAATGACATGGAGCTTCAGATCGCTTTTCCCGCTCCGACAGGAGTGAAACGACTGCTTGCAGGCTTTGCGCCAATAACGAAAGTTTAGCTCATTATTGAAAGGGGACATTTGCTGTGGAAATGAACCAAGCGGAAGCAGCTGCAGCTACACCTGCCCAAACCGAACGTATGATTACATTAATTGATGAAATTACGGCTCATAACTACCAGTATTACACGCTGGATCAGCCGTCCATTGACGATGCAGACTATGACAAGCTTTATGATGAGCTGGTTGCATTGGAGAAGGAGACGGGAATCGTGCTGCCGGATTCTCCAACACAGCGTGTTGGGGGAGAACTGCTTAAGGGCTTTGAGCCGCATCGTCACCGTGCCAAGCTATGGAGCCTGGACAAGGCGCAAAACATCGAAGGGCTGCATGCCTGGAACCAGCGAATGCTGCGGGCAGTTAACGATTATAATACGAAAAATCCGGATGTTGATCCGCTCCCAGACCCAAGCTATGTGATAGAGCTGAAGTTTGATGGATTGACGTTGAATTTGACCTATGAGGATGGCAAGCTGACTCAGGCGGCTACGCGGGGCAATGGCGCGATAGGGGAAGGAATTTTGGCACAGGTGAAGACGATTCGCTCAGTCCCTCTCACCATTCCTTATCGAGAAGGTTTGATCGAGGTGCAAGGCGAGGGAATTATGCAGCTGTCGGTGCTGGAGAAGTACAACCAGACGGCAGCTGAGCCGCTCAAAAATGCGCGCAATGCAGCAGCGGGTGCCCTGCGCAACTTAAATCCGAAGACGACTGCGGAGCGGAAGCTGAGCGCATTTTTCTACAATATAGGCTATTCAGAGGAGCTGGCATTCACCACCCATCAGGAAATGCAGCAGTTTTTGCGGGACAATCGGTTTAAAGTAAATCCATATGCGGTTTATTTTGACACGATTGAAGAGGTAGCTGCTGAGCTGGAGCGCTTGGCAGAGGGCCGTAACGATCTCGATTATCTAATAGATGGAGCTGTGGTCAAGCTTACGGATATCCGTACTCGGGAAGCTCTCGGCTACACAGACAAGTTCCCGCGTTGGGCGGTCGCGTTTAAGTTCGAGGCGGAAGAAGCGGCAACTATACTGCAATCCGTTTCTTGGGAAGTTGGCCGTACCGGCAAAATAACGCCCGTCGCCCGCGTCGAAGCTGTGGAGCTTGCAGGTGTTACTGTACAAAACTGTACGCTCAATAATATTGGCGATATCGAACGGAAAAATCTTAAGTTTGCGCTTGGTACATTCGTTACTATTCGTCGCTCCAATGATGTCATACCAGAAATTCTCGGCAAAACCGATGAAATAGAGGGCCAGGAAATCGTATTTCCAGAGCAGTGTCCTTCCTGTGGCACGGAGCTTGAGCAGCGCGGCGCGCATTTGTTCTGCAACAACCGCTTAGGCTGTGGGCCGCAAATGATTGGTCGCATTACGCATTTTGCCTCGCGGGATGCGATGGACATTGATACATTCAGCGTTATGACGGCTGAGCAGCTGTATACAGAATGCAAGGTTCATGATCCTGCCGATCTATATGCGCTGGAGTATGACGATCTAATTAAGCTGGAACGGTTCGGGGAACGGAAGGCGCGTAAGCTTCTTGATGCGTTTGAGAAGTCCAAAAGCCGTGATTTGACGGCATTTCTATATGCGCTCGGTATTCCGAACACAGGAAAGTCTACGACGCGGACGCTAGCGGATCATTATGGCAGCTTGGATGCTGTAATGTCGGCTTCGGTGGAAGAGCTGGTTGAGCTGCCTGATATCGGCAGTATTGTAGCGGAGAGTATTGTAAGCTTCTTTGCCGACCCGGTTATGGCTGAAAGCATCGCTCGTATGCGGGCTGCCGGGGTAAGGGCGGAAGCCGAGCATAAAGCCGTTGTGCGGGAAGATAGTGTATTCAGCGGCAAAACCGTAGTCATTACAGGAACCTTATCGGGAATGAGCCGCGACGAAGCTGCAAAGAAGCTCGAAGCGTGCGGAGCGAAGGTGTCCGGAAGTGTGTCGAAGAAGACGGATTATGTCATCGCTGGTGAAAATGCAGGCAGCAAGCTCACGAAAGCGAAGGAGCTAGGCATAACCGTAATTGAAGATGAAGCTGAATTGCTGCGTTTATTGGAAGGAAACGAAGCGTAATTGGCCGAAAAGTGCCGCCACACCTAGGTTCTGGGACGTGCGCGGCGCTTTTTTTCATAATAAGGGATAAGGTTTCAGGAGGGGGTTTATAAAAAAATGAAAAGTTTTTCGCGAAAGTAGTTGCATTTCGAAAATGGACATGGTATATTACTTCTTGTCGCTTCGGAGACATCGAGTTACACAGCAGAAATATTGAGAAATAAACAATAAAATAAGCTGTTGACACTGTCGAAGAATGATGATAACATATACAACTGTCACTACAAAATGTGACAAACAAGTTCCTTG